>JAXDBN010000097.1:0-59768 GCA_034678805.1 Syntrophomonadaceae bacterium
ACGACAAATTGGTATTTATTACGTCATACCATTGTGCCTCAGTCATGCGCAATAATAGTTGGTCTTTATTGATACCGGCATTATTGACCAGAACATCTATACCGCCCAGGTTGGCAACGGTGCTCTCCACCATTTGCAGTGCACTGGCTGGATCTGAAACATCGGCACCAATTACGATTCCTTCCCCACCGGCCTGCTTAATAATTTCTAATACTTCCTCAGCCTGGGATCGGTTTTGTTGATCGTCAAATTTATCGTAGTAATTGATAGCCACCTTAAACTTCTTGGCCAGTTCGATAGCTATGGCCCGGCCAATACCTCGAGAACTCCCCGTCACTAATGCCACTTGGTTACTCATATAGATTTCACCTTCTCCATTAGTTTATTCAGGCTTTTAATATCGTCAACCTGCCCTAACATCTTATTTTTATCTATCTTTCTGATTAATCCGGTGAGGCTGGCCCCCGGACCAATTTCAACAAAGTAATCAACCACGTTCATCATATAGCGAACCCCTTGTTCCCAGCGAACCGGGGAATATAACTGTTGCACCAGTAATTGCGGAATATCCGCAGCACTGTTGGGGTGAGCATTTACATTGGAAATGACCGGTATCAGTGGTTGGTTAAATTCTATCCCGGTTAGGGCCTCCGCAAATTTAGCCGCACATTCCTTCATAAGAGGGCTGTGCGAAGGAACACTAACTGCTAGCATCATTGCTTTGCCGCCTTTTTCCTTTAACCGGTTAACGGCGGATTCGACTGCCGGTTTTTCCCCGGAAATCACCAGCTGACCCGGGCAGTTGTAATTAGCCACAGTTACCAGACCTTCTTGTTCCCTGCAAACCTGTTCCACTACTGTATCGTCTAATCCAATTATTGCCGCCATAGCCCCCTGTCCAAGGGGAACTGCATCCTGCATCAATTCCGCTCTTCTCATAACCAGGGGCAATGCCTTTTCTAAAGGTAAGGCACCTGCTCCTACCAGAGCAGTATATTCACCCAAACTCAATCCACTCACACACTGAGGTTGCAGATCATTAGCACTGGCAGCAGCCATGCAAGCCAGGCTGGTTACCAGTAAAGCCGGCTGGGCATAACTGGTCTGGTTTAAAAGCTCCTGAGGTCCTTCAAAACATAAAGTACTTAGTTTGTAACCACATATTTTATCAGCCAGATCAAATACTTGCCTTGCCTGGCTATAAGTTTCCGCCATTTCACGGCCCATTCCCACGTATTGAGATCCCTGCCCCGGAAACACAAAAGCTAGTTTTAACATGGAATACCTCCCAGTTTATGCAGCAGCTCAACGGCTTCAGCCATCACTTCCTGTACGATTTCGGCTGCTGGCTGTACCTTTTTGACCAAGCCTACAATCTGCCCACATAATATGCTGCCATTCTGCATATCACCTTGGACCGCAGCCATAGGATAACGCCCGGTACCCAGTTTTTCCAGGATTTCTATATCGGCTCCGGCTCGCTCGGCCTTCAGGTACTCATGTGTGAAAGGATTTTGTATGGCACGAACCGGATGCCCCGTCGTCTCCCCACAGACTACGGTTGACCGATCCCTGGTTTTTATCACTTTCTCCTGATAATTTGGATGAACATCAGTTTCGACAGCACAAATGAACCGGGTGCCCATCTGAGCACCCTGGGCACCAAGGGCCAATGCCGCAACTATTCCGCGGCCATCAGCTATTCCTCCTGCCGCTACTATAGGAATCCTAACCTCATCAGCTACCATAGGCACAATGCATATGGTAGTCATTTCACCAACATGTCCTCCGGATTCAACTCCCTCAACCACCAAAGCATCAGCGCCTAACCTTTCCAAACGCTTGGCTAAAGCCACCGATGCCACTACTGGCATAACCTTAACACCAGCTTCCTTAAAACCAGCCATAAGCGGCCCGGGATTGCCTCCGCCCGTAGCCACCACTGGTATTTTTTCGCGTATAATTAATTCGGCATTTTCTTTGACATATGGTGAGGTCAGCACCAGATTGACTGCAAAATTACGAGAAGTAATTGAACGGGCAATATCTATTTGCTCCTTCAGCCATGTTGGGGGTGCGTTACCACAGCCTATCGTACCCATTCCTCCGGCTTCCGATACAGCTGCTGCCAACCGGCCTCCTGCGATCCAGGCCATTCCGCCCTGTATTAGTGGATACTCGATATTAAACAAATCGCAGATACTGGTATGTATCTTCATCTAATCTCTCCCCCATCGTAGTACTACGCCGCCAAACGTCAGACCAGCTCCAAAGGCTACCATAAGAATGTTATCACCTTTGCGGAAACGTTTTTGTTCGTAGGCCTCGCCCAAAGCTACAGGGATCGAAGCGGCAGAGGTATTGCCGCAATGATCCAAATTTACTAACACCTTCTCCATAGGTATCTTCATTCGCTTGGCTGCAACGGTTATGATTCTGATATTAGCTTGATGAGGCACAAAAAAATCGATGTCCTGGTAACTCAAGCCGGCTTTATTAACAAGTTTGTCGCTGGTTTCACCCATTATTTTTGTGGCAAATTTAAATATTTCTGTTCCATTCATGCGCAAATAATGCAGCCTATTTTGAACGCTTTCTAATGTAGCGGGGATAGCTGAACCTCCAGCTGGCATGTATAGATCCATGGCTCCCCTGCCATCAGCACCTAAATAGGTACTAAGAATGCCATATTCACCTTCAGTTTTGCCCAAAACCGCTGCCCCAGCAGCATCGCCAAAAAGCACACAGGTATTGCGGTCGGTAAAATCAAGCACCTTTGATACCGCTTCGGATCCAATTACCAAAATGTATTTGGCATCTGATGCCAAGAGGTATTTTTCGGCTACAGTTAATGCGTAAACAAATCCAGTGCAACCTGCCGCCAAGTCAAATGCAGCAGCATTAACTGCTCCAAGTTCAGCTTGAACAACACACGCTGTCGATGGAAACTGCATATCTCCAGAAGCAGTACCTACAATTATAAGATCTAAATCAGTAGCGTTTAGATTGGCATCTTGAAGGGCGCGCCGAGCTGCGGGAATAGCCATAGTAGAACAACATTCGTCCGGTTTAAGGATGTGACGCTCTCTGATACCGGATCTCTCTACAATCCAGCTGTCGCTGGTGTCGACCATTCCTTCCAAATCCCTGTTGGTAAGTACTTTCTCCGGCAGATAGTATCCCAAACCTAAGACAGTAGCTTTCATGACTTAAAATACCTTTCTATGTATTTCCCTAAGCATTTACGGTAAGATGTATACATGCAAACAGCACCAAGCATCTATACATGGGATAAGTTTAAACAGTGTAGCGCTATCTTGTCAATAAAGTATACAAATCATCTGATGATTTCGATACCATTATGGTATAATTCATTTCGTCAATTGTTGTAGAAATATGCTCGGTAGTGTCTAGAACCGAATTTTGGGGACGTCTTTTATCGAAATATGTATGCAGCAGAAGAGAATAATAACTTTCCATAATGACTAAACCAATACCAGAAGGGGATATTGATGAACGCTAAGCATTTAAAAGAACTACATATCGGTGATCTGGTTGCCAAAATTCCAATAATACAAGGTGGTATGGGAGTTGGGGTTTCTCTCTCTGGTCTGGCTGCCGCTGTAGCGCAGGAGGGAGGAATTGGAGTCATCGCAGCTGCTGGAATAGGCATGCTTGAACCTGATGGTTTTTCTAATTATGTTGAAGCCAGCAAACGCCGTATGCGAGATGAGATTCGCAAAGCCCGGGCTAAGACCAACGGTATCTTAGGTGTCAACATCATGGTAGCTCTTTCGAATTTTACTGACATGGTCTCAACTTCCTTAGAAGAAGGCATAGATGTTATTTTTTCCGGTGCCGGCCTCCCACTCAATCTGCCTCAATTTCTACAGGAAAAACATAAGACGAAATTGGTTCCTATTGTGTCTTCCGGCCGGGCGGCAGTATTAATATGTAAGCGTTGGTTGGAGCGATACAATTATGTACCGGATGCTTTTGTTGTGGAAGGTCCCAAGGCCGGTGGGCATCTGGGATTTAAACCGGAGCAGCTTACCCAGCCAGAATATGCTTTGGAAAACCTGGTTCGCGAAGTAATACAGGCTATTAAGCCGATAACTGAAACATACCACAAAGATATCCCGGTGATCGCTGCTGGAGGAATTTTTACCGGTGAAGATATTTTTAAATTCTTGCAGATGGGGGCAGCCGGGGTGCAAATGGCTACCAGGTTCGTGACTACCGATGAATGTGATGCTTCAATCAAATTTAAGGAAGCTTATATTAATGCTACTCCAGAGGATACAGTCATTATTAAAAGCCCGGTAGGTATGCCAGGTCGAGCACTGCGCAACGAGTTCATTGATAACATGGAAGCTGGCAAGAAAAAGCCTTTTAAATGCCCTTACCATTGCATTACCACCTGCCAATTAGAGAAAAGCCCGTACTGCATTGCCCTAGCCCTAACCAATGCCCAAAAGGGCAATATGAAAAATGGGCTTGAGTTTGCTGGGGAAAATGTATTCCGCTGCAAGGAAATTGTACCGGTCAAGCAATTGATGGATACCCTGGTTGAGGAATATGAATCGGCCTATCTTAAGGCCGAAAAGAATGGCACCTTGGTGTAGTAGCAGTTTTTGCCCCATGAATTATTTAGCCCACCATTGGATGAGATCCAACTGGTGGGCTTTTTGCTGTCTTTCCGAAAAGCGCGGTTATTTATTTCGCAAGTCCTTTACATCGGCACTGTCCTTTAAGTTCTGCAGATATGCCTCAAACTTACTGTTCTTTTCATCCATCTCCATCTGGTTCTTCAGGTCATCCTTAACCTCATCATAAGAAACCTGCGAAGGAGCGACTTTGTCACCGGCCTTTATAACATGATACCCATATTCGCTTTTTACAGGAACGGGATTTAACTGCCCAGGTTTTAATGCCAAGGCGGCCGCTTTAAATTCAGGCACAAAATTAGTGTTTTCATTAACCAGTCCTACATCTCCGCCCTCTTCCTTGCTGCCCGGATCAGCCGAATACTTAGCCGCCAGGGCTGCAAAATCTTCACCTTGTTTTAGCCGGCTGATAATCTCTTTGGCTAACTGGTCGCTATCCACCAAGATATGATATATCTGAATTCCGCCTGGATCTTTAAACATTGACTCATTCTCTTTGTAGTATTGTTGAACTTCCTCGTCGGTTATGACTACATCAGTTATTATCTTGTCTAATAATTTGTCGTATAAGATGCTAATCTCGATTTGGTTACGAATATCCTTATCACTCACCTGCATTGAATCCAGAAATTTTTGATAGCCGTTGTCTTCCTCGGCATTTTTTGATTCCTTAAATGGATTAAGTATATTATCTATATCTTCATCTTTTACCGTGATAGACTGCTTCTGAGCTTCTTGCCGAAGCAGTTTTTGCATTACCAGATCATCGAATGTACTGCTCTTAATTGTCTCTATCAGATCTTTATCCGCGGTTTCGTCCAGAGCGCTGCCTCTTTGCTGTTCGTAGTTATTTTTAATGAGGTTATAATACTTATCATACTCAGACTGGGTAATCGCCTGGCCATTTACAGTAGCTATATTGGAATCCGCCTGCTTTTGGCATCCAGTTAGAACAACCATCAGCACTAAGGTAACAGTCAATATAATCCTCTTGTACATCTTTTTCCCCCTCCAAAATGAATCAGTCACTTGATATCGATATTAACATTGAACTAAAAAGATAAGATGCTGTCCATATGCAGAAAACTAAATCGGCGGCAGCGCTTTACTAAGATTATCAAAAACCACAGCCTTCCGCAACCTGGATGGCAACCAACCACCTAATTCGCGGTGATGGTAATAATTAGTGTGAATATCTAATTTACACAAATACAAAAAAAAGGAGCCTTCTGGAATGAAAGCTCCTTTTGTCATTTCTACTGGTGTTACCGAATCTAACTTATACAACACCTTGGCAGGTCATAGCATCTGCGACTTTCAGGAAACCAGCAATGTTAGCTCCTGCTACCAGATTGTCTCCGAATCCATATTCCTTGGCTGCTTCGCTTGATATCTTAAAAATATTTACCATTATATCTTTTAATTTGGCATCAACTTCTTCAAAGGTCCAGGAGTATCTCATGCTATTCTGGGACATCTCCAGAGCGGATACTGCTACACCACCCGCATTAGCGGCTTTAGCAGGTCCAAACAATACTCCATTGTCCATGAAGACTTTAACCGCTTCCGGTGTGCTGGGCATATTAGCACCTTCTGCTACCGCAATACAACCATTAGCTACCAATGCCTTGGCACCTTGTTCGTCGAGCTCATTCTGGGTAGCACAAGGCAGGGCAATGTCGCAGGGAACAGTCCATATTCCGTTGCCTTCGAAATATTCAGCGCCACATTCAGCCGCGTAATCACTGCATCTCTTTCTCTCGACCTCTTTAATCCGTTTGATGGCATCAAGATTAATGCCATTTTTATCTACAAAGTAACCGTTGGAATCACTCATGGTTATAACCTTGGCACCGAGCTGCATAGCTTTCTCCGCCGCATAAATGGCAACATTCCCGGATCCGGAGATGCTTACGGTCTTGCCGGCAAAGGATTGGCCTTTGGATTTCAGCATTTCTTCGGTGAAATATACTAATCCATAACCGGTAGCTTCTGTACGGGCTAGGCTTCCGCCCCAGTTTAGACCCTTTCCGGTTAAAACACCTTCGTAAAGGTTTCTGATACGTTTGTATTGCCCATACAAATAGCCGATTTCACGACCGCCAACACCAATATCGCCTGCCGGTACGTCAGTGTCTGCGCCAATATGTCTGCATAGTTCAGTCATAAAACTCTGGCAGAATTTCATTATCTCGTTATCTGATTTACCCTTGGGATCAAAATCGCTGCCGCCTTTGCCACCGCCGATAGGCAGACCTGTGAGTGAGTTCTTAAATATTTGTTCAAAACCTAGGAATTTGATAATTGATATGTTGACGGAAGGATGTAACCGGAGTCCACCTTTGTAGGGACCAATAGCACTATTAAATTGAATTCTGAAACCTCTGTTTACCTGTACCCGACCACTATCATCCACCCAAGGAACTCTAAATACTACTTGTCTCTCTGGTTCAACAATTCTTTCCAATACCCCGGCCCGGGCGAATTCCGGGTGCCTTTGTACAACCGGCTCCAGTGATTCCAGAACTTCCTTTACCGCCTGCAGGAACTCCGGTTCATGGGCATTCCTCTGCATTACCTTTTCCAATACGGCGCTAGTGTATGACATTTTTCTGCTTCCTCCTTCGGAAATAGTTTATTTTGTTGGCGAATATTCGACTATGCAAAATTATAAATTCTAAATTATCAATGTAAATAGTTTTGGCTCGGAAATAATGTATACATTAATAATTGCAATGACGATATATTGACCAATAACCAGTATTCCCTCTCACCTTTCATTTAGGTATGTAAGAATGCAGAATCCTTCTCCCGATCCGTTTGGACATTTTATATTACATCAGCAACGTTGGTATAAATCATCCGGTAATAATACCTTTAAAGACCGCTATCAGAAAAACAGCATAGAAGCCTCCCCCCAGCAATAGAACCAAAGCCGACATTTTCTTTTCCCTCATCAGATAAAGATACAACATTCCTGATGAAGCCAAAGCCAACAGGGCAGAAAGGAAAGCTCCCTGGTTAAGCTGCCAATCTGTCATTAATATTCCCAGGGTGGGAATCAAAGAACTCTGAAAAACCATAGCCCCGGTTATATTCCCCAGCGCCAAACCGTCCTTTTCACGAGATATCCATATAACACTGTTAAATTTTTCTGGCAGCTCGGTAGCTATTGGTGTTATTATCAGGGCCAATACAAAGGCAGGTACATTGTAGGCAACTGCCACCGCGCTGATGGAGTGGACAAAGGTATCCGCACCGATGATTATGCAAGCCAGGGCAATCAATACCTGTAACGCTACCCGGTTTGCTGGTGGCAAGTCATATTTGGAGGCAAAATAACAAGGTGGAATTGCTGATTCCGATTCCAAGTCTCTTTCCTCAGTCAGCATTAAATGTACATACCAGAAGTAGGAAAGAGCTAGGATACCAGCAATGATTATCTGCCAAATACGGTGGTTAGGCGGTATGGCACCTGCCAATATCGCTAAAGTAAATATAATCAGGAAGAACAGTAAATCTCTTTTCATGCTGGAATAGTCGCAGTTAACCTTTGTCCCGGTACGGCGCCGGGCCTTAAAAACGTACACCGCAATCCCGGTCACGAACATAGCCAAGGTGGAAAGCATCAAGGGTGCTCCCAAGATGGCCCCTATACCGATATCCTCACCAGCCCCGTTTGTGCCGAATAGTATAGCAATTATGGGTATCAGAGTTTCGGGCAAAGCTGTACCTACTGCTGCCAGGACACTTCCTACCGCTCCTTCCGATAAGTTGAACAGCTTTCCCAGCCACTCCACTCCGTTCACAAACAATTCGGCCCCAATTAGTATTATCCCTAAACTTATGATAAGTAAAGCAATATGACTCATAGAATCTGAATAACTCCTTATTGTTTAGTACTGCAGACGAACTACTGATTTTTCTCTGTGATTAAATACAATACACCGTTCATACCCGGCCAAGCGAGCGCTGCGATAGGCCTCTGCCAAGCCATACCCTAGCTGATCCGGGTGGTGGGCATCGGAGCCCAGGACTATAGGTATGTTATATTCATACATTCTTTCTATTATTTCTAAGCTCGGGTACAACTCCTCTACCGGTTTGCGCAGTCCCCCGCTGTTTATTTCTATCGCCAGGTCGTAGTATTTTACTGCTTTTAACACCGGATCGAGATAACTCAGAACCCTCTTGCGGCGGGGTCGATGTCCCCAAACCTTAACCAGGTCGATGTGTCCCACAATATCACAACAGTTTGAAGCTGCCATTTGCATCAGGATATCGGCATATTGGCCATAAATGTCATCTATATCCCTTTCTTCAAATCCACCCTTAAAGTCTGGATGATCAAAACCCCAGCCGTCGATAAAATGAACGGAGCCGATTACATAATCGTAATCAAGGGCTTGAACGAACTTGATTAAATTAGCTTCACTTCCGGGAAAGTAATCGAGTTCTACGCCAAATTTCAGGGCGATATCATGCTTTCTTTCGGTTTGCATATCCTTGAACAGCTTAAGATCAACACTATCAATAAATTCGTTGTGCTCACAGAAACCGATTTCGTTTATACCATTTTGAGAGGCCCGTTCTATAAATTGGCCCATCCATTCCCGGGTATATGCAAACTCACCATGAGCAACTGCATGGACATGATAGTCAATCATGAGTCTTTTCTCCCTTTTGTAGTTTAGTATTTTAACATGCTTATTATAAGCTATATTGATAAACAATGTTAAAAGCGACTGGTATAATCATCCCCAGCCGCCATTTCAAGTTAGTTTAATATGAATAAGAAGAATTATATCTAGAAGTCAATATTTTTTAGAAATAAAGCTTGGAATTCATCAAGCGCGGCCAGTTCTACATATTCTACCGTCGATTTCAATCGATCTGTTTCCGCTAGTTTTTCGGGTGACAATAAAGCCATAATGGCTCCTTGAGCAGCAGCATTGCCAATATTTCTTACCTTTTCAATACTCACCCCCGGAATCAGACCAGAACTCATCAAGTTGGCAGGGTCCAAATAACTGCCGAATACTCCTGCCAGGAATACATTTTGCAGATGACGGGCCTGGATACCGGCTTTTTGCATTAGTAATTCAACTGCGGTGCGAATAGCCGAACGGGCCAGTTGAACTTGTCTGATATCTTCCTGGTTAAATACCAGCGGATCATTAGATGATGTACGCTGATTATGGTTCAGAATGATTTCCGGTCCCCGTTTTCCCTTTTTCATTGAGAAAACAGACTCTGCTTTGGGGGTAAACGTCCCCTGCCGGTCTATGAAATCATTATTCAGTAGAATGGCAAGCAAGTCTATAATCCCCGAGCCACAGATGCCTCTTGGGATACCTCCGCCGATGGTGCGTAAATCGATTTGATTTTCTTCCCATATGACTTTATCCACTGCTCCCTGACTAGCTCTCATCCCGCAGGTGATTGTCCCCCCTTCAAAGGCTGGCCCAGCCGCTGCTGAAGCAGCCCACATACGTCCCTGGTGGCCCAGCACAATCTCTCCATTGGTACCGATATCAAGAAGCAAAAATGTTTTGTCCAGGTAGGGTTTTAAAGTCAGCAAACAGGCAGTAGTATCAGCCCCGACAAATCCACCCAATTGGGGAAGAATAGTAATTCTGGCATACGGGCTGCCATTTAAACCCAGGTCTCTTAAAGAAAGGTTCAGTTCATCGCTAAAATTACCTGTGTACGGTGCCTTCTCAAATCCGGCTGTTGTAACTCCAGCTAAGAAATGCATCATAACTGGATTCCCAACTGCGGCAGCCTTATAAATATCGGTCGGATTAGCTCCGCTTTCAGCTAGCATTTTCCCAACCATGCTGTCTATGTTATTAATGAGAATACGCTGCATAACAGCTAATCCGTCCTGATGTTCCCTTACATAATTTACTCTAGAGATAATGTCATCGCCATAAATCCGCTGCATGTTACCATGTGAAGCAATGGCTGTAATCTTACCATCTTCCAAGTCTATCAGAGCAGCAAAAAGGCTTGTACTGCCGATATCCAAAGCCAGTCCCAATATTTTCTCCCGCTGACGTCCTATTTTAATGGCTTTCCCATCGATAATTGTTGCCCATAATTCCATAGCGGGCCGCCCTAAGCGGTCTAAGCCCCCCAGATAATTTAGATTATCCGCTGTTAACTCCATTCTATAATTGTTCAGAGCGCGATGTATTCTATCATAGATAGGGACGGGCGTTTCCTTTTCTAATCCGGGTATAAAAAACTCCTTGTTAAAAAAATGCGAGTTGCCTCCTGTTTTTGATTGATGTTCAAACAAGTCTGTTTTGGCTTCAGATTCGCCCGGCCAATAGTCTATGTAGAGGTCGAAATCCCCCTCCATAATTGCCATGCAGGCTAATCTATGCCCATTACGGATCTCTTCGGGAATAAGCTTTTCTCTTTCGCTGTCTGATAATTGACTTAGCTGACCGCTCATCCTGAATTTGCACTTAGAACAGGTGCCCATACCACCACATGATCCCATCGTATCCCAACCGATGATTTCCATAGCTTCCCATACCGTTTTCCCTGGTTGAGTCCAGTAGCTTTGCTCTGATCCGTCGGGTTTGGTTATAGTCATTTTTATATAATCCGCCATATCCCTATCTACTCCTAAGCATAAATATCATCCCTAATTTTAACAAAAAAAAGACGGCATCTGCCGTCTTTTTAATAATTAATTTATTCGGGTTTAGTTTCAGCCATTATTACGAATGCGAATACTAATACCCACGCTAATGAAGCCACTACAGCGATGGTTGCACCGCTCCAATCACCGCTCTCTGTAATCTGTTTGTTCCCCATGCTGTAAAGAACATTAAAAACAACAGCTCCGAGACCAGTTAGTATAAAGACCCATTTTTTTAATGAACCTGACAATTGGAAATTCTTCGCCCAGGAACAGAATTTAATAAACAGGTAGGTTATTGCTAGTACACAAACTAATAGGACTAGTGGATTATAGAATATTCCTTCTCCTCCAGCCGAGTGGCCTGCCGCTGCCTCTGAAGCAAAAATTGCTAACACTTTTTCACCCCCCCCTTGCTGAAAATTATCCTATGGCTATTCTATAACTTGAGGTAGTGTAAAACAACCATTTATCGTTCAAGATTATAATACACGCCCCTATTACCAATCTCTTTGTATTCTATTCTCCAACAGCAAACAATATCCTGCTATCATTCCAGACTTTTTTTGAGAAATTAGAAATAATTTCGTTTTTTGAGGAACATATCTTATGGTTAACGATAGATAACTCGTGTATAATAAGAGCCGCAAGTAAATCGGATAATCGCGGGTAGTTGATACCTGAGGAAAGTCGGAGCTCCGTAGGGCAAGGTGCTGGATAACGTCCAGTGGGGGCGACCCCAAGGCTAGTACCACAGAAATAAACCGCCAGGGATTTCCCTGGTAAGGATGGAACGGTGAGGTAAGAGCTCACCAGCAGGCAGGCGACTGTCTGGCTAGGCAAACCCCACCTGGAGCAAGACCGAATAGAGGAGCTACGAGGTTGCCCGCCCCGCTCCCGGGTTAGGTCGCTGGAGGTGTCAGGCAACTGGCATCCTAGATAGATGATTATCGAAACAGAACTCCGCTTATAGATTTACTTGTATTTTCATAATTTCGACATATCAAAGCTGCTAATATTCTCTAAAAAAAGGAGGTATACCGAAAGGTATACCTCCTTGAATTAGCTTTTAGCTGATAAACTTATTTCTTTTTCTTTGCAGCTTTTTTGCCCTTCGCCGGAGCGGCCTTTTTCACTGCAATGGCTTCTTTCAAGGATTTGCCGGGTTTAAATGCGGGAACTTTTGTAGCTGGGACGGTAATTTCCTGACGGGTTGCCGGACTAATGACCTTCCTTTCTTTACGATCGCGTACTTCGAAGCTACCAAACCCTATGATCTGTACCTTGTCCCCTTTTGCTAATGCTTCCTGGATAGTTGCTACCATTGCTTCTAGAGCCTTAGCAGCGTCTTTTTGTGTGAATTCCGCTTTTTCAGCAAGAGCCTTCACAAGTTCCGATTTGTTCACGACTTAATCCTCCCTTAATATTTTTTTGACGTAAGTTTACATTCCCCATTAAATCGGCAAATCCTTCTAAAAAAACTAAAAATTTTGTATTTTTTTCGATTTTTTTAATAAATTTTTAGTTTTTTTCTTAAAGAAGTTAGATTTGGTGATCATCCTTTATCTTAATTCTACCAATCCAAACGTATTTTTATACATGTCCACCCATAAATAACGCCTATTTTTCGGACTTCAGTTTCGATTCCAGTGTTAATACGGGGATCTCAATTATTTATACGAAAAATTTAGACTATTTTTAGGACTTCATTGTTTTCTATCGATAATATTTCAACCAACAAATCACGTTTTTGTGCTTCTATTGATAACAGCTTACATAAATAAGAGGCCATGATTTTCTCTGTTCCCTGATGTCCGGCATCAATTAGGCAAATACCTCTTTCTAATGCATCCTTGGCCTCATGATATTTTATATCGCCAGTTAAAATCACATCACATCCCTTTTTACAGGCTTGGTTTATTAAGGATGCCCCTGCCCCGCTTACAACTGCGATTTTCTTGACTTTCTTTTTCACGTTTCCTGCTACAGACAGACTGTTAAGCCTCAATGTTTCTTTTACCCTGGTGCAGAAGTCATCTAAAGTCGTCGCTTCAGGTAATCTTCCTATCCTACCCAAGCTGTGTACCTGTCCATCTACCTGCAGGGAATAGATGTCGTAAGCAACTTCTTCGTAAGGGTGGGCTTCCTTCATGGCCTGTAAACACCGATTAAGGAGTGAGTCTGGGACAATAGTCTCCAGTCTGTCTTCTTCTACTTCTTCAAACACGCCTTGATGTCCTATGTAAGGTTGGCTGCCTTCCAACGGCCGAAAACTACCTGTCCCCCGGACAAAGAAACTGCAATCCTGATATCTGCCAATATGTCCTGCCCCGGCAGTTAGAATTGCTTCCCTTACTATATTGGTATGAGACAATGGAACATAAACCACAAGTTTGTAGAGTTGCTCCATATAAAACTGATCCAGCGGTTCAATATCTTGGAGACCAACAGTTTCGGCCAGGACCTGGTTTAATCCCCTTTGGCCGGCATCAAGGTTAGTATGGGCGGAATAAACAGTAATACCTGCGCTGATAATCTCCCTAATTATTCTGCCTCTAACACTGTCGTAATTAATCGACTTGAGTGGAGAAAAGAACATGGGATGATGGGTTATAATCAAATCCGCGCCTATTTTTCGAGCATACTCGCTTACCTCTTGATCGATATCCAAGACTACCAGTGCCCGTGCCAGCGGTTGGTTCAGAGATCCGATTTGTATTCCGCAGTTATCCCATTGTGCGGCCAGCTGCAAGGGAAAGTATTCTTCCAGTATTCTTATTAAATCCTTAACCGTAGCTGCCATTCAATATTTCCTCCAATCGGACAATTTTATCCCGGTAAACTCCAGCTAACTTAGATAATTCAGGTTCCCGAATTGCCACCATCTTATCATATATACTCCGCCATTTTCTCAGTCTACGCTGCAGATATTCCCTTTTCAAGGGATCATCCGCCTTTAATATTATCGGACCAATCTCTAATTCCAAATCTGTCATTTGGTAACTGCCCTGGTTGGGACGGGCAGCAATAACTATATATAATCGGTGGTTTTCTTTGACCAGTTGTTCATATTCTATTTGCCATCCGTGGTCAACCAGGTTACGTCTTAACACGTCGTCTTTGCTCATAGGCTGAAACAAGTAATGACTATAGGTTGCAGATTTTTGCCAATCATAGCCAAGAATTTCTACTATGGTGTCGCCTCCCATGCCAGCCAATATTACAGTGTCGACTTCACCATGGAGCAGTACCTGCAGCCCATCCCCTTGACGAAGGAAAATTCGAGCCCTGAATGGACTATGTTCCACGGCCCGACTGGCTATGTTGTAGGGTCCTTCTCCTAATTCACTGACAATCACACTTGGCGCTATGCCATTTTCCACTAGATATAGTGCTAAGGCAGCATGGTCGCTGCCGATATCAGCGACACTTTGGCCTGGTTTGATTAAGTTGACTAACAATCCTAACCGCTTGGATAATTTCGTCATTTTAAAACCTCAAAAGAATTCCTAAATAATGAAAACCCGGATACCCTTCTGAGATACCCGGGATCAAAAACATATCTAAATTATCTTTAGACTGTTGGTAAAGTCTTTAGACTAGTTTGAATTTCTTCGTCAGTGGGTGCGTAATCTTCCATTTTCCCAAATAAATAATTATCATATGCTGAAAGATCCATCTGTCCATGCCCGCTCAGGTTAAGAACTATAGCCTTTGAGACTCCCTCTTCTTTTGCCTTTAGGGCTTCATCTATAGCAATCCGGATGGCATGGGATGACTCAGGCGCAGGTACAATACCCTCTGATTGAGCAAACATCATGGCTGCCTCGAATACGCCGGTTTGGCCAACAGAAGTAGCTTCGATCAAACCATCCTGGTATAACTGGCTTAACAGAGGTGATTCTCCATGGTACCTTAAACCGCCCGCATGAATTCCAGCCGGAGTGAAATCATGGCCAAGCGTACACATCTTAAGAAGCGGTGTGAAGCCAGCCACGTCGCCGAAATCGTATGCAAAGACTCCTCGCGTCAAAGTAGGGCATGCTGAAGGTTCTACCCCAATTAAACGCACTTTCTTTCCGGCTAATTTATCGGGAATAAAGGGGAAGGCTATACCGGCAAAATTGCTTCCGCCGCCGCAGCAGCCAATGACCATATCTGGGTAGTCATCTACCATTTCCATCTGTAGTTTTACTTCCTGTCCTATGATGCTTTGATGGACACAGACATGATTTAAGACGCTGCCCAATGAATAATGGGTATCTTCCCGTTTTATCGCGTCCTCAACTGCTTCGCTGATAGCAATTGCCAAAGTGCCAGGAGTATTAGGATTCTTGACCAACTCAGCCCTGCCACTTTCAGTTAGATCGCTGGGGCTGGGGACACAGTTGGCACCATAGACATTCATTATCATACGTCTATACGGTTTTTGATCATAACTCACCCGAACCATATATACCATGCATTCCAGGCCGAACAACTTACAAGCCAATGATAACGCGGTACCCCACTGCCCGGCCCCGGTTTCAGTGGTAAGACGGGTAATGCCTTCAATCTTGTTGTAGTAAACCTGAGGGAGGGCCGAATTTAATTTATGACTGCCTACCGGGCTGACCCCTTCGAATTTATAATATATACGGCAGGGGGTGCCCAGCGCTTTTTCCAGCCCATGGGCGCGATATAACGGCGAAGGTCTCCACAGTTTATACAATTCTTTTACTTCTTCTGGAATCTCGATAAATCTTTCGGTAGACATTTCTTGGGCAATCAAACCCATGGGAAACAATGGTGCCAGGTCCGCAGGTCCCAAGGGTTGTTTGGTCGCTGGATGTAATGGGGGAGATAACGGGGTTGGCATATCGGCTTGAACATTGTACCAAAATTGAGGCATCTTATCTTCGGGCAAAATAATCTTTGTAAGGTCATCTCTTCTCATCTCTGCTAATCTCTCCTCTACTCTCGTAATTCGTATTTTCTTGTTCGATTTTAGCATAGTGAGTCATAAGCCACAATATCATTTCCTTCTATTCTATATTGCCTGGGCGTTGCTGAGTTCAGCCTTGCCGTTTAGGGTAC
Organism: Syntrophomonadaceae bacterium; assembly: GCA_034678805.1. Lineage (GTDB taxonomy): Bacteria > Bacillota > Syntrophomonadia > Syntrophomonadales > Syntrophomonadaceae > PHAA01. The sequence goes on from JAXDBN010000097.1 coordinate 16,399, forward strand.
TCTCCCATTTTTTACAGCGATCGCCCCAATAAGCCAACACTTGCCGGCCTCGTTTGATGCACACCACTTCGCATAGATTGGGGCAACCCTGGCATTCGTGACTACTGGTTTTAAATTCCCCTTCCAGGATAAAATCAATCCCATTGAAATTGGTGGGGCACCGACTTAACTGAATATACTCGCGAGCCAGGATCGCAGTTCCTATCGCTCCCATAACATCGTAATGCTCCGGTACTTCAACAGGCATCTGCAGCATTTTCTCAAATGCGGTTCTCAGACCCCGGTTGGCTGCTACACCACCCTGAAAAACAACCGGCGCTTCTACCTTTTTACCTTTACCTACATTATTAAGATAGTTTCTGACCAGAGCCTCACATAAACCCATTATTATGTCTTCCATCGGATACCCCATCTGCTGCTTGTGGATCATATCGGTTTCGGCGAAGACACCACACCGGCCGGCAATCCTTACTGCTTGACGAGAATCAACCGCCGCCTCCCCAAAATCCTGTATATCCATGTTTAAACGAGCTGCCTGCTGGTCCAGAAAAGAACCTGTTCCGGCAGCACATACCGTATTCATGGCAAAATCATTCACTATTCCCTGTTCGAGAATAATAATTTTGGAATCCTGGCCACCAATTTCAATAATGGTTTTAACATCGGGAAAATAATGAGCTGCTGCTACTGCATGGGCTGTAATCTCATTTTTGGTAACATCCGCCCCAGTCAAAATCGATGATAAGTATCTGCCGCTGCCGGTAGTGCCAACTCCCCGGATAACCAGGTTGGCAGGCATATCGTCTAACAATTCGGTAAAACCATCCCTTATAGCTTTAATCGGATTGCCTCGGGTACGCAGATATACCTTGCGCAGTAATTGGTCTCCGCCATCAATCAGAACCAGATTGCTGCTTACTGAGCCTATATCAATCCCTAAGAAACAGTCCAAAATTCTATGCCTCCTTAATTAACCTTTTAGTTCTGCGCTCAATCATATCAATAAAGGCTTCCAGCCTGGTAACAAGCCCAGCTATGCCGGATAATTCATCAAACCACAGAGTCATTACCGGGATTCCCTCTTTTGCACTTATGGAAGGCAATATAGATTGGGCAACAATTTCAGGCATGCAGGTTAAAGGACCTACTTGGATGATCCCGTCATACTTCATTCTGGCAAATTGAACTGCATGGCCAATGGTTTCCCAACCATGTCCGCCCACAGGATGGTTAAGATACGGGCTGGTATAGTTTTTTAACTCCCTGCAAACTGATTTTTTAACTATACCACCCAGCAAGTGGTCATTAAGCCAATCGGTGAGATAGGTGGACCTGATAATCTCAGCATTCATCCGGCCAACCAAACGGCAAATATCATAGTTGGCGGCTGGTTCCAGCAACGTGTATATCTCCCCCACCAAACCTATTTTTAGGGGGCGGTGCGGTTTCAATTCCAACTTATTCATTGCCTTAACGGCCTTATGAGCTATATCCTCAGCTTCTTTGGAACAATTGGCTTTATCAATATCTTTCACTGCTTGATCATATATTCTTTCGACCTGTCCTTTATCCCATACGCGGGGCAAAAAATAGTCCAACTGCCTTTCTAACATTTCAACTGCGCTCAATTTGTCCCACCCAAATTTGATTGCACGTACAGCTTCCCATAACGAGACATTTTGGCCCAGGTTTTTCAGCTGCTGGGTAAGATCATACAGGCGGGAATCAGGGGCTTCCAGTACGATCATGTCAAACTTGTAACCCAGACCTTCTAAGATATCTCTCTCTACCTGAGCGTAATAACCGAAGCGGCACGGGCCCCACCCTCCAACCATGACTATTGTATCGGCGCCATTCTCAAAGGCCTCAATGAAATTGCCTAAGTTTATCTTTAACGGCATACAGGCAAATTCGGGCGCATTTTTTATTCCCAGTTCAAAGGTTCGCTTGCTTATGGGCGGAGGTGGAATCACCTCCAGTTTCAGGCCAGCCAGTAGAGCTTTGACCGCAATACTCATATTGCCCATGTGGGGAAAAGTAATCCTCACTAGCAGACCGCCTTCCTTCTCTGCAGCATGTCGCAAAAGGCCTCTAATCGGGTTACCAAACCGGCTTCCCCGGTATGCTCGTCTATAGTCAGCATCATAAATGGTTTATTATGTACCTTGCGGCTTATAATCTCGCCCACCATCGAATCAGGCCCACAGCCAAAGCAGGCCAAATAAATGATCCCATCTATTTCCGATTGAGAATCCAGCAATAATGCACCGCCCACAGCCTGCCTGCCTAAACTCCAGAAGACCCGCTTGGGTATCTGCGCAGCCTTGGCCTCCACTAGCATACGATCCAGATTCTCCACTGTGCAGGTCTGACAGCCGAGTTGCCGGAGACGGCTAATAAGATTCATGCTTATCGTCTGGTCATACAAAGAGTATCCGTGTCCCAGTACTCCAATTTTCAGATTGTGCTTGACTGGGAGGCTTATTCCTTCACCATCCCATATTCTGATTGCCTCGGCCATGGTATAAGTATCCTGGCAAAAGTTCTTGCATCTTTTTAGCTGGAATAGACCCCGTTTGTAGGCCTGCTCGATCTTCTTCCTATCATGAGTAAATAGGCGGCCTAACTTGATTAAATCACGTTTCAGATCATAATCATTTTTGCTGCGATCTATGGTTATATCAATTATTTCAGGCAGTTCGGGTACAGAAGCTCTTATCATATCCGGTAGACCCATGAATTTGGGGCAAATATATGAACGCGGCTCAATGCTTATCAAGCGGGGAATAAAAATATAGTCCGGCCCCTTGTTGCATAGCTCTAAGACGTGTCCGAAAAATACTTTAATTGGAAAACAGGCTTCGTCAACCGCATATTTAATCCCAGCTTCCACAGTATGACGGTTTGTCCATGATGAGTTGACTACTTCTACTCCAAGTTCCTCTAAAAAAGTCTTCCACAGAGGGTAATAATAGAAATAGAACAGTCCTCGTGCTATTCCAACCTTCAAGGCGTCTCACCTCCATATATCTGAACGTTCAAACTGGCTGATTGACGTTAATCTTTGGGATCGAATATTACTGCAGCCAAATAACCAAAGACAATGGCAGCTGTAATACCTCCTGCAGTAGCAGTAATGCCTCCGGTAAAAGCTCCTAACCAGCCTTTTTCCTGTACAGCGATAATAGCGCCCTGAGCCAGGCTGTGTCCAAAACCGCTTAAGGGGACAGTAGCTCCGGCCCCGCCGACATCAACCAAGGGCTGATATAGACCTACTGCACTGAGTAAGGCACCTATAGTAATATAACCGACCAGTATATGTCCCGGGGTTATGCCCGGTTTGGTTAAATCCATGACCAATTGACCAATAACACACAGCGTGCCCCCTACCAGAAAAGCCATGAGCAAAGACAACCTCATCCACCCCCTTACCGTATTTGACACTAATTCACATCGCATATCTCATCTTCAAGAATTCTCGATCGCTACTGCATGAGCTATAGAGGGTATACTCTCTCCTTGAAATGTACTGGTTGGACTCATCAATGCTCCAGTAGCTACCAGTAAAAGCTTATTAATCTTCTTTTCAGTCATCTTTCTAAGCAGGGGACCAGCCAGCATGCAGCCGGAACAGCCGCATCCACTCCCACCGGAATCCACTCCCTGTAAGCCATCGTATAAAAGAACTCCACAATCGCTGTATTTAGGGGGCGGGACCACCCCTACCTTAATAAATAATTCCTTGGCCAGCGTCATTCCCACCGCTCCCAAGTCACCTGTTACTATCAAATCGTAATAATCAGCAGAGCGGCCAGTGTCTTGCAAATGGGCTTTTATCGTATCTACTGCAGCCGGTGCCATTGCCGCACCCATATTGGCTGCATCAGTCTGTCCCATGTCGATCACTTTACCCACAGTTGCGCAAGTAATCCTGGGGCCGGTGCCATCCTTTTGCAAAACCACTGCCGCTGCAGCGGTAGCGGTCCATTGAGAACTAGGTGCCCTTTGTACCCCTTGTTCAATCGGAAACCGAAACTGTCTCTCAGCACTATAATGATGACTGGAAGTAGCAGCTATTACTCTCTCGAAATATCCCCCGTCCACCATCATAGAAGCAACCAAAATCGATTCGGCCATGGTAGAGCATGCACCGTATAAACCCAAAAAGGGAATGGATATCTCGCGGGCTGCATAGTTTGAAGATATAGTTTGATTCAGAAGATCTCCTGCAACAAGCAGTTCAGCATCATTAATGTTTAGACCCTGTTTACTGACCGCTAATTTTACCGTTTCCCTTAATAATTTGCTTTCCGCTTTCTCCCAGCTTTTCTCTCCCCAAAGATAATCCGGAAGTATCTGATCGAAATCACCGCTCCACGGTCCCTCGCCCTCTTTAGGACCAACTATTGAGGCCCTGGAAGAAATATAAGGGGGACATACAAAAGTTAAGGTTTGTTGACCCTTTTTATTGATGGCAGTCATATCTGTTCTCCCTATAAAGTCGTTACAGCCAGCTTAATCAGGCCGGCCAGAACTGAAGCCGCAAATCCAAACAGTAAGGTTGGCCCGGCTATACTAAATATTCGGGCACCCACCCCGAATATATACCCCTCTCTTTTAAATTCCATAGCTGATGCTACTATGGCATTAGCAAAACCGGTTATAGGTACAATTGAACCGGCTCCAGCTTTCTGTCCCAGGACGTCGTAAATGCCCAGACCTGTGAATAAGGCGCCCAGAAATATCATAGTGATGGCCTCCAAAGAACCCGCATCCTGTTTTCCGTATCCAAGTGAAATATAATATTCCATAAACAACTGGCCGACAACACATATTAAGCCCCCCACCACAAAAGCCCAAAAGCAGTTTTGAATTAAAGGCGGTTTGGGTTTAACGCGGTTGACCAGGTGATGGTACTCTTCCTGTTCCGCCGTTTTAAGCAGTTCGTCAGCATTTTTACTCATTATGAATGCCCCCTCAATAGGATATTATGGGGCTACAACAACGGCTTTATACATCGACATGATACATTTAAGCAACAAAAAACCGGCCAGTTCGAAAACCGCCGGTTATTTAGTATTAATTTACAGGATTACTCAGTGTAGGCTATCTTAATATTTGCTTTATAATCGACAATTTTGTCTCCCCTGACACTAGCTGTCCAGTTATATACCTCTACCCCGGTTATATTGGGGTAGGTCTTGGCTGCGTCAGCTACTGCCATAGTTACTGCATCCTGCCAGTCTTTATGGGATTCTCCTACAAATTCGGCTACTCTGATCTGCAAAAAAAGTCCTCCTTTCCATTCCTTTCAAATTATTATGGCTGCTATCAGGAATTTTATTCGAGGACCCTTCTGAGTTTAGACAGAGCAGCTTTTTCAATTCGGGATACCTGAACCTGGGAAACGCCAATATCACTAGCGATTGAAGCCTGGGTCTCATCCCTGAAAAACCTTCTTATAATAATCTCCCTCTCCCGGCTGTCTAACTTATCCAGGGCTTCACGTAAAGCCATTTTTTCTAGCATCATTATGTTGCCCTGATCATTAGCCAACCGGTCTATCAGCGAGAGTTGCTCTTTATCTTCGCCAAGGTATGAGTCATATATATAAGCTGGTGCTTGGCAGGCATCCATAGCCATAACGATTTCTTCCTTATCCATCTGCAACAACTCGGCTATTTCACCCACAGCAGGTTCCCGCCCCAATTCAGCCCTCAGTTTTTCCTCAGCCCAACGGATTTTACCATAGCTCTCTTTTAATCCTCTTTGCACCTTGACGATTCCATCATCCCGGAGAAACTTTTTAATCTCACCTATAATCATAGGTACTGCATAAGTGGAGAAACGTACCTGAAAACCAAAATCGAATTTATCAATAGCTTTAAGAAGACCAATTGAACCAACATGAAAAAGATCTTCGTAATCATAGTTACTGTTTTTAAAGCGTTCCAGCACCATATAAACCAGGCCCAGATTGCTTTCATACACCCTGGCACGGGCAGCATCGTCGCCATTACGCGCCTGGCGCAGTAAATCCTCATTTTCTTGGTATTTATCGGGGAGCACAGCTTGTCCTCCTTCAGGCCATGGCTGCCTGGTTATTAGCCTGGAAACACCTTTTCAGCTTCACACTGGTGCCATGTCCTGGTTCACTGTATACCTCTATCTCATCCATAAAGGATTTCATTAGTGAGAAACCTAGGCCCATGCGACCCGGGTCGCTGGAGTAACTTGGTTCCATAGCCTGGTTAATATCAGCAATACCCCTGCCATAATCTTCTATCATTATCTCCATGGTCCTGTTTTCCAGTATGGTAGCCAGGACGACTATTTTCTCATGTGGTCGATTAACATAACCATGGATAATGCTATTGGATACTGCTTCGGATACCACCAGTCTGATTTCTTCAATTTCCTCTAAAGTACAGTCCAACTGAGCGGCAAAAGCCCCTACGCATGAGCGGGCAAAGGATACATTTTCCGGCAAGCTGGGAAACTCTAAACGCACATAATTTCTCATATTCATAGCCTGTCCAGCACGGAGCTGGGATTCACCTCCGTTATATATTGATAATGTCTTGTTCATTGTGGCACATTGAGACCAGTTTGTTGATACCGGAAAACACTAATATTTTACTGACTGATGGCCGCGCACCTACAATAAACATTTTACCATGCAAGTCCGCTACTTTTTTATACCGGCCAATAATAACCCCCAACCCTGAACTGTCTATAAATGTGACTCTCTCAAGGTTGACCACCAGATTAATAATCTTTTTTGCCTCCAACTTCCTGTCAATAGCCTTGCGCAACTGCTCAGCTACCAGCATATCGAATTCGCCATCTATTCTGACAAAAAGGGTGTTTCTTACCTGTTTGAGTTCGAAATGCACGTTAAAGCCCCTCCTTGCATGTCTTGTACCGGGTGTTCTGTACAGACCAGTGTGTGTATCAACCCTCAACATAGACTTCTACAATGGAGGGGACAAGTCCTTCCACTAAATTCCATTTATAACAGAAAGGTTTCGGCAAACATCTTCTTAATTTCCTTCACAATGCCTCCCCGGGGTACATCTATTGCCGAAATAATGTCAACCGTCTTTTGTAAATTGCCCCCTTTATATACCTGTATTTCACCAAGCTTCTGCCCTTTCTTTACTGGAGCATCGATATAATCACTAAATTGTTTGGTATAACTCAGATCATCCTTTTCACCTTTTAGGCAGATTGATCCAGCATCCTCAGCCACTACAGCTTCTACCGCATCCTGAGCACCTTTTCCCACCTGAACTGATCCGCAAATGCTATCGCGGGTAAAGAAAGACTTATAGGCATATTTGGCAAAGCCGTAATTGTACAATTCCATCGAATCGCGAAAATGGCCCCGCACCTCCGGGGATGCCATGACCACCGCGATCAATCGCAGTCCATCCCTTTTCACGGTGGAAGTCAGACAATATTTGGCTTCATTGGTCCAACCAGTCTTGAATCCGTCCGTTCCAGCGTACCACCACAATAATTTATTGGTGTTGTAAAGTACGAATTTTCCCTGGCGAAGGTTATATTCCTTTATGGACGTATATTCCAATACGCGGGGATGTGATAAAGCATAGCGGGCTATTATTGCCATATCGTGGGCGCTAGTGTAGTGTCCTTCTGCTGTAAGACCATAGGCGTTTACAAAATGAGTATTCTGCAAACCCAATTGGGCGGCTTTTTGGTTCATCTTATCTACAAAACCCTGGTGGGTACCCTCGAGACATTCAGCAACGGCTACACAAGCATCATTGGCTGAACCGACTGCAATAGCAATCAACATCTCCTCATAGCTCATGGTTTCGCCCGGTTCCAGGTAAATCTGGGATCCTCCCATTTTCCAGGCATTTTCACTGGTCACCACCGGGTCCGTTAGTTGAACTGTCCCGCTTTCCAAGGCTTCAACTGCCAGAGTCAAGGTCATCAATTTGGTCATACTGGCCGGAGCTAAACGTTTTTCCTCATTGTACCCCAGTAAGATATTGCCTGAATCGGCGTCCATTAATACATAAGCATCAGCCTTCACATTCTCCATTTTACTTTGTGCTGCTCCCGTTCCCACCCACGCGAACATCAGCAAAATCAGAATAAAGGCTACCGCTCTAGGTTTTACTCTCATCCCGCATGTACCTCCCCCTAACAATGTTTCTAAATTATATTGAGGCACAGCTGGTATTATGTCATTAGACGGTTTTATTACTGTTTTTAAGGATCAGTCTGTCGATAAATACTTAGTAAACCGTATCAATAATTAAGGGTGCCTGCGGAGAAGTGGTATCGGACAATTGATAACATATTTGCAGCCTCTCAGCGGCACTGGCGATCAATCCTATATTATTAGCGTGAATAATAGCTAATGTATCGCCTTGCTGCACCCACTCACCTTTCTTTTTAATAACTTGAATCCCTACCGCCGGATCTATGGTGTCTCCGATCTTTTCACGCCCGGCCCCTAGCAGCATGGCTGTTTTTCCAACTTCAAAGGCATCCAGCGCAGCTACAAAACCCTCCCGGGACGCCTTCAGTTCAACTTGATAGTTGGACTGGGGCAAACCATAATTCGATTGATCATAAGCAAGCCGCCCACCTTGGGCTGTAATCATTTGGCAGAACTTTTCATAACCAGCCCCCGAAATAAGTACTTTTCTGACTTCCTGCCGGGCTTCCTCAATGCTGTTATATTTCCCCGCCAACAATAGCAGCTGGGCGGTCAACAATACGCTGAGTTCCTCCAAATCCGCTGGTCCATGGCCCCGAAGAGAATCAATTGCCTCCCTGACCTCAAGTGCGTTACCTACGGCATGGCCTAAAGGCTGGCTCATATCGGTGAGTACAGCTACAACCTGGCGACCGATACTCCTGCCTATCTGGACCATAGTGTTGGCCAGTTGCCGTGCTTCGCCCACGTTCTTCATGAACGCCCCACTGCCCACCTTGACATCCAGTACTATTCCCTCTGCCCCGGCGGCTATTTTTTTACTCATTACGCTGGAAGCTATTAAAGGAATACTGTCAACAGTAGCAGTAACATCCCTGATAGCATAGAGTCTCTTGTCGGCGGGAACCAAATTTCCGGTCTGAGAAATAACTGCGGCCTTTATAGAATTGACTTGCTCGATAAATTGCTGGTAGGTTCTTTCGGCCTGGAAGCCAGGAATCGATTCTAGTTTGTCTATGGTTCCGCCTGTGTGCCCCAGACCTCGGCCAGACATTTTAGCAACCGGAACTCCCATAGCGGCCGCCAGAGGAATGACTACCAGGGTAGCCTTATCGCCAACGCCGCCGGTACTGTGCTTGTCTACCTTTTTGCCGGCTATTGCTGACAAATCCATTACTTCTCCGGAATATGCCATAGCCAGGGTTAATTGAGCGGTTTCCTGTTCGGTCATACCTCGAAAATAGACTGCCATAGCCCAAGCTGCAATTTGATAATCAGGTATACTGCCATTACTAATCCCATTAACCAAGAAGTAAATTTCATCCGTGGTCATTTCTCCGCCATTACGTTTCTTTAAAATAATTTCCTGGATATTCATAATTACCTCTCAATAAGTCCTAAAATACTCGTTCCAGCTTGGACTTCAGTCTTGATACCTAAAAATTCTGCGATAGTCTGCCCCACGTCAGCAAAGGATTCGCGTATTCCTAAATTAACTCCACCCTGGAGTCCCTGGCCCCAGACCAACAGCGGAACCATTTCCCGGGTATGGTCAGTTCCGATGGTGGTGGGATCACAACCATGATCTGCGGTAATCAATAATATATCCTGGGGTTGCATCTCTTTTAGCAGATCCGGTAACCAGGCATCAAATTCCTGCAATGCATTGCGATACCCTTCAACATCGTTGCGATGCCCGTATAGCTGGTCAAAATCAACCAGATTGACGAAGATCAGTCCGGTAAATTCCTTCCTCACTGCTTCAATGATTTTATTCATACCATCCTCATTATTTTGAGTGGGATAACTTTCGCTTACCCCCCGGCCGGCAAATATATCCTTGATTTTGCCTATCCCTATTACCTTCTGCTGAGCAGCAATAATGTCGTCAAGTATATTAGGGCCAGGCTCCAGTGAAAAATCATGGCGATTAGCAGTGCGTACATACTTCCCAGCTGATCCAACGAATGGTCTGGCTATGACTCTGCCCACCTGGTGTTCACCTGTAAGCAGTTCCCGGGCGATTCGGCAAATGCGGTACAATTCCTCCAGCTCTATTACATCTTCATGGGCGGCAATTTGGAAGACACTATCCGCGGAAGTGTATATAATGGGGAATCCGGTCTCAACATGAATTTGACCTAATTGATTAATAATCTCAGTTCCTGAGGCTACCACATTACCTATTGTCTGGCGCCCGATCTTATTCTCAAATGCCTCTATCAGGGAAGCCGGAAAACCGTGTGGGTATGTGGGAAATGGTTTATCCAGGATAATCCCCATCATCTCCCAATGTCCAGTGGTGGTATCTTTTCCTTTTGACCTTTCAACCATCTTACCGTAAGCTCCTTCGGGTTTAGCAACTGGCTCCACTCCGAGTAGGTCCTCCAGATTACCTATTCCCAAAGCTTGTAATGTTGGCACATGAAGGCCGGACCCCGACTCAGATATGTGCCGGAGAGTGTTGCACGCTTCATCCCCGTATAAGCAACTGTCCTGGGCTGCTCCTATACCCACACTATCGAGGATAATCAAAATAGCTCGTTTTCCCATTAGCGTGTACCTCCTTTAGAAGAACTCGATAGGACAATGGATGTGACTAAGCTCTTGGGTGACATTGGTGATATACTTCGCGCAAGCGGCTCTTGGTAAGATGCGTATAGATCTGGGTGGTAGAAATATCGGAATGCCCAAGCATCTCTTGAACTGCCCGCAGGTCGGCTCCGTTTTCTAAAAGGTGAGTTGCAAACGAGTGTCGCAGCATATGAGGTGTCAATTCCCTGTCAATTCCAGCCCGGGTACCGTGTTGGGCTAATATTTTAAAAAAACCCTGACGGGTCATTTTGTGGCCATGGACATTCAGGAACATAGTCCGTTCCATATTTCCCTTCAATAGGAAGGGGCGGCCTTTGGCCAGGTACCTTTGCACCCAAATGATTGAAGTCTGATTTACTGGTATAATACGTTCTTTGCGTCCCTTGCCTACACAGCGAAGGAAACCAGCCATAACATTTAAATCCTCCAACTGGAGAGATAGCAACTCAGACACCCGTATACCGGTACCATACATCAGCTCGAGCATAGCCCGGTCTCTCAGACCTAGCGGCACCATGACATTAGGTTCCTCCATCAGCTTGTCCACCTCGTCCACGGTTAAAACCTGCGGAAGTTTCCGCTTAATTTTGGGAGTCTCCATATCGGTAGTCGGATTAAGTTGAAGATAGCCTTCGGCTACCAAAAATTTATACAAGCCCTTAATGCTTGAGAATGTCCGTGCCACAGTGGCATTGGCTGCCTGGCGGTCCATTTCCCCGGCCAGGAATCCAATAATATGCCGCTTATTGACGCCCTCCCAACTGCTCAACTGATAATCCCGGTCTAAATGTTGGGCAAACTTCCTTAGGTCGCGCCGATAGGCATCAATAGTATTTTCCGAAAGTCCTTTCTCATATTTTATATGGTTGAGAAAGGCTTCAATATAATGCTCCACAGACCTGCTCCCAATTTCAAGTTTCAATTTGGTGTTTCCTACTTTATTCCTGCTTAAATTACTTATTCCTTCTCTTCATGGTAAAAGTTTTGCATCTGGATTACAAATTGATCTATGGAGTTATTGAATTCGCTGCTGGGTGTATCTTGCTGCTCCACCCTCATAGGATTGCCACTAGGGTGTTCATCCTGCATCCATCCACTGAAAACGGGTATTTTATCATTGAAAATACCGGCTATCTTGGGCACCATGGCAGTAAAAAGGACCACCACAACTATGATAGCTGCTCCTTTAATTAATTTTTCCTTCCATTTTCCAACCACAATAACCATGTCCAATTTCCTCCCTTGCAACTTAAATAAACAGATTCAGAAACAGCGGTGATAAATAAGTCTCAATCAGTGCTCCCACTAACGCGATTACTAATGATACCAGCATCAACAGGGTATAACTTATTAAACCTCTGCCCAACGGGATTCCGATAACGGATCTGGAACGGGTTATATATATTGAGAAATTAATCCCCACCACCGACCATATAATAAGCAGTGGTATGTAAATCAGGTTTTGGGGCAAAATGGATAGTATGCTTATTAATATACCTGACATAGCCCTTTCCTTAACCAGAAAGCAAACTGTAAAACCCAACGAAAATCCTTTTAAAAATACAACCGCCAAAATTAAGGGCATGCCAATTATGGTCAGACCCAAGAACCATATTGCCGCAATACTCTTGCCTTGATTTATAAAGGAACTAAATAAGATTGCCTGCTTACCCAGATCAGTTTCGGTCCCCCCTCTCAAATAACCGTCAATCAGGGCCAACAAATGGTTCCTAACACCGTCCGTAAGTCCTCCTGATTTATAATCGCCTACAACAATCCCGGCCAGGAAAATCAGTACAATTAGCAGGTATTGCCATCTATTTTCACTTACATGCTGTTTCAGCCTGAGTGTTAATTTCATCGGCTTTCCTTTCCTGCCCCATATCTTGCTGCAAGAGTTCTCTTTCCAATCATATTTTGTCCCGCATTACTTTATGCACAAAAGAATAGTATTTCCAGGGCACAGCTTTTCTTGCTGACGGGACGGTTTTGGGACTAATTCGAAAATAATGATTATAAATGGGACGCAGGCGAGGAGGATAAAAATAGGCAAAATAAAAAAGACGCCGGGAATCGCGGAATATACCGGCGCCTACAATAAACAGAAATATTCCCAGGCTAAATTAGGTTTGATTTATGAAAAACCTGATAGATTACCGGGACGACTTGTTTTTTGCGGGATAAAATCCCCGGCAGGAAGATGCCCCCATTTAAATGCTCGTGTTGGAAAGCATCCTCAACCAGGACCCGTTTTTGACCAGCCAAAATCATTTCTGTTCCGTCTTCGAAAATACTGGTAACCATCAGACACATTAATGCATAGCCTCTTTGATTACATAAGGCTTCCATAGTCAAAGTAAGTTTGTCCCGGCGCTCTGCAAATATCGCCAGATCTATTGTTTCTATCTGGCTGATCGCAAAGGTGCTTTCGCCGCTTATGTACTCTTTCAAATCCTGATTCACGATCTCTTCATCGGACATTTTATCCGCGCGGTGTGTGGCAGAATAGAGCTTCTTCCCCCAAACCAGAGCATCCAAACCAGATATTTTCTCCAATTCCCCGGCTACGTATCTGTCTTTACTGGTGGTAGTTGGTGATTTATAAATCATAGTATCAGACATAATTCCTGATAAAAGCAGGGCTGCCAGATCCTTAGTCAGCTGGACTTGTCCGCGCAAAAACATCTCGGCTATCAGGGTTGAGGTTGAACCGACCGGTTCATTGTGAAAAAATATTGGCCATATGGTCTGCAGATCTCCCACCCTATGATGATCGACTATCTCCAGGATCTCTGCCTCTTCAATTCCTTCGACGGCCTGATTTTTTTCATTGTGGTCGACTAATATTACCTGTTTTCGTTTCATCTGCAGTAAGTTGTAGCGGGATATCATGCCCATAAACCGATTATCATCATCCACAACCGGGTAATTACGAAAACGGCTGGCCAACATATTTCTTTTAGCCTCGTCCACCCTATCGTCGGGTTCAAAAAGAATCAACCCTTGGGTTTTCATAATGGCACCGGCGTTTTTCAAAAGCAGCTGCTGGACTATTTCCGGGCTGCGCTCAATATCACGCCTGCTCCCCAATGCATCCAAAAAAAGCATGGCTATGTCCCCAAGGGTCAGAAGTCCGAGAAAGCCTTTTTTTTCATCAACTACCGGCAGAGTCTTGATCTTATGGGAGCGCATGAAGCTGCCTATCTCTTCCAGGGTAGTTTCCGGCCCTGTAATAGGAGGTATTTCATCTTCGAGCAGATCCTCCACCCTGGTACTCACGTCTCTGACAATCGCTGGGTATTCTATACCTAGGTAGTCCAATAGCCAGGTTATATCGTCGTTTAACTCACCAGCGGAAGCAGCTATAAATAATCCCCTGGCAATGTTCTGTTTATAGACCTGGTAAGCTATAGCAGAAGCAACTGAGTCTATATCAGGATTGCGGTGGCCAATAATATATATTGGTCTCAATTCATTCTCCTCCCCTTGTTCCCTATGGATTAACCATCATTGATGACAGCTTGATTGTATATTTGCGCTATAGAGAAACCTTGCCATATTTGCCGCCGCCTCCGGTTCCGATATTAAGGCAGCCCGAACGCATAGCATGAATGACCGCAGCAGCTTTTTCCCCAGCCACCCGCCTGATGTCTTCAATGGGCACGCTTTCCATGATCTTGATTTCATTTTCAAAAGACTGCAGCAATTTGTTATGGACTACAGGTCCTATTCCAGGCAATTCTTTCAGCGGAATACGATAATAATAAGGGGGGCGGCCGGCAGGACTAAAGCTTTGGTGGTAATCTTGAATACTTACGATTCGGTCGAATACGCCCATGGTGATACGCGGGTTGCCGCATATCCGGCAGGAGGTAACTGGAGGCTCATCTGCGGTGATCCAATCACAAAGAGGACAATATGTGCGGTGGTATTTTCCCATTCGTGGATGCAGGCCATAATTGGCTGCCACCCTTCGGCCATTTAGGTTATGTAAGCAAAGATATAATTCAGAAAAGCTTTTTCTTTCCATATCCAAAAGGTTGAATTCCCGGCCTATATTAGGCGAGGAATGAGCATCAGAATTGGACAGGTAGGTAAACTGGCGGGTTTCTCTAAGTGTATCGGCTAAATCCTTGTCAGCACTCAAGCCTAACTCCAGGACCTTTATTTCTTTGGCAATCGCTCCCAGCCGCCTGGCCAAATTATCAGTCCAGGCCCCATACGCCCCTTTGTGAGGAGTAAAGGCATGGGCCAGGCAAAATATCCCTTGTAATTCCCGGCACACTTCTATTATATCCGCAACCGACGCATCTGCCCTTTGGGTCGAGAGCTGTAAATTGCGCACCCTGGTTCTAAGATAACGCTGCCAGCTTTCCAAGGATTTCAACCCTGGCAGGTATACAATGACATGAATCCCCTCTATGGTCTCTACTTCAGAACCGCTAATCAGCAAGATGTCGTTCCGCGCCTTGAAACCACCCTGGTCAAGTTCCGTGAGGTCGCCAATACTGACCATATCTTCAATTTCGGCCTTGACTGGTAGGGTAGCGCTATCCACCACCCCAACTATATCTAAACCCTTACTGGGAGCTGTCTGATAAATAATTGAAGCGAGGGTCAGGCTCCGGGCTGCGGTAATCTTAACCGGTTTGCCCAGAGCACGGCCAATGTGAATATGAAGGTCAGCAGTGAAACCTTTATTTTTGAGAATAGGCATATTGTATCCCTATTATGCTCTTTCCGTCGGCAATTTGACCGGTAAATATACTTTGATAGGCTTCATCCAATGACATAGTAACCGTCTCCACAAATTCGTCGTGGTCGGGCTTGTTTTCACCAGCAGTCAGACCTGTTGCCATATAAATATGGAGGCATTCGTTAGTAAATCCGGGGGCACTGTAGTAGGCTAAAATTTTTTGCCATCTTTCAGCCTTCAGACCGGTTTCCTCTTCCAATTCCCGCCGGGCACATTCCAGCGGTTCCTCGTTTCGCTCAAGCGTTCCCGCCGGTATCTCCAGAAGAACCTGTTCTACCGCTTTACGATACTGTCTCACTAGTATAATGTCTTTATCGTTTGGCAAGGCAATTATCGCCACTGCCCCTGAGTGCTCGACCACCTCCCGTTGTCCCTCATGTCCGTCGGGAAGTATAACCGTATCCACCCGCAGTGTCACGATTTTGCCCGCATATATCTCCTGGCGGTTTATAGTTTTTTCGGTTAGGTCCATTTATTTCCATTCCTCCTGAATATATTTTCCATATTCTGCATACACTTGGGTTGAGGTGATAATTGATGGAGTTTTTAGTATATAAGCAGGGATTCTATTTTTCCGGTAAATGGGAAGATCTGTTAAAAGTACTGGCTGGTTACCCACCCCAGACTACTCTCCAAGAACTCATCCGGTTGCGGTTGAGTTAACTCTCGTAATACTCATTTAGAGGCAGGCTTCCTTTATTATGCTAAGTATCCAAGCAGCATCTGCGACCAGATCATCGACACGGATAAATTCATCGACAGTGTGCACCTTCTGCATCCCTATTCCCAGGTTAGCGCAAGGTATACCTGAACCATTAATGATGCTGGCATCGCTGCCGCCACCAGTGCCCTCCAACTTCCCAGCCAGGCCAATTTTCTCAGCCGCCTTCATGGCCAGGATAACTACATCATCTTCTGATTGTAAAGCTGTTTCCGGGTAAAGCAGAATAACATCTACCTCCGGCCGTCCACCATTTTTGACAACCTCGGTCTTAAAGGTATCACACAATTCTCCGGTCAATATATTTAACTTACCCCTTTGCAGGCTGCGTGCTTCTCCTTTTACCCGGCAATAAGCCGGTACTATATTGCGGGCTAGGCCTCCCTCTATAATGCCCAAATTACAAGTGGTTTCATTATCTACCCTTCCGCACGGCATCTTGGCCAATGCTTTCGCCATAATGTGTATGGCATTATGCCCGTCTTCGGGATTAATGCCGGCATGGGCTGATTTTCCATATACCTGGTATTCTATTTCGTTTTGACAGGGCGATTGGACAATAATTGTACCCGGATTTCCACCGCTGTCCAACACATATCCTTTCGTGGCTTTAACAGTCGAGAAATCAAAGTTTTTTATCCCCAGCAAACCCTGTTCCTCACTCACTGTGAACAGTAATTCCAGGGGCGGATGGTCTATATTCTGTTCAAGCACCACCTTGACCGCCTCTAACAAAGCCGCCACCCCGGCTTTGTCATCGCTGCCTAGTATGGTATCCCCTGAGCTTTTAATGATTTCCTCTCCCTGCTCCTTAATGATTATAGCTTTTATATTGTTACCTGGCACAACCGTATCCATATGTGCGGCCAAAAGTAACGCCGGGCAGTCTACTCTCCCTGGAACCGTTATCAATAAGTTGCCGGAATTGCCGTTTAGTTTACTACCGGCATCATCCTCTTTTCCTGCCAGACCGAGCATCGCGTACTCCGATAGAAGCAAATCCCGAAATGCGCCCTCCTGACCGGACACCGATCCTACTTCAACCATACGCAGAAAGCTGTCTACCAGTCTCTCCTTGTTTATCGGGCCTTTATCAAAACAGTTCATTTTTTACGATTATCCCCTTTCATCCATATTTGCCACACTATACACCATACCGGGCTCTTAACCAAATGGCTAGTTACTGGTCACCATGGGAGGCAGACCTGAATCTGCAGGTATTGACGTTTCCCATCAAGTCTAACTTAAAAGATGGGCCTTATTATGAGCATTATTCCTATAGTTCAATCAAGGTTGCTATTCTCTTGGCCGAGTCCTTGGGATTTGCTCCTGAATACTCCTAATCTTGGTCTTATTCATCATATCATATTAAGTATGGCCCAGACCTCAAAACCAGACCAGGTAGCCAGCCACTCTGTTGCTAATCAATAAGCAGGGGAAGAATAGACCGGTAATAGTAAAATCAGAAGCGGCGATTCCATATTCGGATCTTGACTGCATAATGGAATCAATCCATGTTTAATGTGGCGGGTTTGCTGCGACCGATATTAATCATTTTACAGAAGAATTGTCACAATACTTTTGAGTTAGTTGAGGGCAGCTATTTATATACTGTAATTGCTGCAGTATTATTGAAGTTAACCGGCAGTTTGACTAATATATTAGTAAGTTTATTTTTAAAAAAGAGGAGACCATCGCCATGAACCTAAAGGAAGCGCTGGAATTATCAATCCAAGCCGAAAAGTCTGCAATGGAGCGTTATATGAAACTAGCCCAGGAGGTAGAAGATCCAGAAACCAGGTTAATGCTGGAGCAAATAGCCCATGAAGAAGCGGGGCATTTAAAAAGGCTTAAAGAGAGGTTAAAATCAATATCGCTGGTTGACTAATGCGTCGCTGCCTTACTCAAGGCTTTTGCGGTACCGATAAAAATAATGGTCATAAGGACTAGCAGGGTGACACCAGTATAGATCAACCTGTTACGAACATGAGCGTCACCCTGAGCATACTCAGCCAGATAATGAGTCAATAAGACCGTATTACCTGAAAACAACATGAGTAAAATAAATTGCGTCCCACTGGGGATGATTTCGGCCGCGGTATGGGTCAGGTGGGACCACAGATTATAACTGTAATACGCTAATATTATAAATTCGATCAAGCCTGCTGCATACTGATAGACCAGGCTTTTCTTTTGCATTTCGGTATTTATATTCAGCAGTTCCCGGATCTGTTCCTGGGTGGATATATTGGTTCGGCTGTTCATGACCTGTATCTTGCTTTGAACAACCTCAATAGCTGCTTGATAATTATTTTCGGCCAGGATGAGGTCCTGGTAACTTTGATTCAATTCATCCCGACGCTCATAATAGGGCGCTAATATATTCCCTATTTCTTCAGAATTCACAGCAAAAGCGGGTTCATTGGAAAGTCTTCTTTCCATATCATCCAGTCTCGATCCCAGTTTCTTGAGTCCATCGCCTACCAGTTTCCTGTCCGCAACTAATTTGGCATATGCAGTTGCCAAGCCCTCAATATCCCGTTCCAATTCTTCATTTGTATTCAGAGAAGGTTGGTTCATTACCAGTTTGGTATGTAATATCCGTATTAGTTCCTTTTCCAAATTTTCCTTTTCAGCAGTTATAGTGCAGTTACGGTCACGCAAAACGTTATTCAATTCATACAAATAGATAATTTGTCCATGAATAATAGGTAGCTTGCGATTTAATAAGGGGACCGATACCTGCTGAGAACCGGGCGGGTTATATACATAGATGGCCTCTTTGTCTCTTCGGTCAATAGGAAGGCGGAATACCTCACCATTGGAATCGAACAAGGCATTTTTATCGCGGCAAGGCATTAGCGGCGCAATAGCACTCAGCAATGCCGGCAAATTATCGTTGGCGGAAACCAGAATAGTCAATGTTCCCATGAGATCCTCAAAGGAAAGACTTGCGCCATCCTCCCAGGTCTTTAGCAATTCCCATCCGTTATTCCATCCGTTTTCATCTGCAGGGGTCTTAACTGCCAGTATAGCCATTTTACCGGAAGCATCTACAAGGTTGAAATAAAACCCGGTTTCTTTGGAATAATCCGCAGGCGAAGGGTTGTTTATTTGACTAAGCGAATTACGTTCGAAAATGTTTTTCAGGTTTTCGTGCTGTTCCAAATCATTTTTTAGAGAATAATAATATCGCAGGATATAATTTTCCACTATAACCAGCTCCATCACTGTCAATTTATTAGATAATAACATTATCGGATTCTATAAAATAGGTAAATTCGTGAAATTTTCCTTATGGTGATAGCAGTACTCACCTATTACCAACAATAAAATAGGGTATCCCATCCAGGATACCCTTAATCTTCTCTCGACTTTAAGCAGTCTCTCGGTCTTAACTGACTTTGCTTGCCAGTCTTAGTTTATCTGCAATAATCGCTATAAATTCAGAATTGGTAGGTTTGCCTTTCTCACCATTAATAGTATAGCCAAAAAACTTGTTGATCCTATCAACATCTCCACGGTCCCAAGCCAGTTCAATTGCATGGCGTATAGCCCGCTCCACCCTGCTGGGGGTTGTATCATACCGTTTGGCAATGGTAGGATATAATTCTTTGGTAACCGCGCCGAGATAGTTGACTTCCTCAGTAACTAACATTATGGCCGCACGCAGGTACTGGTAACCTTTAACGTGAGCGGGTACACCAATCTCATGTATTATCCGGGTGACTTCCAATTCAAGATTCTTCGGAGATGTCTGTATAACCACAGGATTCGAACTGCGCTTTTCTATGGAAGGTTTTATGTCTCGCACCACTTGTTTTACCCGTTCTCCCAGCACCTGCAGGTTAAAAGGTTTGAGTATGTAATAATCTGCACCCAGCTGCTCTGTTTTTTGGGTAATGTTCTCTTGTCCAAAAGCGGTAAGAATTATTATTTTGGGTCTGGGATCAAGATTCAATTCGCTTACTTTTTCCAATACACCGATACCATCCATATATGGCATGATGAGATCGAGAATTAAAACATCAACATCTTCCTTGTCCAGTACATCAAGAACTTCTACCCCGTTGGAACACACATCGACCACTTCGAAATCGGGTTCGGTGGAAAAATAATCATTTAATATGCTGCAAAATTCCCGATTATCATCTGCCACCAGGACTTTAATTTGATTTGTTTCCCCAATCATTTTGAATAATCCTCCCTCGCCTCTTAAAATGCGCTTAATGTAATAATATTAACGCTTTTCGACGATAGGGCAAATTTTACCTCTTTTTACTTTGCACTAAATTGCCCCATAATATTGCATCTCGTGTCATATTCAAACATCATAATACACTAGGCAAAATAGCTATACTTTAATAGATATCCCTACTAGGTGTAGCCAAGCCGCAATTGATTCCGTCTCATTTTTGGTGAATATTGTCGAAACTTTCTGAGAATCATGCTCTATCGCCGGCATTTCCGACAGAATATTATCCATGAAAATGCCGTATCCGGTCTGCGGATCATTTAGAAAAACATGAGTTACCGCACCTACTATCCGATCATCCTGGATAATAGGGCTTCCACTCATGCCTTGAATTATACCTCCGGTAGTACTAAGCAAACGCGGATCGGTTACCTTAATCACCATGTCTTTGCCGTTTTGGCGGGATGAATATTTTTTCGTTATTTCTATATCGAACTTCTCAATATCTTCTCCATTAACAACCGTCAATATTTTTGCCGGGCCCTCAGAGACCTGATGGGCATAACCTATTTCCATGTGATAAGGATAATTTGGATTGACTGGTTCTGAATCCATTCTTCCATAGATACCGTAAGCTGAATTTTTCGTTATATTGCCGTTAAGCATTCCTTTATCGTTGAAGACCCCTATTTTCTCACCAGGCCAACCAGGACGGCCCGGTTTTACAGTCTGGATAGCAGCGCTGACAATCTTTCCTTTCATAACGTTAATGCCCTGTTTGGTGTCGGCATCCACGATGATATGACCGAGAGCAGCATATTGTCTGGATTGCGGATCCCAAAAGGTCATGGTCCCAACCCCGACTACTCCATCACGCACATACAATCCAATCCTGAAACGATCAGTCTCCGTACAGTGTACCGGGGTGATCGGTATGACCATTTCCTTGTTCCTGCGATTAATAGTAAACTGCAGTATGTTTGAACCTTGCCTGTCAATTATTTGCGCCAGATCCATCTCAGTACCGACCGTTTGCCCATCAACCTTAATAATCGTGTCCCCTATTTCAATTCCAGCCTCCCGCCCGGGGTAATACTTCTGGTTTCCATCCCCGCTTATGGGTGCAAAACCAACCACCATTATACCTTTGGACTGAAGAAACACCCCAATGGAATGTCCTCCTACTACTACCCTTTTGGGCGGCAAGGATTGGATTTGGATTGATTTGATAGGTATCAATCCCCACAGATTAAGACTAATATCGGCTGTTCCCGGTTTTAGGGCTATGATTTCATACCCGCTCGTACTGCGGGAAATGCTGATCGCAGAATCCTCCCTTGAGGCAAAAACGTTATGGGCTGGGCCTACTCTCAATTCTATTGTATGCTGAAATTTTTCGGGGAGTTTCAGGCTGATAAGGCTGGTCTCACCCACCACCAGTCTTTGGCTAGCAGGAAGCACCAATATACTCCTGACCTGAGGATTAAGACACAAGGTTAAGAATAGCAACGATAGGATTATCCCAATATGCGGGCGAAATCTACGCAAAAAGCTTTACCTCCTGAAATTATTCAGTATATTGTTTCCTTGACTTAGCCAAGATATACCGAATTGTCCAGGAATAGCTCATTGTGTCTGACTAAAATGCTTATTCAGTTTTCTCGTATTTCCGAGCCATACCTATCATTTCCCTGGCATGCTCAATTGTCAGTGGGGAATATCCGTCTCCATCCAGCATTCGGGCAATCTCTACAATCTTTTCTTCTTCACTTAGAACCTTTACCGTAGTATAAGTTCGGTCATCATTTACGGATTTTGCCGCAATGAAATTACGCTTACCAAAGCTGGCTACCTGAGGAGAATGGGTTACCAATATCAGTTGATGCTGTCGGGCTAGCTTGTTAAGTTTACGGGCTACTGCGTTTAAGGTTTCCCCGCCTAATCCAACATCGATCTCATCAAAAATAAGGGTGGGGGTTTTGTATACTTCGGCAAGGGCAGTCTTTAAGGCCAGAATAAAACGGGATATTTCCCCGCCTGAAGCAATTTTGGCCATTGGCCTCAGTGCCTCACCGGGATTGGGTGAGAACATCAGCTCAACTTCATCTAATCCCCTGCTGGTAAGTTTCTCTGTCCTGTCCAACTTGACTTCGAACTTGATGTTAGGCATATTTAGATCCAATAGTTCTGCACATACTTTTCTTTCTAGCTGTTCAGCTCCCTGGCGGCGGAACTCACTAAGCAGTCCGGCTTTTCTTAAATATTCGAGATTGATTTCTTCGATCTCTTGCTGAAGTTGGTCCAATTTTTCTTCACTCTCCAGCAAAGTAGTTTTCTCTTCCCGGGCCAAATCCAGATGTTTGAGGATGGCCTGAATATTGTCCCCGTATTTGCTCCTTAGGCGATTGATTATGAATAAGCGGTTTTCGATTTCTTCGAGCTGGCCCGGCTCGAAATCCAAATTTCTCTTAAAGTCGGTTACCTGCCCCGATAATTCCTGGAGAGAATAATATATATTTTCGAGTGGTTCTAGCAGGGAGGCAAAGAAACTATCATTTTTTAGATTATTGGCAACATTTAGCCCTGCTGCTATCTGGTCGCAGGCGCTGGGGGCTTCGCCGCAACTATAAATCAGCTCCAATATTTGACCGCTTCCCTGCATTAGTTTGCCGGCGTTTTTTATCCTGTCCCTTTTCAACATCAGTTCTTCTTCTTCACATTCGCACAATCCAGCAGATTCTATCTCATTTATCTGGTAATCCAGGAAGTCCACCCGCTGGTTTCGGTTCAGGCTGATTTCCTTTAGTTGGGCCAGCTCTTTTTCCCGGGTTAAAAGCAACCGGTAAGTACCAGCAACTTCATCCCGCAAATCACTGATTTCACCCGCCAAACTATCAACGTAATCGATGTAATATGCTGGCTTCATTATGTTCTGGCGATCATTTTGCATATGCATGTCGACAAGATAACTGCTTAACGCCTTTAGGGTAGCAACAGTGACCGGACGTCGGTTTATTCTGGCCGTCGATTTCCCACCAGGATAAATTTCGCGGCTTAAGATTAGAACAGAGATCTCTTCATCCTCACCTGTTAATCCCTGCCTGGACAAAAAAATGCGAGCATCTTCATTGTTGCTCACATCAAATACTCCCTCTACAATAGCTTTGCGTTCGATATCCCTGATAAAATCATTATTGATCCGGTCACCCATTAGCAGACCCAACGCATCGATAATTATCGATTTACCCGCGCCGGTTTCGCCGCTTAGCACATTAATGCCATTAGCGAATTGAATAAGCAGTTCATCAATTAGTACAAAATTATTTATATAGAGTTCTTCCAGCATGACTTTTTTATCGAAGTTTTATTTTAAGATCCCTACCTCGACAACTACCCCCAGCTTCATTTTACGCTTAAGTCTCCAATTACTCCAATAATCAGAATAAAATACACTGCTTTTTACATAACGTTAGCTTATCAAATTTTGAGCATTGACAGGCTTACCCCTTTATTACGGCTGCATTAGGCTTACAAAATAAGCTATTACTTCTTTAAGAAACTTCCTGGATCTCACGACCAGGAAAATGGTATCATCACCGGCAACTGTTCCCAGTATATGTGGATTATCAAGCGCATCGATCAATGAACCTATGGATTGTGCAGCTCCGGGAAGAGTTTTTATAACGATTATATTTTCACTGGAGTCCATGCTTATAACCGAATCGCTAAAGACACGCTTTATCCTGATCAAAGATTGGAGGGGGACTTTGGACTCCGGCCAAGCATAACAGTAACCATTGTCAGCCGGGACTTTTACCAGTCTTAGTTCTTTTATATCCCTGGAGACGGTAGCTTGAGTAACATCAAAACCCTTATCGCGTAAAGCGTCGCACAGCTCCTCTTGGGTACTGATCCTTTCGCTGCCCAGAATCTCCCTGATAGCAAAATGTCTTCTGGATTTCATGGCATTTCCCCCTTAAATCCGACTCGCAGTATCACTGGGTTATTCTTCTAATAATTGTCGTCCCGCTGCAATCGTTTTCTGATTGTTTTAAAAAAATGACGCGGTTTCATGTTCACTAACCGCAGTCCATGTTCCGCCGTTCTTACATTAACCGATGAACTTTTGTCAATATCCAGGCTGATTTGTCCATCAATTGACACATACACCTCTTCCCCATCAACCAGCGTTACATCAATGTGTTTATCAGCATCGATAACCATAGGCCGTTTATTTAATATATATGAATTTATTGGGGTAAGCACAAAGACCTTCAGGACAGGATCAATGACCGGACCTCCGCAGGATAGAGAATAAGCGGTTGATCCGCTGGGAGTAGCTATGATGATACCATCACCTCTGTAAACACCATGCCTGAATCCGGCTATTTGGACATCCAGAGATAATACCCGGGAACACTTGGACTTGATGCTTACTTCATTAAGGCTGTAGTAAACAGCCAAAGGCTCATCGTTTTGGCTTACGGTTACTTTCTGGAGCATTCTCTCCTCTAT
Source organism: Syntrophomonadaceae bacterium (assembly GCA_034678805.1). Taxonomy (GTDB): domain Bacteria; phylum Bacillota; class Syntrophomonadia; order Syntrophomonadales; family Syntrophomonadaceae; genus PHAA01. The sequence goes on from JAXDBN010000097.1 coordinate 41,378, forward strand.
GCTGTAGTCCTGGTTTATAAAGCGCTGCAGGTTGTATTCCAACTCGGCGGCCCGGATATTACTAAGGAAACCTACCGTTCCCATATTCACACCTAGAATAGGTACATTGCGGTCTGCATATTGCCTGGCCGCCCGGATCATTGTACCATCTCCCCCGAGGACTATAATGGAATCGAAATTTTCTGTGGTTGCATCTTGACTGCAACTGTCAATCAGTACATCGTTCCCCCAGCGACGTAATAACGATGAAACCCTTTCACCCATTTCCATTGTGTCCGTAAGCCGTTTATTATTTACTACCAATACCTTCACTTGACTTAACCCTCCAAAACGCTGTGAGCCCTCCCGACTATCTCTTTCAAATCGCCGGAATAAATAGATGGGACAGGCTGCTTTCGTAAATGAATAAAATATTCAATATTCCCCTTGGGACCTTTTATAGGAGAAAAGCTCACCCCAATACAAGACAAACCAGCTTCCCCGGCGGCATCGATACATTTTTGCAGTACTTGCCGATGAACCTCAGGGTCTTTGACTACTCCATTTTTACCCACCTTATCTCGCCCGGCTTCAAATTGCGGTTTTATTAAGCTTATGACCTCGCCTTGCTCTTTTAATAGTCTATTCAAAACCGGATAGATTAGAGTAGTTGATATAAATGAAACATCCATGGTAATAACATCGACTGATTCACCAAGTTGTTCTGAATCAAAATAGCGAATATTAGTCCTTTCAATTACCGAAACTCTTGGATTAGTACGTAAACTCCAGTCCAATTGGCCATAGCCCACATCCAGGGCGAACACTTTAACTGCACCATTCTGAAGAGCACAATCGGTATATCCACCCGTTGATGCACCTACATCCAAAACAACCTTGCCGTTAAAATCCAGGCCAAAATCTTGAATTGCTCCTTCTAGTTTCAAACCGCCCCGGCTGACATATTTTGCCCTTTTGGATTGAACCTGCAGCTCAACGGTCTCATCTACCTTAGTACCGGGTTTGTCTGCTCTGATTCCATTAATGCAAACCTCCCCGGCGATGATCATCGCCCGGGCCTTTTCACGGCTTTCTGCCAGCCCCCGCGTATGAATCAGGTTATCCAACCTAACTTTGGCCAAATTTGCGCCACTCCAGTGTTAGCCGATTACCAAGGTCGGTCCACCGGCTGTAAATTCGTTCCACAATTGATTCTGCTTCCATATTTAATAGTTCCCATAATATATCAACCCGGCCTTGCTCGACAAATTCATCGGGAATACCAATACATAACACATCGGCAGGGTATCTGCGTTCCGCCAGTAATTCCATCAGAGCACTGCCAAAACCACCGGAAACAACATTATCTTCAATCGTCACTATCCGTTTAAAACGGCTGCCGAGCTTATTAATAAATTCTATATCGATGGGCTTTATGAATCGAGCATTGACCAATTCCACGTCTATCCCTTTGGCAGCTAATGAATCGGCCGTCTCCTTGCCTACCCCTACTGCACGCCCAACTGCTATAATGGCCAGGTCGGCTCCTGGGGAGAGTACCTCAGGCATTCCCATCGGTATGATAGAAGGCTCATCGCTGACTGCAATCCCTTCACCGGCACCGCGAGGATATCTCACTGCTACAGGGGTATTGGCCGCTAGTGCAGTGTGCATCATGTCTACCAATTCCTTTTCATTGCTGGGTGCCATAATGGTCAGATTAGGTATGGGCCTGAGGTAAGATAAATCAAACACCCCTTGATGAGTGGGGCCATCTTCCCCTACCAAACCTGCCCTATCAATTGCAAATACTACGGGCAGATTCTGAAGGGCAACATCGTGAATTATTTGATCATAGGCTCTTTGCAGGAAAGTAGAATAAATACTAACCACCGGCTTTAAACCGGCCCGGGCCATTCCCGCAGCCAAGGTAACCGCATGCTGTTCGCAGATGCCAACATCAAAAAATCGTTCGGGATACAAACGGGCAAATTTGCCCAGTCCAGTCCCGCTGGTCATGGCTGCGGTTATCGCGGTCACCCGTTTATCACGTGCCCCAAGATCCACCATATAATCACCGAATATTTCCGTATAGGTTTTAATAGGTTTCTTGATTTGCATCCCGGTAGTAGGATTAAAAGGCCCTATCCCGTGGAAGATATCAGGATTCTGCCGGGCTGGTTCATAACCGCGTCCTTTTTCAGTAATGGTATGTATTAAAATGGGCCCTTTCATCTTGCGGGCATTAGTCAATACGGGGATCAATACTTCCAGATCATGCCCGTTTACGGGGCCTATATAGTGGAAACCAAGTTCTTCAAACCAAATCCCCGGAACCATCAGGTATTTTACGGTATCTTTTAAACGGCCTGCTGCCCGGGCAATGTTAGGTCCAATGCCTGGAATCCGGGTTAATACGTTTTCCACTTCTTCCTTGGTGCGGTTGTAAGACGGATCAGTGCGGAGACGGTTCAGATAAATGGACATAGCCCCCACATTTCTGGAAATGGACATTTCATTATCATTTAGGATGACTATCAAATCGCGGCCTTCCTGGCCGCCGTGATTCAGGGCTTCGTAGGTCATACCACCGGTCATTGCACCGTCACCGGTGACAGCTACCACTGAATAGTCTTGCTTTTGTATGTCTCGGGCTAAAGCCATACCTAAAGCTGCCGATATAGACGTACTGCTATGTCCAGTATTGAAGGCATCATAGGGAGATTCTTCATACTTGGGGAAACCACTGATTCCGCCAAATTGACGCAGCCCAGACATTTTATCTCTGCGTCCGGTGAGAATTTTATGGGTGTAACTCTGGTGACCCACATCCCATATAATTTTATCCCTGGGAGTATCAAAGACATAATGCAAGGCAATAGTAAGTTCCACTACGCCTAAATTAGCGGCCAGGTGTCCTCCACAGGCAGCTACGCTGTCCACTAAAACTTTTCTTATTTCGCCTGCCAGAACATACATATCAGCGATCGATAGCTGTTTAATCTCCCGGGGTGAATTTACCCGTTCTAGCATCTCATTCACGTGGTCACCTTCTGTCTTTAAATAATTCCAACCCGGTTAATTTTTCCCACCATCCTATTATTATTGCAACCTCAAATATTATGGCATTGGCGTTGCGAATAGCAATGCTCTTACCTATAGCCTTGCCGCCAACTGTCAAGGCAGCTATAAAGCTGGTCATGGCCGCACCCGCCAGAACTAAATCCTGAAGGGTAAACATCTGTGTTAAATTATAAACAATACCTGCACCAACTGCACCACTAAGTGTTCCAGCAATATCCCCGACAACATCAGCAGTGTAATTAGCCACCACACTAGCGTTTTTGGTTATCTTAACCGCTTGGGAGGCCCCAAATACTTTTTTTGCCGCCTTGGCATTAAAAGGCGGCATTTGAGCTGCTGTAGCCGCAGTCCCTATCATATCAGCGAGGATGCCTGATATGATGATAATAAGCAGTAAAACAAAGGCAATCAGAGTATTATTCACTGCCCTGACCAGAGCTTCCGAACCAATACTGACCACCAGTGCTATGAAGAAGGTAAGGAAAGCAACTACTAAACCCGATAAGAGGCTGCTCTTAAATTGTCCTGTCAAAATAAATTCCACCCTAAAAAACAGCTAAGTAATTAAGCAAAAGGTAGTTTATCAAGTAAACGTTGTGACATAGGTCCAGCAGGTTTTCCCCGCAGGTCTCCCACTTGTTGCCAGATGGGCGGTTTCCCTTTATGCCTGCTACATGCCGTCGCCGAACACGTTTGTTGGATTACCACTAAGTGCACACTTTAATCCTTGATAAACCATGCTATGGCGCACACAGTCTAGGAGTTTTCCTCAACAACTCACACCAGTCTCTAGCCTCTTTTGCAGCCGGAATTTCAAAGCAGACGACGATACTTCGGCCAAAGTATCACCGCCCTTATACGCTTATCCGCTGCGGCCACTCAAGGCAGGCTACACTGCACCCAGTTTTTCCCGGAATGCAGGTTTTCTCAAGCTTGTCTTTCGCCAAGCCTGAGCCTCCATGGATGTGGGGTCATGCCCGCATGCCATTGCGGATTGCCCCAGCACCCTTAACTCCCAGCAACGACCCCCGACTGGGCGTCGCAAGCCGCTACCAGAAGCTTCATCGATGTGCCCTTGATGGATTTTTAGGCCCGTCTTCAAAATTGGCAGAGTCGACTAGAATACTGCAACCTTTTGCCGGTAGTTTCTCGAAAAGTATTATATCATTTTTATGTTTACACTACCAAGCCGCGGTTTGACGCACTCTACTCTCAATCCAACCATGCAGGCTGTTGGAATCGAAAGTAATCATAGTTATCGTCAATTATCGTTGTCATAATCGTGATAGATGCGTTTTATTATGAAATCTCTCATAGAAAGAAAAAAAGCCCGGTCAAAATGACCGGGCAAAACATGTGCAATTATGTTTCCCTTACAAGTGCTAAGATGCGGATGAAAGCTGCCACTTGGCATAATCTTCCTGGGCTGGTTTTCCCCTTACCTGATCAGGGTTCAGAGAAACGCTTCCGCCCTTACTGAAACACCGCTGCCATTCTTCACAGGTCTCCTTGATCGATAGCATTGGATGAAGCTCGAATTCTCCGTACAGCTCTTCCAATACTCGCAGATAGGATTCAACACCCCCAAAGAACGGATCAGACTCTTCGGATACAACCGGATCAAATACCCGCTGCCATTCCTCACAGACCTCAAGAGTTGACAACTCCGGGTTATCGAAAGATCCGTATATATCCTGGATTGCATCCGTATAGGAATCAACCCAATCACTCATAACGTTCAAATCCTTAACCATAATTTTCACCTCCTATCTTTATATAATTTTGATAAACCTAGGATCGACTTCCTTTGTGAAATAACGCACATGGTTTACCTCTGGGGTTAGTATAATACTTGCAGTCAGATAATCAACCGCCATCTTTCATGGTGTTCACTTGTCAGGGGTATGTTGGCGCTATATTTCGAATTCTTGTCCTATATGCTGCAAATTAAGCTGTATTCCTCAATTATCGGCAGCCATAATTCTGCAACAAGGCTTGAAAGCAGCAACAGCCGGGAATAGAAAATTCTGCGGGGGATACTCTAGTACTGATATAAAATTTGCGGAAGGAGTCCGGCTATGGAGGAAATAAAACAACGCCATCTGAATATCCTGTTGTTTAGTGGAGACTATGATAAATGTCTGGCTGCCATGATCCTGGCAAATGGGGCCGTGGAGATGGGCATGACGGCCACTGTGTTCTGTGCTTTTTGGGGGCTGTTTATGGTAAGGGATGCAGCTAAGCTGTCCTTGCAGGATAAAAATATCCAGGAAAAAATGTTTGCTTCCATAACCCCGGTCAATGCCGAGAAGCTTCCTCTCTCCAAGCTTAACTTCGGTGGTATCGGCAAAGCCATGTTATTGGATATGATGGATGAACACCAGACTCCCCACCTGCAAGATTTTCTGCAGGGAGCTCGCAAGAAAGGTGTACGTTTCTGTGCCTGTAAGCTTTCTTTGGAGATAATGGGCTTTAAAGCGGAAGAATTACTGGATGGGATAGAAATCATCGATGTTCATGCCTATTTGGAGGATGCGTCCAACTCGGATATACAGCTATTTATTTGATAATGCAAGGGGTAACCTCTGCCTAATAATGTTCATAGTATATTTATAAAACTATGCGAAAAGGATGTACTATGAACAAGTCAGCTGCATCGAAACTAAGAAACGATATCAAAGGCATTAACCAACGAGTACCAACTCTCGACAAAAAAAAGAAACGTTACATCTATTTTGATAATGCAGCCAGTACCCCCCCTTTGCTTCCGGTATTAAAACAAATGGATGATTTTTGGGGCTGGTATTCAGGAGTTCATCGCGGAACCGGCTACAAATCCCTTTTAAGTTCCAGGATCTACGATGAGAGCCACGAAATTATCGCTAAGTTCGTGGGGGCCGATTTATCCAGAGATACAGTAGTGCTGGTAAAAAATACTACCGAGGCTATAAATAAACTTGCCTATCGGCTTAACTTGAATTCCCGGGATATCGTTTTGATCACAGCCATGGAACATCACTCTAACGATCTTCCCTGGCGGGCCCGTACTCAAGTAATCAGAATTCCGGTTGATAATTGCGGAATTCTAGATACGGATCATCTTGACGATCTGTTCCATAAATATCCACGACAGATTAAATTATTGGCTGTAAGCGGCGCCTCCAATGTCACCGGTCATACCAATGACATCTACCGCCTGGCCAGGATAGCTCACGCCCATGGCAGCCGCATCCTGGTTGACGGAGCGCAATTAATACCCCATCAGCCTTTTGATATGAAACCCCATTCCCACGGCGATCATATCGACTTCCTGGCTTTTTCCGGCCACAAGATTTTTGCACCATTTGGCAGTGGGGTTCTGATCGGGCCCAAGCAAGTTTTTAATACCGGGGCTCCAGAATACCAAGGCGGTGGGACCATTAAATTGGTTTCCAGTGAAAAAATATGGTGGGCCGAGCCTCCAGATAAAGATGAAGCAGGATCCCCAAATGTCGCTGGGGCCCATGGATTAGCCCTAACGCTCGAATATCTGCAAAAATTAGGGATGTATGAGCTTAGCCAATACGAAAAGCAATTAACTGACTATGCCCTGGAGCAACTGCGCAGCATCAGAGGGCTGCAAATATATGGAGCACAGCCGCGAGTTGGCGTGATTACTTTTAACTTGCCCCATTTATCCCATTCCCTGGTGGGAGCAGTTCTCTGTTTTGAAGGTGGAATCGGACTACGCACAGGCTGTTTTTGTGCTCAAGGTTATGTTCGCCATCTGCTTGGATTTCAGGAACAAGATATTGAACCAGAACTTTATGAACACAATCAGCTGGATAAAATTCCAGGTATGGTTCGTATAAGCCTTGCCCCGTATAACACCCGCGGGGAAATAGATCAATTAGTTAAATTGTTGAGGACGATAAATGATAACAAATATGATTTTCGGAGACGCTACAGATTCTCACCGGTTCAGGGGGGCTATTGGCCGGTTGGTTTCAAAGTTGACGATTACTTTAGAAATTCTGTAAACCTCTAGAAGGTTGCTTACCCCGAACTGAGTAGCGCAGGTATTAAGAGTGATTCTTTACACAAGAGGCAATAATGAATAGACTTAAGATATGCTTAGCAAATGAGTACTGTTCTTATGAAAATTAATCTAGGGGGGGTTAGGTATGATAAAGAAAATCCTAGTTTCTTATGACGATGGCAACCAGGCCAAAAAGGCACTGCAAACGGCGATCGAAATAGCACGCAATACCGAAGCTACTATTTATCTTGTCTCCGCTTACGCATTACCGGTTGTATATCAAAGCACCGTATCCCTAGAAGGTATATATCCCGACAACACAGCTATAATGAAATTCTTACAGGAAAACAGCCAAAACCACCTAGCGGCCATCTTGAAGGAGGCCGCCGAAAATGTCCGCCGGGAGAATATCCCTGTGCATACCGAGATTTTGGAGGGCAGTCCGGGTAGAGTAATAGTGCAGTACATTGAGGAGCAGAAGATAGATCTGGTTGCGGTTGGCTCCCATAACCGCGGGGTAGTAAACCGCTTCTTTATGGGCAGTGTGTCAAACTATATTCTGCAGCACGCTAAATGCCTGGTTTTAATTGCGAAGGATTAATATATCTAATAGGTTCTGAATAATGTAAAGCAAGCCAGGTTGCGCAGGAAGTCGGCTTCGGGTCCGAATTCTCCCAAGGATTCTAAGCAGGAATCTATGCTATGTTGTGCTTTTTCCTTTGCCCCGCTCAACCCATATAGGCTGGTATAGGTGGTACGCGTATTTCTTGCATCACTGCCTACGGGTTTCCCAATTAATGCTTCATCACCACTGACATCGAGGATGTCATCAGTAATCTGAAAGGCCAGTCCAAAATGATAAGCATACTGGGTCAAGGCCTCCAGGCCTTGATCTTTCATGCGCCCCAAAATTGCACCTGCACGAAGAGCCGCCTTAAAAAGCTCACCAGTTTTCAATCGGTGCAATTCAGTGAGTGCGTCAGCAGCAAGGTTGGCCGTTCCATCCAGATCCAACACCTGGCCGCCAATCATGCCCCGACTGCCCGCAGCATAGGCTACCTCTCTGATTACTTGGAGAGTGTCTTTTTCACTAATACCTTCTACCTCGGCATTGGCCGCCATCAATTCAAATCCTGCCGTTAATAGCGCGTCTCCGGTCAAAATAGCATTGGCTTCCCCATATACCTTGTGACAGGTTGGTTTGCCACGGCGAAAATCATCGTTATCCATGGCAGGCAGATCGTCATGAACCAGCGAATAGCAATGAATTATTTCTAAAGCACAGGCGGCAAGCGCCACTTTTTCAGGCTGCTCCCCGGCGATATGGGCAGCTTCCAGCACCATAATCGGCCTTAGTCTTTTCCCGCCATTCATAACTGCATAATACATAGCCTGGTGTATCAATTCAGGAGCCTCTTTGCTTAAATAGCGCTGCAAATATTGATCAACGCATGATTTGCGTTTTCCCAATTCGTTTTCAAATGCAGCCAGATTTAAACTCATGCTCTTAGCCCCCCTCAAAATTAGATTTCTATATCGGTGACGTCCAAATCGCCATTTAACTTTTTCAATAATCTCTGTACCTTGCCGTCAGTTTTCTTCAGTTCCTTCTGGCAATATAGGGCAATCTTTACCCCCTCTTCGAAAACAGCCAAACTGTCCTCGAGACATAACTGACCGGATTCCAATTGCTCAACTATTTCCTCCAATCTGGTCAGGGCGCTGTCAAAATCTAAATTCTCCATCTGTTTATCTTCTCCTTACCTTGGATTAGAACCCTTAATCGGCCATCGATTAAGTCTATATCCATGTCATCCCCTTCAACAACCTCGGCGATCTTACTAACTATCGTACCGTTCCTGGTTAAAATCGCATACCCTCTGTTCAAAATCTTCAGAGGACTTACCTTGTCCAAAGCCTGAGCTGCCAATTCAAATCGATGACTACTCTCTTTATATTTATTTAGCATAGCTGTGCCCATCCCCTGTTCAAGCAGCATCAGTCTATCGTTTTGTTTTTCTATCAGCAATTGTGGCTCACGCCAAACCTTCTTCATCAGGTTGCGATCCAACCTCTCGGTTCGATTATTCAGTTGACGCTGCATGCAGCGAATCAAGCGGGCATTAAGGTTGGTTAGGCTTTTTTCCAAAGCACCATAGTCGGGAACGGCAAATTGAGCTGCCTGAGTAGGAGTAGCTGCCCGCAGGTCTGCCGCCAGGTCGCAAAGGGTGACGTCCACCTCATGCCCAACCCCCGATATAACTGGTATGGCGGAATCATATATGGCCTGGACTAACTCCTCACTATTAAATGCCATTAAGTCTTCCAGAGATCCTCCCCCGCGGGCGACGATAATTACGTCTGCCAATCCATAATCATTGAGCATTTGTACTCCTTGAGCCAATTCCCGCGGCGCATCACTCCCCTGAACAGAACTATGGGCCAGGATTACTGCCGCTCCGGGATGGCGCAGTTTTATGACCCTCAGTATATCTTGAAGAGCTGCACCGTCTTGTGATGTCACTACTCCTACCCGGTTTACCATCCTGGGTATGTCTTTCTTCCTGTCCAGGTCAAAGTATCCCTCTTGGGTCAAACGGGATTTCAACTTCTCCAGATAAAGGAATAAGCTGCCAGTTCCAAAAGGCTGCATGTCCTCCACATAGACCTGGTATTTGCCCTGCCTGGCATAAACCGATACATAACCGCGCAACAACACCTCCATCCCATCTTCAGGACGGAACCTCATCTTCTGGATCCGGCTTTTGAACATGACACAACTAATAGTTGAATCGGCGTCTTTGAGAGAAAAGTAACTGTGTCCCGATTGCTGGTAGTGTCGAAAACCCGACAGCTCTCCTTTCAGCCAAAACTCCTGCAGAAGCTCGTCCCGATCAATTAGGCCGGAGATATATGAGTTTAATATGCTGACTGTAATATATTCCTGCAAACCGTTTAACCTTTCATAATTCTACTCGCTGCCCGGCAAAGATTATCCATAAGATGGGCTATAAGCAAAGGACCCATGCCGCCGGGTACCGGTAGTAAATATCCATTTATGCCACCCATTTGACTCTTGTCAATATTTCCGCAGGTACGTCCATCAGCCCAGTAAAAACCAGCGTCGATTAGAAGAGCACCCTCCTTCACATTGCTTGCTTTTACTATCCCGGGAGCTCCTTTCTCGATAATTGCAATATCACTGTTGGGCAAATATGAAGAGTCGTATTCAGGTGTAACCATTACATTACAGCCTTCCTTAATTAGTATGATGGCCAGGCTCTGGATGACATCAAAGGATTCACCAACCAGTAAGATCCTTTTTCCTGGCAAAGGGCCGGCATAACGCCGGCATACGTTCAGGCATGCCATCGCTGCACAACTCACATATAGGGGCTCACCAGACAGCAGCATACCCAGATTGTGCGGAGTAAAACCGTCAACGTCCTTGGCCGGATCTATCGCAGCCAGCAGTTCATCCTGATGGGGTTGCAACGACTCAGAAACCGGCAATTGTAAAAGAATCCCGTGTACATTTGGATCCTGGTTCAAAGCGCTGATCTGATCTAACACTTGTTTTTTGGGTACTTCTCCAGGCATACTTAATATTCGGGTTGTCCCGCCGATGGCAGAAGCAGCTTTTGTTTTCAAACCTATGTATCGTTTATTGTCCGGGTTATCACCAATATCCAATATTGCCAGGCACGGTTCAATTCCATCAGCTATATTGGCCGCCTTTAATGTTGACGTCAATTCGTCGGCAATCATTTTTCCACTGATAATTTCCACTTGATATCCTCCTAATATTATGCTGTCTCTGGTTTAGAGATAATCTTACCATAAAACAAAAAAGGCCCGTAAGCCTTTAAGTTGCCAATATTGCTCTATAATATATCAAGCCTTTTGTTCTTTAATTCGATCCAGGATAGCATTGATGAAGCCAACCGAAGCCGGCTCGCTATAACGCTTGGAAATCTCCAATGCTTCGTCAATCGCTACTGCTGGTTTGCCAGCCAGGTAAACCATTTCATAGGCTGCTAGTCTCAATAGATTACGATCAACTGAAGACATTCTTTGTACGGTCCAGTCCTTGGATAAACCCGCCAGGAGCTCATCTATCAGGGCCATTTTTTCTACAGCCCCTTCTACAAGGGTCCAGGCAAATCCTTGGTCTTTTTCAGCCAGAGGAGATTCCTGTAACAAATATTCAAAAGCTTGCCGGGGATCAGCTTGTACCTGGTCCACCTGGAAAAGGACTTTGAAGGCTATTTCCCGGGCTTTGCGTCTGCTCAATTTGTTCTCCTTTCGAAAATCGTTGATTACTATTTAAAAAGGTTCTTGATCCACAATTCTAAATCAACTTGCTCATCGATCTTTTTCCCGACTTGATAACCGACGAGTATGCATAACACGATAAATATGGTCTGCCAAAAACCAAAGGATATAAACAATATACTGGCCAGCAATCCCAGGGTCACACCTATAGCTTTGCCACGATGCTCATCCATTATATACACCAATAATTTTTCGAACATAATGAATCTCCTTACTTGCCAGTCGGGGTAAAGTCATCTATCAGAACCTTGATTTCGGCAACCTGTAAACCGCCGACCTTTTCAAGGTTATCTCTGACTACACTTTGTAACAATGCAGATATTTCCGGCACATTATGATCCGGGTTGATCATGGTGTGCAATTTCACCTTAATCCCGGTCGGGGAAGGAACCACGTCGGGTCTTAACTCCTTAACCCCCTCGACCTGCCGAATGGCCCGCATAATTATGGCCTTGGCTGCCGCAATGCTCATCGAAATTTCCCCATCGGTCCCTTGGCTCACGGTTACCGCATCTATTCTTGGTGTTGGTTTGATAGCCCAGACTGACATCAAAAGAGCTACAAATCCTACAATAATTCCAGCCAATCCGGCTATTATTTTATTTTCCGGTGCAGACAGTACCGCATTGATATATACCTGGGGGTCCAACCAACCCAGAGTAGTACCTACTATAATCACAGCCAGAACCAGGATTATCAGGTTGTATATAAATAGGACTAATCGGCCCATACCCGTCATTTTTGCACCTCCTTTATGATTGACAATAAAGATAACCCCCTGATATCAGCAGGGGGTTATCTTTAAATAATTCCCACATTCTAGTCGGCCTGAGCTGTAGCAGCCTCTTCTGCCTCAGAGGCAGTTTTTTTAGTTGCCACCGAAACAACGTGAACATTGACCGCTGTTACAGTCAATCCCGTCATTGTCTCTACTGCCTGTTTTACTTCCCGCTGGACATTTTCGGCCACTTTGGGAATTGCATATCCGAATTCGATTACGATGAATATATCAATACTGGTCTGGTCTCCGGTGGATTCAACCTTTATACCCTTGCCCAGATTCTTCCTTCCTAATTTCTCAACCAGGTCAGTACCCCATCCACCACTCATGTTAGCCACACCTTCGACATCAGAAGCTGCCAATCCTGCGACTGTGGACACCACTTCGTCGGCGATTCGTATAACACCTAAATCATTGGGGATTTCTGGTTTAACATTTTCCATGTACTCCACCTCCGCTTATATTATGCTGTTATTTTACCAGACCTAACCGAAGTTTATCAATCTTTCTATCCTGATACTATCGATAAACTAGATATTGTTCATCCGCCTGGAAATAAAATTCGTGTATACCTCACCCCGGCGGAAAAATGCATTATCTATTACCTGCAGATGAAAAGGTATAGTAGTAGCAATATCGGTTATCGTAAACTCAGTGAGGGCTCTTCTCATCCGGGCTATAGCTTCCTCCCGATTCTGGCCCCAAGCTATGAGTTTTGCAATCATGGAATCATAATAAGGAGGTATATTATAACCAGTATACACACAAGAGTCGACCCGGATCCCCGGTCCGCCCGGGGGCAGATAATTTGTTACTAAACCGGGGGACGGCCGGAAATCGTTGTTAGAATCTTCGGCATTAATCCGGCATTCTATTGCCCAGCCTTTGAGTTGAATATCCTCCTGCCGAAAACCTAATGGTTCGCCGGCAGCTATTTTTATTTGTTCTTTGATTATATCTATTCCAGTTACCATCTCGGTTACAGGATGTTCAACCTGGACTCTGGTGTTCATTTCTATGAAGTAGAATACTTTATTTTTATCAACCAGGAATTCGACGGTCCCGGCACTGGAATAATTAGCTGCCTGAGCAGCTTTGATTGCTGCTGCACCCAGTTGAGCTCTTAAATCTTCATCCACAAACGATGACGGAGACTCTTCTAACAGCTTCTGATGCCGTCTTTGTAAAGAACAGTCCCGTTCACCCAGGTGAACTATATTGCCATGCTCATCCCCTAATATCTGTATCTCTATATGGCGTGGTTCCTCGATATACTTTTCTATGTAGACCTCGTCATTGCCAAAAGCAGCTCCAGCCTCTAACCTAGCCATTCCCAGGGCTTCCTTGAGCGCCGCCTTGTTGTGGGCCAGGCGCATACCCCGGCCGCCTCCGCCTGCAGAGGCTTTGATGATAATAGGATATCCCATTGATTCCGCCACTGAGACGGTATCTTCCAGGGTTCCTGCTGCTCCAAGGCTGCCAGGCACTACTGGTACTCCAACGTGTCTCACTAATTCCTTGGCTTTGACTTTATCACCTAATGTTTCAATAACCGAAGAGTCTGGGCCAATGAATTTGATTTTATTGGCAGTACACAACTCGGCAAAATATGAATTTTCCGCCAAGAAGCCATATCCGGGGTGGATTGCCTCGGATCCGGAATTTATGGCCGCAGAAATAATGTTGGCTATATGCAGGTAGCTCTGGTTAGCCGGTGCTCCTCCGATACAAATCGCCTGATCCGCCATTTTTATGTGCAGGCTGTCTTTGTCAGCCTCGGAATACACAGCCACCGTTTCAATATTTAATTCCTTACATGCTCTAATAATACGCAGAGCAATTTCACCGCGATTGGCTATTAAAATCCTGGTAAACAAATTACCACTCCTAGCTCTCTTTTATCCAAAACAATGCCTGATTATACTCCACCGCCTGCCCATTTTCAGCGGCTATTTCCATAACGGTGCCGTCGTATTCGGATTTAATATCATTCATGAGTTTCATTGCTTCAACAATACATAGGGTCTGACCCTTGCTGATCACATCACCAACCTTGACATATGGTTCACTATCCGGTGACGGGGCTTGATAAAAGGTACCCACCATTGGGGAATTGATACTAACCAAGCCAGTCTCGGGAATGACTGCGGGTATATCGGCTTGAATGACACGTTGGCCAGGAGTAACAATCGGCTCCATTTTGCTTGAGTATTCCTGAGGTGATGCTTTACGCAAGGTTAGTTTTAAGTCATCACACTCAACTGCAAGTTCGGTAAGAGTGCTTTTCTCTAACAACATAACCAACTCGCGTATTTCGTCCAAATTCATTTCTTCATCTCCCTGATAATCGATGTTTTAGTAATTGCGTTTACTGCGGTACATCTGGAAATTGTGTACCTGCTTGGAATATAAAAAGCTTCATTCCGTTGAATAAGCAACAAAACATACTCCGGCCCGGCCCGAGTATGCTTTAGCCAATGTTTCTTTATTATAGGGATAAAATCCATTTATTTCAATCGTAATACCATGTTGATATAAAGCTCTTTATTTATCTTTATTCACCTCTACGACCGAAATTGCCTTGTCGGCTAATCCAGTGGCTGCGCTGATAGACTTTTTGATTGAATCCTGCCCGATAACTTCTGTCCCATTATTGGAAATCATCACCATAGTGCCAGCATTACTGATTACCACTGCACAATCTATACAACCCTGGGCTTTGACCAGGGCTTCTGCCTGCAATTCTTTTTCCTCCCGGTCGGCTAGATCTATCAATTTGGAATAGGCTGCTTCCTTGGCCCGGTCAGGACTATCTGCACTGCTGGTAATTCCCTGTAACAAACTGACTTCTTTACTGCGAACTCGGGCTCTTTCCAAACGATATTCAGATAATATCCCTTCCGTATCATTAGTATTCAATTCAGGAGCTAATACATTTTCCACACTTTGGTTGGATGCCGAAACTTCTTTCGCGGCTGCCGGTCTTGACAATAATTGCCCATATTTAGTCACCACTCCGAATCCTAAGCAAAGCATGATTATTACAGCTGATATCGATAAGACCATTGTCATATTTTTTCTACTGATCACCATAAGCATTTCCTTTCCGGGTCTCAACCCTGACTTGATAGGGAGGAATATTTAATAAAGTAGCGGTCGCATCGGTAAGCTTTTCCTTGATCATATGATTGACAGCCCCGTCAGCAACTACCAGTACACCCACTACTTCTGGAGCGTTATCCTCCACCAGCAAAGCTCCCCCGCCAGAGATAGCAATATCACTGCTCTGGTTCTCTTCCACTATATTACGATCTCCGCCCACACTATCGGCTTCCTGTGTTTCTCTGTGTTCATTTTTAGTGTTGCGCGCATAGTTTTTGAGACCATCTGAGCTCAAGGTTATGCTTACCTCAACGGTACCCGCTCCTTCAACCCGGGAGAGAATCCGCTCTAAATCAGCGGCTAGAACAGCCTTGGCCTGGTTGACTCCGTCAGACTGGGTTGCTTTGGTTACGGAATCAGGGTTTACCCCGTTGTTGCTTGAGGGCCAGATAAGAGCCAGCAAACCCAGGCAGACAACTGCCACCAGGAGGTATTTTATCCGCCTTCCTCCAGGTGGGCTCTTAATAATACCGCCAGTTATTCTTCTCCTCCATTCATCCAACATCTTTTCAGCTCCCTTCAAACTTAACCTCAATATTCTCTTGTTCTAAACCGTAGAGATTGGTTATCAGCTTTTTCACCTTATTGCTTATGGCAATTTGATCCGAATCACTATTTTCAACACTATGGCCCCACGCTTCAACGGGCTGGATCCGGCCGCTTTCAGCAGCTTTGGAGGAACGTACTATTAGACTGATTTTCTTGGGATTGCCATTGTCCCCTATGATGACTGCAGTTTCTACATCCTCTACCCCTGGTACCAAAAGAGCTATTGCCCCGATTTGCCCTTCCACCTTCTCTTGCATCAATGAATTACTCCGATCCGTAATCTGTTTCTGGATCCTTTCGCTGCTGCTATTGATTTTTTCAGCATTAGATCCGTATACACGATCATCCCACGAGGATATCTGAAAATTTCCATCCTCATATAGATAATCAAGGCTGGGGGTCAGTATCGCAATCAATACAAACATACCTACCGCAAAACGGACAAAGGGCCTGGTATTGCCCTCCGGCAACATCATTTCAAGAATGGTAGATATTATTATGATCACCAGTAGATTTCTGACTATTTCTGCAATTACAACCATAACTACCCCCCTTTCACCGCAGCATGGTAAAGTTGTTGGAGAGGCCTGCCAGTATAGCTATCATGATAAAAAACATCACTGCTACGGCTGCAGTTGCTGCCATTAACAAAAACAGGTGGTTACTCATCACCTCCAATATGGAGGCGGTTTTACTATCTCCCAGGGGTTCAACTACAGCCCCCACCAACTTGTATATCAAGCCTAAAGCGGCTATCTTTATAACCGGAATAATAATAATGCCCAGTATAGTGAGAACTGCGAATATGCCAAGAGCATCCTTTAACATCACCACATACCCGGCGGCAACTTCAACCGTGTCCCCCACCATTTTGCCGACCACAGGTATGGCGTTATCAGTTACAAAGCGGGTAGTGCGTAAAGCTACTTTATCTAGAACCGACGCATATAAGGAACGTAAGGTCAATATGCCCACAAAAATCGTCATAATTAATCCCAAAGTTATCTGTGCCATCTGGGCGCAAAATCGGGCTAATTTATCCACTTTAACCGTTTCAGAAAGATGGTTGGCCAAGCTCAACAGAGCAGACATTATTATTAACGGAAAAACAATATTCTTAACCGCGTTACCGAATACAGTCGCACCCGTCATAAGCAGCGGAAATAGCATAGCTGAAGCATTAAGGTTGCCCAGTCCGGCCACTATGGCCATCATAGGCGGCAGCACCCCCATCATAAAATCAGACATGTTATTAATTGTTTGCTGTCCTATGCCAAGGGCTACCTTAAAGCTGCCCAGCGCCAGGGCACACATAGCCAGGAAACATATCAAATATGAAAATTTGCTTATGCCGGAAGCAAAAGACGACTGCAAGTTAATTAGTATGGCGGCTAGTACTGACAGGATAATCAGTTTTGATAGGAGACTGGAATTAGCAAGAATTTCTTTAAACATAAGCTTAATGAGAGCAGCCGGTATTTCTTTATAATTGAATTCCCAATCACCTTTAGCAAAATCTGTCAGCCATTCTTTTACTGTTTTATTACTCATGAAAGGATTTATTTCATCTTCAACATGATTCCTGAATTCCTCCATTTGCTGCAGTTCCAGGGTATCCATGGTATCCTGAACAGAGAATACCTCTGATTCGGGTAAAGGGCTTGTCATGACCCGGCCCGGATTAAAAGCCACCATCAGTACCACTAGTATGAAAAGCAAACATTTTTTCATATACCATCACCCGCTGATTCTTTTTTACCCCGGCATTAATTCCAGAAGTGATTCCAATATAGCCACCAAAATGGGCAAGGCTATTACGGCAATTATAATTTTGGATGCAAATTCGACCTTTTTGGCAACTGCTTGTTCCCCGGCATCCTGGCATATTGCTGCAGCAAACTCACCCAGATAAGCTACGCCTACTATCTTCAGGATTGTTGCCAGAAAAAAATTATTGATGCCTGCCTTTTCGGATAGCTCACCCATTATTTCTATGATGGTTGCCAATTTGTCTATCATGGCAATAAAAATGATAATGCTGAATGCAATGCTTAGCAGGATAGCCATAACTGGCTTCTCCTGTCTCAATATCATCAGGAATACTGTGATTACCAGGGCTAGTCCAATGATCTGAGCGATTTCCATAGTATAAATCCCCTTCCGAGGTACGGGCCATTACAGGTTAAATACTGCCCGGACAGTAGTGAAGAGCTGGTTCATCAACTGCACAACCATGATAAGCACAATTACTACTCCGGCTAGGGTTAACATCTCAGCCTGTTCTTGCTTTTGGGCTTGTTTTAGGACAATGCATAACACCGATATTAGAATGCCGATACCAGCAATTCGGAAGAGAACCTCAATATTCATCCCGCATTCCTCCTTACATTTTTCAACGGTTACCTAATATTTGTTTCTGATACGGCTGAATAGGTTTGGTTAACTGCGGTCATATAAGCATGAGTACTACCGTGGCACCAAAT
>JAXDBN010000098.1:0-2543 GCA_034678805.1 Syntrophomonadaceae bacterium
ATGCCCAATTTCAGAGCATAAACCGCGCCCACCAGCAAAATGAAGATAAATATATAGCTGTAAAATCCTAATACCGTACTCAGGTCCAGGGTATTCAGGCCCAGGGCTTTGACGACCTCGGGCGGAAATTGGCTGGTTATCTGGCTGATAAGGCTGGCATCTTTGGAAACAGCCGGGAACATAAACATGAAAAAAAGCAGCCCCAGGAGCATGCCTGCGGTCCAATACAGCATTGATAACAGGTTCATCCGGGTCTCCTGCCGGTAGATGTTCACTATCTGGCCTCCTTTTCGTAGTAATGCAGGAAAATCTCCTCCAGGGAAGGCTCTTCCACCAGCAAGTTGGTGACCCTGCGTTCGTGCAGCTTGCTGATGATATTATTGATGTCACCCTTAAAAATGAAACTTACCGATCGATTGCTAACCGATAAGTCGCTTATCCCCGGCAGACTGAAATAACCTTCTGGCATCGGCTGGTCCATTTCGATCCTGAACTTCTTATAGTTATTGTGCTCCAGGCTGTCGATGCCCTCGATCCTGATCATTTTACCTTCCTTTATAATACCTACCCGGGTGCAAATCTTTTGCACCTCACTCAGGATGTGGGATGAGAAGAGGACCGTGACACCCTTACGGTTTTCTTCCTGTATGAGCTGAAAGAACTTGTGCTGCATCAGGGGATCGAGTCCGCCCGTGGGTTCGTCCAGAATGATTAGTTTGGGACTGTGCAATAAACCCTGCACAATCCCTACTTTCTTTTTATTGCCGGAGGAGAGATCGTCTATCTTGCGCTTCAGCTCCAAGTCCATAATTTCTGCCAGCTGATACATCCGGTCAAGTTTAACTCCCGGGTAAAAACTGGCGGAATATTTCAGGAGGTCGATAACCCTCATATTGTCATAATAGAAAACCTCGGAGGGAAGATAGCCGATATCTTTCCGGATCTCCGCTCCCTCCCGGATACAATCCCGGCCAAATATCGTGGCTGATCCGCTGGTGGGGTAGATCAAGGCTAACAGGGTACGGATGGTAGTCGATTTGCCCGCCCCATTAGGGCCGATGAATCCGAATATCTCGCCTTCCTCGACATTAAAACTCACGTCGGTAATGCCCCTGGCTTTACCGTAATATTTGCTCAACCGGTCAATCTCAATTACATTCATCCTATCAACCTCCATTGGCAGCCAAATATTGCCCTGCCTTTATCATGGCCCGCGGGCAAATCAATTATGCCCCGGTCAGGCTAATTCCCCCCCCAGCCAATCCAATAAAAAACCGGGGTCGTCGGACCCCGGTCTTCTTTTCCTCTTATGATGCCTTATTTAAACTGCTGTCCAGCTTACTGCCAATCGGTCTTAAGCCTTGGGTTTGGCTTTGAACATGTTGTCGAACATTCCCCGGACGGCATTGAAACTACCTTCCAGTGATTGGTGCAAGTCCTGTTGTTTTTTCCTGAGATCTCCCTGTTTCGCCAGCAAATCTTGCAGCTCATCATTTAATTTATTAATTTCCTCAGACGCCGCGGTATGGAATTTGTCAATGGAATACCAGAGGTCGTTCCAGACTCCGTTCCAAACTACGGACCATACTTCCCGCCCCGTCATACTGCCGACATCATGTTCAGCTTTCAGGTTGGACCGCCTCGTCTGCAGGTTTTCCTTCAATGCCTTTTGATTAAGGTTAGGACCTGTTTTAACCTTAATGCCCATCGCATCAACCGTATCCATAACAATTCCCCAGACATAATCCCAGGCTTTTTCCCCCTTCATAGCCGGATCATTGATCTTGGGTTGTATTAAGGCATATTTTTCGTTTAAGTTTTTCTCCAGATCGCCAAAGCCCTCTTCCAATTCTTCCGATAACTTATCGAGCCGGGCTATGCGTTTTTTGATCTCGAGGCTAACCTCACTGAGCTCCTTTCTTACAGCTTTCTCCTGTCTTGCTTTACTCTGCATTTCCTATCCCTCCCTTTAATTAATCATTTTTTCGTCCAAGCTTCAAGAATTTCACCAGGCAGACAGTTGAATAGGCGTTTTGGTTATGGAAACTGGTGGTCCGCGTAATTCCTGTAAGTTAGGTATACTGGTGTTGTTAATAAATGCAGTCCTTCGCTCCGGCCATGGGCTGGGCAGGGACATCGGGACGGGTTTCGGAAAAAGCATTGGAAAAACTATAGGTGGAAGGCGGTTGGGGGTCAGGCGAAAAGTCCCCGCAACTCGGCCCGAAAAATGCGAGATGCAGAACCATGAGTAGACCGGGATGGATTTTGAACCAATCCTTGTGCCAGTCACAGCCACCCTTCCTTTCCATCATCATAATGAAGATGTGACATTACCCGGGTGCTTCAATGATTCAGTCAACTAATAGTCTTAGTAATATTAATATACAATTTTTTGGCTGATACTACAATTTTGTTTATACAGATTATCAGGCAGGGGAATTTTTGATTAAAATCATAGTCGTAGAAACTGCCCCGGTTCCTGGGATTCCGCCGCTAACAGTATCTGACTGACCGAAGGCTGTAAATATTGCCAACCATACATG
>JAXDBN010000099.1:0-8023 GCA_034678805.1 Syntrophomonadaceae bacterium
ATTCCACCACACCGAAACGACTCGGGTCTTTGACCCGGTAGGCAAAAACGGTGGCCCCTTCCTCCCTGGCTGCCACTCGACGCAGCATGGGAGTAAAACCTTGCCCATAGAAGATGTTGTCACCCAATATCATGGCCACCCGTTCATCACCGATGAAATCGGCGCCGATAATAAAGGCCTGGGCCAGCCCATCCGGACTGGGTTGCACCGCATAAGACAGCGACAACCCCAGCTGCCGCCCATTCCCCAGCAAGGACTCGAAGCGGGCAATGTCCTGGGGGGTAGAAATAATCAGGATATCTCTGATGTCAGCCAGCATCAGCACCGACAAGGGGTAATAGATCATGGGTTTATCATATATAGGAAGCAACTGCTTGGAGATGACCTGGGTCAGAGGGTAGAGACGGGTGCCGCTGCCCCCGGCCAGAATAATTCCCTTCATTAGCAAAACGACCTTTCCAGACATTGTATAATGGCTGTTCAAAAGGAATTATAACAGATAGCGGGGGTAATTCAAAGATTGGCGGGATTGGGAGACTAAACACGTGACATTTTCCGCGATAGGGGGAATAAGACTCCTCACTACGTTCGGAGTGACAGATCCTGCGCTCTAAGTAACGGCATCACACGCTCTCAGGGACAAGGTTGCCAGTAAGGGCAGTGCTTACCTGGCAACCGCTTGAATAATGATGGACCCCGAAAAGGGGTCCATCAAGTGGTCTTATCAACAGCACAATAATGGGTTTCTTTGGGTGGATTAGAGCAGCGCTACGTTAGTCTAGTCTCTGACTCTTACCTCAAGCTCTACTTCATAATCGTCACCGTCTTCATCCGTTACAATAAATGTTATGGTATCTTCATCCCCATCGTCAGCATCCTCGTCGACTTCGATAGTAACCTCAAACGTGTCATCATCAATTTCGAGATCGCTTACTGATACTACATCATCACCATCTATATCCCAGTCGACTTCATCAATATCATTTCTGCCTGCATCCAAAGTACCGGTTATGGTTCTGGAGTCACCCGGTGCCATGGTTAAAGAAGTCCGATTGAGTTTAAGCTCACCTTCGTCATCTTCAACGGAAACATCCAGGTCGGCTTCATACTCATTACCGTCCTCATCAGTCACAATAAAGGTTATTGTAGCTTCGTCCCCATCATCGGCATCGCTGTCGACTTCGATAGTGGCCTCGAACTCATCACCGTCGATATCAATATCAACTGAAAACACTCTATCCCCAAAGATCTCATAGTCTACATCATCGATATCCACCCCAAGGGTACCAGTGATAGCCCCGTCATCCCCTGGTTCCAGGGTCAGTGAGGAGCGGCTGAGCTTCAGTTCTGCATCCTCATCCTTGCCGCTACCGGGAACTGTCACTCCAGCAAGGGTTACCTGCTGAGTACTTCCATTCCAAACCGCAGTATGACCAAAGGCCGAAGCTACCCAAGCGATGGGCAGGCAGGTGCGGCTGTTGGTGATCTCCGGTGCTACATCCATCATTCGGGCCTGGCCGTTGACAAACATGGTGGGACTGCCAATAACCAGAACCACTGTGGTATTCCCCTTGGTCAATATCACTGTCCGGGTCGCTTCATACCATTGAATTTGGGCGTCAGTCAGGCCCATGGCATAACCTACATAGCGGATGGGGAGATAGGTGCGGCTGTTCTTTATGTAGGGCGCCGCGTCCATGACCTGGTAGGAGCCATTCAGCAGGTAATAGTTCATGCCGATGGTAAACACGCTGGAAGTAGTGGTTATTACGGGAGCACCTTCCTTGGTAGTAAAGTTTTTGACACTGCCATAAGCAATTCCCTCACTATTTCTGGCATAAGACTTGAAGTAATACTTGGTGTCCGCTTTCAAACCACTGAGGTCATAATCGAAATCATCGCCTTCGTCAATGTTATCGCTGTCATCTCCTACCTTCTTCTTGGTAGTCGGGGAAGAAGATGTGCCGTAATAAAAACCATATTCAGTGATTTCGTTGTCATCACCAAAAGATTCGATTGTTCCGTTCAATGTGGCTGCATTGGCCTTAATGGCGGTAGCTGCATTGGTGGTAACCTCCGGTACATCCCCGCCAAGGGTAAATGTCTTGATCGAACCGATATACTCTTCACCATCAACTTCGATATAAGCCTTAAAGTAATAGTTCGCCCTATCGTTCAGGTCCGCAGTATCGATATCCAGTTCAAAAGTGTCTCCCTCCTCTAGTCCGTCGCCTTCATCCCCAACTTCCTCACGAACAGAGGCATCACCATCTACTACATCGCGCCTGTTAGAGTCCCAATAAAATCCATATGAGGTTATGGTAGCAGAATCAAGATTGCTAACTTTTGCTTTTAAAGTTACCCAATCATCATCGACACTAGCCGCCGAGGTGCTAACACTAGAAGTCGCGGCCATAACCTGCGAACCAGGCAGCAGAAATGATACGGCAAATATGAATACCATGATCAATGATAACAGTTTGTGTTTTTTCCTCACTCACATTCCTCCAATCAAATAACTAACTTAATATGTCTGCGGCGATCAAGGGGAGCTTTGGTAGTTGTATATGCAGTTAAATACCCCCTTCCCACTATCATATTATCTATTATAGAATATAATGGCTTTTCTTGCAGAGGACTGGGTTGGATTATTACGGAAAAGGCGCGTTTTGCTGTTCTATCCTCTAAATTAACACCTCTTTTGGTTAGTATTGAGCCAGTGTTATTATTTGCTAACAATATCAGCCTAATGGAGTCGAAGCAGAAATCATAAATGACAGGTCAAAATACCTGGGCCGTGCTTTCGGGGCAAGGCAACGAGAAAGACAGTCAAAAACAAAATGACGGCCCCCAAATTGGAGCCGCCGGTCGAAATCTCGTTCACTACATTTTCTCTATTATTTTATGTTCACATGGATGACCCGGCAATCCAGGGCCGCTCGAATGCCATCACCAGCATTGCATGCTGGTAAGACAGGCTGTTAACCGCCTGATGAGCACTTTGGGCTGCAATTTCCGCTGCGGTCACATCCGTTTTGGTCCCCATCCCAACTTCATACAACAACTTGGCTATCCGGAGGGCTTCGTCCGCAGTCTTGGCGCCCTGTACGGCGGTATCATAAGACTCCTGCATCTTTAGCACATTATAGTAGAGACTGCGGGTTGCCTGCCGCATGGCATCCTTGCTGGTGATTACTGCGATCTCCGCCTGTTCCTGCTTGATATTCTCCAGGTCACCTAACAGGCCAACCGAATTGTCCCTGGTCAACTCCTGAAGCAATAGGGAACGGTCGGCCATCCAGACACTAGGGCTCTTACGGACAATGTCATTGATTTTGGTTTCGGGATCGCCGATCTGCAAAGGTTGGTAGGTCAATTCCCGTACCAGTTCCGGGCGCTGGTCTGTTGCGACGCCTATATAATCCAGCAGAGAAACATAAGCATTATCCAGGGATTGCTCCGCCACGGCAGAATTGGTACGGGCCGAGGCCGCCTGCTGCTGAGCTTGATACAAGGCTAATTTGGTATCCAATCCCAACTGCACACGCAGTTCCGTTATAGCCAGCCTATCTTCAGCATGCTGTTGGGAAAGCTTTTGGGCATCCAGGTCGTCCAATGCGTTGACCACCGCATAGTATTTCTGGTACACGGAGTATTCGACCGCTTCGCGCTTGGTCTCGTAATTGGTGCGCGCCGCTTCTATAGCATAATCAGTCTGATATATCTGATTGATGCTGTCGGAGTAGCTCATATTAGCATTCTCCCAAGCCAAATCGCTGTTTATCCAGGCCGCATCCCAGTTCAACTGCACAGTGCGTACATCCTCACGGTTTTTCAGGGCCAATTGCACCGCTTCCTCCACCGTCAGTATCTGGGGAGATGAGCTAGTATCAGCCAGGGCGGTGACCGATGGAAATAGTGCTATAAACGATAGGGTGACAATAAGTGCTAGGAATCGACGCATACCCATTTCCTCCGTTTAATAATAATTGCATCCAATAACAGTATATCCCGGGCCGACCCGCGGGTCAATGCTCAGGGACTTAATTTTGGCTGAAAACCCAGATATACCATAACCGTTCAAAGAATGGAAAGGGCCCGGTTTGCACCGGGCCCCTCGGAATAAACACCTTGTATCAGCTTAACTCTAGACTATTTAATGGTTACAGTCTGGGTCAGTGCATCCCAGCTGGCGGTGGCGCCAAATGCCTGAGCAATAAATGCTGCCGGCAGCATGGTGCGTCCGTTGCTGATTTCGGGAGCTACGTCCATGGCTACAACAACGCCGTTAACGTTCATAACGGTGCTGCCGATCTGAACCTGGACAACCTTGGTGCCCTTGATCAGGGTCACTTTGGAGCTGGCCGCATCCCACAGCACGTTCATGGGATCGATTCCCAATCCAGTGGCGATGTCGCGGATAGCCAAGTAGGTGCGAGCATCCTTAATATAGGAAGGAGTTACCACGCTCTGTACCGCACCGTTAACGGTGAAGGTGGGAGCGCCGATCACATAGACCGCGGTGGGGTTGGTGGCCACAGTACCGATGGCGGTTTTGACCAACGGTTTGGAGCTGGCAATATTATAACCCCAGTCGCCCACGCCGCCGCCGATCAAGATATTGAGATCACCCAGACCGGGCTGGCTCAAAACGGTGTATCGTACGTCGGAAAGAGTGATAACGCTCTCGATATTGCTGAGTTCATCAATATCAAAGTATAGTTCGCGGAAATCCTCACCCAGCCATACATCGTCTATCTCCAGGTCGCCTTCGGTAACCTCGACGGTGGGAACTCCGTCCCAGGTAACTCCGGCCGGCAGTACTAAGCTGAAAGCGCCGGCTACATAATCTTTGCCATCAATATCTTCATATCCATATTCCATGTCATAACTGGGCTTCAGCGCCCCGTCAGCGGTTTCGGTGATGACGATGTCAGCACCCTGAACGCTGGTCAGCCCGGTCTGCAGTGCAAACGGGGTAGTGGTCACGGTGAAAGCGTCCTTGACCGAACCGATCACATAGGTGCCTTCCACAGCGCCGTCAAAGGTGATGGCCAGATCGCCCAGCGGGGCATCGGCATCAGCCACGATAACGAAATCGGTCAGATCGAAATCATTGGAAACGTCGTTGTCGAAAGTGAACCAAGCGGTTTTGTCATTCTTGATCAGTTCTTCATAGACAGCAACGCCGTCGCCATCCACAGGAGCATCAATGTCGGCAAATTTCAAGCCGTCGGGCAGGGTGATGCTGAACCAATCAGTATCATCCAGGTCATCATTCTTGGGATCCAGGTTTACGGTCACATCGTCAAAGGTGGCAAACTGTCCTCTGTAGACAAAATCTTCGTCAGCATCTTCTACGGTTACCACTACTTCGCTCTCGCCGATATTACCCACTACAAAGGTCTCGGTCTCGATGCCGTCACCGGAAACTCTAACTTTTACTTCGCCGGAAGCAGCCGGGGATACCTTGAAGTAAGGAGTAAATACGACTCTGCTGATCTGAGCGGCATTGTCATTGTAAATCTCGACATAGGAAACCTTATCGGTCTCGTCATCCCAGTAAGCATCGGTGTAGGTCGGGTTAGTGTCACCGTAATCCCAGGTTACACCGGAAGTAAGGATGGTCACCTTAACGTCGCCATCCATGTCAGCAAAGGCCCTGGGGCCTACTTCTTTAAAGGTAATGTTGGCAGCCTTTTGGTTGCTGCCAATATACAAGCTTTTAGCCTTGGCGGCGGTTACAGTGATATCACCGCTGCCCACTCTGGCGATGCGAACGGTTTTTTCTACATCAAAGACTACCATGTCGCCATCCTGGGCAAACATACGTACGGTGGCATTGATATTGCCGGTTACGCCTTTGGCAACATCCAGGTCAATCTCGTCAATAATAAACTCTTGGTTGTCAGCGAAACTGGTCAGGCCAGTATCGATAACTACGGTCTTGGAATTCCAGCTCTCTACTGTGCCCGTGTCTGTAGCTGGTTCGTTTTCAAATTCCACATCCGTGTCTTCGGGCAAATTAACTTCGATAAATAGATTTTCCATGGTGGCCGGTGAGGGGTCATCGGCCTTTACCGTAATTATAGCTACATCTTCTGACACGTCGTCAGCCTTCACCCAGGAGTAGGTGGATTCTACTTTGAAGGCGACGGTGGCTGCACTGGCGGTGCCTACGCCGACAAACATGGTGGCCAGCATAGTCAGTACCAGCAACAGCGCAATTCTCTTGTTTCTGATTTTAATCAAGAATCATTTCCTCCTTTTTATTTATTATGAGTTCACAAGGTGATCAGGGCCAGGCCCTCAACATACAGGTGATCGTCTATCCGGAGATAGATATTAGCTGTGTCTTGCTCTCCTCTTCCCTCCTTATCCCGTCCCGACCCTGGCGGATGGGGACCATGCTAGCCGGGTTTCCTATGTAGAACGATTACCCTGGCCGACACTAGTTAGACGCAAGCGGAGCAGAAAAAGTTCCCGATCCGGTAAAAAAAGTTTTTCTTTCCTTAAATAATTGCATCTGGAGAGGGCTGGACCTCTTCCTGATTTAAGGCAGCGGCTGCCCCCAGGAGAATCCAAAACATGGCCCCGGCGTCGGCCACCGGATCATTAAAGAGGGCTTGGATAACGAAGGCGCAAAAAAACAGAAACAAAGAGACCATTAAGGTGTGTTGGGCTCCCAGCCGCATGGTCCATAAGCGGCGGCCGGTCTTGCAGAAGTGCAGCCCCAGCAGAGTTAGCAGGGTCAGGAGGGCAGGAATACCCAACCCAAACGCAAATCCCATGTACATGCTGTGGGGTTTGGTAATCAAACGGTTATAGTCCTTCAGGTTGGCGGCCTTGTTGATGTCATCCTGGGGAAAGTAATAGGCCAAGGTGCCGCAGCCATAGCCCAACCAGGGGCGCATCATGGTCAGGTCCAGGGTTTCACTCCAGATATAGGTGCGGCCCGTGCCTGGCGACCATCCCGGCCGGGGCAGCTGAAACTGGCTGGCGGGCGGGGCCACCGCTTCCGTGGGCGGCGCTGACATCTCCTGAATATTGGTGGCCTGGGGCAGGATAATCCCCACGGTTTCCCGATATATATTGGGGTTGAAGCTATTTAACAAAACGAAGACCAGCAGGCAGCCCGTCAGTAGACCCCCTCCGGCAATCAATCCGCGGCGGCGGTTACCGCTGCGCCACAGCACCATCAAAAAGAGGGGAGCCAGTATAACCAGGGTGACAAAACCGCTGCTGGAAAAGGAGAGCAAGACCATGATAAAGGCAGCCAGGGCAGCTGTAGCGGCCATCAACTGCTTTTTAATATTCTCATGCAATAGGGCGCCGGCAGCAAAATAAGCGAACAAAGCCGCGGCCAGACCACTGATGTAATTTACGTTCCCCAAAGTGTTGCCTATATTGCCCGCCAATTGATTTCTTAAGCCGCCGGGGGCAAGGATGACTCTGATAATGTCTGCCTGCAGCAGCTTATGACCGGTAAAGTCAAGCAGCATGATGATGGTATTGATGGCTATAAACACCAGCAGAGCCATATCTACCCCCCTCTTGAACCAGGGCTTGTAAACCGTATTGGCGGCCGCCAGGCACAGACCCAGATAAGCCAGGAGCAGCAGGGCCCCATCACGCTGGTTGTACAACCCGAATAAAGCTACGCTTTTGTATTCGGCCGCCATTACCGATGCCAGAATCAGCAACACCAGCAACAACAGGGGAGCATTTAAATAGAACGGTCTCAGCCGGTATTTTTCCGCCCCCATTTTATAGAGAAGCAAACCCACGGCAATAATCGCGCCGATGATGACCAAAATCCATTTGTAGTAGGCGAACAGGCCCACCTGGAGCCCGGTGTCGAGCACCGGATTGATTATTCGGGGGGCGGTAAAATCCAGGACTTTGGCCCTGACCGCCAATGGTACCATAAGGAGAAGAAAAATGAATATGACCTGACTGATAGAATCAACCGGATGCGCCGGCCGCGGCTGGGCCGAGCGTTCATTCCTAGTGACTTCGGAAA
>JAXDBN010000100.1:0-5192 GCA_034678805.1 Syntrophomonadaceae bacterium
GTATTATAGTGGCAGTGGAAAAGGACCAGACCGTCCTGACCAGAGAGAGCGGCCCGGCTGTAAATCTGTATATTGAAGACG
This sequence comes from Syntrophomonadaceae bacterium, assembly GCA_034678805.1. Lineage (GTDB taxonomy): Bacteria > Bacillota > Syntrophomonadia > Syntrophomonadales > Syntrophomonadaceae > PHAA01. The sequence continues at coordinate 82 of JAXDBN010000100.1, forward strand.
TCGAATATCGACTGGAGGACGTGTTAGTAGTGAGTCGGGCGCGACCATAAGATAAAGGCTGATAATGAGGAAGGGGGCAGAGTAGTGCCATACCAAGCAGTTATTTTCGATCTCGACGGGGTGGTTTGCAGCACCGATGAATACCACTATCTGGCCTGGAAGAGCATCGCCGATGAGCTGGGGATCGACTTCAACCGGCAGGTCAATAATCGCCTGCGGGGAGTGGGACGGATGGACAGCCTGGAGGTAATCCTGGAAGGGTACCGCGGCCTCATGACCGCGGCCGACAAACAGTATTGGGCGGATAGGAAGAACACCTTATACATACAGAATCTTCAGAACCTCTCCCCGGATGATGTTTTCCCGGATTTCCCCTCCACTTTGGCCCATCTCCAGCACCAAGGCATCCGGACCGCCATCGGATCCTCCAGCCAAAACGCCCGCTTTATCCTCGCCCGGCTGGGGCTCGCGAACGCTTTCGACGCCGTGGTTGACGGCACCGACATTCGCCGGGCCAAACCGGACCCGGAGGTATTCCTCAAGGCGGCCGAATTACTAGCCGTCGACCCCCGCGTCTGCCTGGTGGTCGAAGACAGCCAATCCGGTCTCCAGGCCGCTATCGCCGCTCATATGGACTGCGCCGCTATCGGCGATGGGATCAACTACGGGATCGCTACCTACAACCTGGATACGATTTCAGATTTACTGAAGATCAAAGGACTAGGCTAAAGGGATTGGTCACTCCCTAGTACTCTGTAACACTTAAAACTTACGTTACTCGGCGAGGAAGATTTCCGTATGACAAGGCGGAGGATTGAGTAATACTGGTTGTATTACGAATGACGACGACGCAGTCAGGCGCAAAAATTAACCGGCGATAAGGTAAGGAATTAGGTGTTACAGAGTACTGGGTTCACCTCCACGCAGCGGGGAACATAATCGGGAAACCTTGGGCTTTGATCTGCTTGCCGATATCCATCAAGTACGCTGCCTCCCTTCTGTCTTTTTTGCCCTTAACATAGGAGTTCACACATCCTCTTTCCTTAGCTGCTTTTATATGGCGCCACCATCCCTTCCACCATTTTCCACAACCACTTTTCCATCTCCTGTAAGTGCAGGAGTCTTCGGCATTCTCGCCCTTTAATCCCCCAACTCAGATCTCAATTCCCATATTTACCAAAAGGCAGCACCAAATCCGTGTCGAATGTTGGAAGGAGGAGGCGCTGCTAGAATTATGTGGAGGTTTTACATGACTATTAGCAATCGAGGAAAAAACAGAATACTGGCCTTACTACTTTCGCTTAGCCTGATCCTGACCATGGGTATATGCGCGGCTTCGCCAGCCATGGCAGCGACCGCGGCCAGCGTCAGCAAATACAACACGGTAGCCAAACCGGTGGTGGATGATTTCCGCGCCAACTACGACGGCAGCCCGGCTGACAAGATCGTGGGACGGGGTATCTGGTACATGGAGTACGGTTTCATGAAATATGGCCATACCAAGTATGCCACCACCGGGTATATAGACTGTTCCAACTTCGTTTCCCTGGTCTACAAGGATTTTGGCTATCCTGTTACCTCGGCCTGTCGGAATTATAACCAGGTGGGGACCAAGGTCAGTGGGGTCTATGTGAAGAACGGGGTCATGTACGGGACGGACAAGCTCAGACCGGGCGATATCTTCACCTTCCAACGCACTACCTACATCAGTCATGTGGCCATGTATGTTGGGATGTATAAAGGCAAGCCCTGCTTTATCGGCACTACCAAGGGTTTTCCGACCTGCATCGGCATCGTGCGCGGGTTTGACAACTGGTATGGGGACCAGTTCCACAGCGTGCGGCGGGTGCTGCCTGACAGCGCTTACAAGACTACCACCAAGATTACCGACAAAGGGCCCGTGATCCCTGCCAAGTATCAGATCAAGCCTACCCAGACCATCGTTATGCCCAGCAAACTGAGAACCGGCTTCTGATGCCACGCCGGTAGAAAAATCAGCGTCTCCACAGCCAAGCCCTTCCCGATAGCGGGAAGGGCTTGATTTAATCTGCGCTGCACATATGGTCTTTTTGTTTTTTTGATCATTATTGATGTGCTGGCGGTTGTCTATCCTCAGGCGGCGCTCTCCCGCTGGAACCAGGTCCAGGTGAGATAGAACATGGGAATGGCCAGCAGCTGCATGGTGACCGAGAACACCACCAGCCATAGCGGGGCGATGTCATAGAGAGCTCCCATCAGCCAGCTGCCGAGGAACCAGGAGATACCGAAGGCGGTTTCAAACACCCCAAATCCGGTGGCCCGGCTGTCCTTGGGGACGATGCTGCTGACCACGGATTTAAGAATAGATTCCTGAGCCCCCATACCGATGCCCCACATGATGATGCCGACCATCACTGCTGACAGGGCGTCGGCGGTGAAGATAAATACCGCGAAGGTGGCTGATATGGCGGTGGAGATCATCAATACCCGCAACCCCCACTTGTCAAACAGCCAGCCGAATAACAGGGCGGCCAAGGCGTCGGCCAGCATGGCCCCTGAATAGAGCAGGGGCAGCAGGTCCGAGGCGACCAGTTGCTGGCGGTAGACGTGCATGGTAATGAGCGGGAAGTCGGCGAAGCCCAGAGCCAGAAGGCTGGCCGCAGCCATATAGATGATGAAGGTGGTGCGCAGTTTTTTGCTGCTGCTTTTTTCCGGGGCCACATCGAAGCTCTCCGGGGTGGGAAACTTCGACCTGGCGATCAGCAGGGCGATCATGGTGAGGAGGGCCGGGATCCCCAGGATGGCAAAACAGAGGGCATAGTCGGCGAAGGTATTTTCTCCATTATTCTTACTAAGGTAAAGGGTGATGAATAGAATGATCGGCCCCAGGAAGGCGCCCAGCTGATCGAGGAATTCCTGGATAGCGAAACTTTTGCCGTGACCCACCTGGGTGGCGGCAAAGGAGACCAGGGTGTTCTTGGCCGGGTAGCGGATAGCCTTGCCCATCCGTTCGATGATAATCAGGCCGCAGGCCAGCACCCAGCCGTTTTCCGGGATGAGAGCCAAGGCTGGGATGGCGGCCATGTTGAACAGGTAACCGAGGATGGTCATGAACCAATAATTCTTTGTGCGGTCGGTAATGTAACCAGCCACCAGTCGGAAGGCATAGCCCACGAACTCCCCGAACCCGGTGGCAAAACCGATGGCGGCCGCGGAGGCTCCGGCCAGGGAGAGGTAGACTCCGTAGATGCTTTTGGCCCCTTCATGGGTCATATCGGAGAACATGCTGACGATTCCCATCAGGAAGATGAAGGCCAGAGCAGGTTTAAGCTGCAGGTTCAGTCTGCCTGTCTGGTTGGAGCCATTTTGCTGGTCGAGTTCGTTATGCCGATTGGTTTCTTCCTGTTCAGTGGGTTTTTCCTGCTGGTCTACGTTGTGGATCTGAGGTTTGGATTCGTCTGGTTGGTTTGACTGGCCCTGCTCCATTCTATTCGCCTTCTTTTCATTACTGCTGACCGAAAATTTCCTAATAGAGATTTTAACACTTTCGCAGAGAAATAGTACAAATGGAAACTGCAAGTAGGATTGAGGAATGGAGCGATGTATAACTTTAAGTAATTTCTAATATGATGAAGCTTGTGTTACCATAACCGACAGAGAAAATGACCATAAGATCAGGATGAACGAATGCGACGAGTTAAAAATGCCGGGGATGAAGCAGTATGATAAGCGTAGGAATTGATATTGGATCGGTGGCTACCAAGGGGGTAATGGTCCAGGGGGAATCCCGATGGTGCACTATGGTGCCAACGGGTTGGAGTCCCCGCGATGCCGGCCGGGCAACCATCAGTCAATTACTGGATTTGAGCCGGGTAGAGCGACACCAGGTGGAACGAATTATTGCCACTGGCTATGGTCGGGTGGCTTTTGAGGATGCTGATAAAACCATTACCGAAATCAAGTGTCACGCCCGGGGTGTAGCTGAACTGCACCCGGAGGTGCGGACCATTATCGACATCGGCGGGCAGGACAGCAAAGTGATCCGGGTGGGGTCGGGCGGCCAGGTGCTGGATTTTGCCATGAATGACAAATGTGCGGCCGGAACCGGCCGGTTTCTGCAGGTGATGGCGGTCACGCTGGGTCTGGATGTCAGCGAACTGGGTTCGGCTGAAGGCATTGGTCAGGCACTGGCAATCACCAGCATGTGCACGGTTTTTGCCGAGTCTGAAATCATCGGAATGCTGGCCCGGGGCAATTCCAAAGCCGGAATCATCGCAGGCTTGCATAATTCGGTGGGCAAGCGAGTGGCGCCCATGGTGAAGCGCCTAGGGGTAACCCGGGAGGTGGTCTTTACCGGAGGGGTGGCCATCAATTCTGGAGTAAGAAGGGCTCTGGAAAAGGAATTGGGCTGTCCGCTGATTGTGGCTGATTCTTGCCAGTACACCGGAGCCTTGGGTGCGGCGTTATTGGCCCGGGAATAAATAATAACCGGCTGCTAATTTGTAAATAACTTATAAGGTTGAAGAGGAGGAATCGAAATGGCTGATTATCGCCAGATGTGGACTGACTTGGGGATGGACCTGGAAAAGCATGACGTTTTATGTGAGGTCCTGCCTGACGCCTTCGGCGGGGTGTTTCTCTCGCAGCAGAACCGGCCGGCCGGCATGGACTTCTATGATTTCGTGGTCTCCGAGATCCACGGGGTGAGACCGTCCGAACTGATCGAGCACCGGCAGAAGGGCGGCAAGGTATTCGGCACCTTCTGCGTGTATGTGCCCGACGAAGTGGTTTTCGCGGCCGGGGGTATTGCGGCCGGTCTATGCGGTGGTTCCCAGTTTTGGGTGTCGGGAGGCGAAAAAGTGCTGCCCATCAATACCTGCCCGCTGATCAAAGCTTCGGTCGGGGCCAGGTTAGACAAGACCTGCCCGTTTTTCCTGATTGCCGATATGTATGTCGGGGAAACCACCTGTGACGGCAAGAAGAAAGCCTGGGAAATATTATCCCGGGAAGTACCGCTGCATGTCATCGATGTGCCCCAGATGAAACGCGACAAGGACATCGCGGCCTTCGAGAGTGAGATCAAAGATTTTATCAAGGTAGTGGAAGGTGTCACCGGCAACCAGGTGACCCCG
>JAXDBN010000101.1:0-8150 GCA_034678805.1 Syntrophomonadaceae bacterium
ATTTGGAGTTGCAAAAAGCATGCCATTCATATTGATCGCAATAATGCCCGTATTATCGGCATTATTGAAAACCGTGACAGTCCATTCATAATTCATTATGAAAAATCTTTCTTATATTGGGACGAAAATTAAACCTTAATGCAAAAGACAGTCCCCTGACTGCCCTTTTATCTCAATATGAGATTGGAATCATACCATATGTATTTTAGGATTCAATGTTTGTGAACTTTCTGTCGACATTTTTCATTGACCATGCCATAGCGCAGTTTTAGAATGAAATTAGGCGTTATGCTTGGCAAACCTATATAAAGGAGATGATCAGCCACCAAAGACACTCTTTGAATACAAAATATTACTAATATGATTCAAAATCTTACAACTGACTTTGGCCATACTAAAATTTTCTGAATACCTATCATAATTCTTGTTTAATCCCCGCAATATTATCACCAACCGCATTAATGACCACTCTCTCCTGTGATTTTCCGCAATTAATTCTCTATCGTTGCATCACAATATTCGTAATAGGTTCGGTATCAATCCTATTCCGCAGTATGTTTTAATTCCAATTTCAACAACTGTAAGAGGTCGATGATGCTGACTTTACAATGGTTTTAGGCAACTACCCAGTAGAGCGTTACTGATTGTTCGACAGGGGGCTTGATGGTACAAGCCCACAATAGCAACCCGAACAAATCAACTGGATATCAAGGAGGTGTAATTATGAGCGGTAAATTGAACGCCCCGGTGTATATACTTGGTACCGGATGTACTCATTTCGGCAACCTCTTGGATACACCGGAACTCCAGGGACTTTCGCTGCAGCAGTTGGTATCGGTTGCAGCTAAAGAAGCCCTTGAAGACGCCCAAACCAATCCCCGTGAAATTGATGCCTTTCTAATGGGTAACCATACCGCCCAGAGTTCCTTCGCTTCTGCTTACAGTCAGGTGACTAAATGGATCGGTATGGAGCTTAAAGCAGGGGTACAAATGGCCGCCGCCTGCTCCACCACTAATGTAGGCGCTCAATTGGCTGTAGCTCAGATAGCTGCCGGTGTTTATAAAAAGGTCCTGGTAGTGGGCTTTGAGGCTACCCAGACCAACCCCAAAGGCAACAGTCCCTATGAGCGGGAACAGACCCCTACCGATATAATGTGGTTATGGACTGACGGTGGGGTCAATCAGGCTTACTGGGTACCGTTGGGCTATGATATCTTCCCGGTTTACAATGGCCTGATCGCTCTTGGTTATTGCCGCAAATTTGGTATATCAATCGATGATTATGACACATGTATGATGGAACTGTGCCGGACCAGGCGGCTGCATGGCTCCCTAACGCCAAAAGCTGCCCGGCGCGAAACCCTCGAAGATGAAGCCAAGCGCCTTGGGTTCAATGATGTTAGGGAGTTCTGGACCTCGGATTACAATCCCTTCTTAGCCTGGCCTACCCGACTGCGCAGCCTGATTACAGCCGTAGATGGTGCTTCAGCTATAGTGCTGGGCGATGCCGAAGCTGCCCGGGAATATGGTGGCATTCCCATTGAAGTAAAGGGTATGGCTTATAGCGTGGGGGATCTGCCCTGGTATAAGGAAGATACCGTATTCCCAGCTGATGCAGTAGCTTTGGCCGATGCTTTCGAGATGGCCGGGGTAAGCGCCAAGGATATCGGTTATTGCTCCACCCATGATTGCTCTCATATTTCCGCCATCAGGATCGCTGAACAAGCAGGCTATCTTCCTGAAGGCCAGGGTCTAAAATATGCCCGGGAAGGCCGGCTGCGCTTTGACGCAGACCGCCCCATGAGTACTACCGGGGGCCGCCATGCTTTCGGCCATGCCTGGGCAGCCAGTGCCGGAGCTGAAATCATGGAAGCAGTGAAACAAATGCGCGGGCAGGCCGGGGCCAAACAAATTAAGACCCCTCCTGAATTCAGCCTGGTTCACAACCATGGATACGCCATGATAAGCTCGGCAATGATTTTGAAGGGGGGTATGTAAAATGCCGGAATCAATCATACAAAAATTTTATGATGGCCTGAGAGCCAATAAGCTTATCGGCACCAAATGCCAAAAGTGCGGAGGCTACACCTTCCCGCCCACCTCGGCCTGCGAACACTGCGGCAGCTTCGAGTTCGACTGGGTAGAGATGTCCGGCAAGGCCAAGCTTATCCATGTATCGCATAATATAACCCCGGCACCCAACCCCCGGTTCACTCCCATTGCCCCGTACGCCTATGGTCACCTGCAATTGGAGGAAGGGGTCTGGTTCCAGGCCATTATTTCCAATATTCCGGTAGATATTAAGGTTCTGAAAGAATATTTCGATAAAGGTCCGGTAGATGCAGTCGCTGACATTCGAGATGTAGGCGGTTTGCCTGTGCTGGCTTTCAAAGTCGTGTAGATTTCTTATAGGGGAGAGTCAGTCATCCGCGCTCCCCTTACCATTACAGCCAGCTCGATTTGTAACCGCAGTTCTGATCTGCATATTTAAAAGGAGGTGATGATGATAATGAATGCTACCATTATCCTGGAATACTGTGTAGAGTGCGGAGAAGTAGCAGAATTTATCTATGACGGTGAGCAATGGATGTGCACGAACTGCGGATGTTACAATTCTCAAGGCGGCTTCAGCGAGACTGATCCTATCGGCAGCGATGATGGTTCCGAGGACAGGTAAACAACTCATGACGAATTAATAAGGCACAACCTGAAAAGACTTTAATTACTTAAGAAGGGCCGTCCAGATTTATCGACGGCCCTTTTTATGTATTGATTCCGATCGGCAAATCCCCCTCAACAACCCAAGATATGAATAACCAGCAAATTCATGGTTAAGCTATTTCCATGGAAGATTGGTTTTCACTGCCACCATGAGAACACCCGGAGCGGTCTTTGGAGGTGTCCTCTTTTTTATGAAGCTTTAAACGAAAATTCCCAGCCAGGGTACAGATTTAAAGCACATAATTCCAATTTAGATGGAATCATATCAGAGACGGGAGAAGCCCAATGCGTTTTAGGAAACCGAAGACTAAGCAGGCAAATCAGGAACCGCCAGCCAATAACCCTGTTAACCAGGAGAAAATTAAGAGCCGAGCGGTTTCTGCTGACCTGCAAAAAAACGTGGATATTTTGCAAGAGATTTTGGGCAGCAGCGGGGATGTGGTCTTTCGCCGGTTCAATATGGGCTTAAAGGGCGGTTGTGAAGCTTGTATTGTTTACATTGATGGTACGGTGGATAAAACCATCCTGGACAACAATATTATCAAGTCGTTAATGCTGGAAACCTCTTTTGACCATCTGAATCCCCCCGCCAACACACTAAAAGACATGATTGTGGATTCGCTCCTAACCAGCACCAGCGTTAAAGAGACTGCGCAAATCGATGAATCGATTGCCTTTATTGTTGCTGGCCAAGTAGTACTGCTGGTTGATAGCCTCAGTGAAGCCATTGCCATAGATATAAGGGCATTCCCCCAGCGGGCCCTTTCTGAACCTCCCTCGGAAATGACAGTGAGGGGACCGCGGGGAGGATTTACCGAAACGCTGCAAACCAATACCGCATTGATTCGCAGTGTGATCCACAGCCCCAACCTGGTCTTCGAATCCCATAAATTAGGCCGGGTAAGCGCTACTAGTATATCCCTGGTCTACATTAAAGGAATCGCATCCCCGGATCTGATCGAGGAAGTCAGAATGCGATTGGCCAAAATCGATATCGATGGAATACTTGGTACTGGCTATATCGAGGAATTAATTGAAGATAATCCTTATTCCCCCTTTCCTCAAATGCTCCATACTGAACGCCCGGACCGGGCGGCTGCCGGGCTGTTGGAAGGCCGGGTGGTGATATTGGCCGACGGGACTCCCTTTGCGCTGATTATGCCCATTGAACTCACTGCCTTCCTGACTGCCCCGGAGGATTATTATGAAAGAGCCCTCCTGGCCACTGCCACCCGCTGGGTCCGTTATATATCGTTCGCCATGTCCCTGGTGCTGCCTTCCATTTATATAGCCATAACCACTTTCCACCAGGAAATGATACCTGCCCAGTTGCTCAACAGTATATCTGCTTCCCGCCAGGGGGTACCTTTTCCGGCTCTTGTAGAGGCTTTGGTAATGGAATTTATCTTCGAAGTCCTTCGTGAAGCTGGAATACGCCTCCCCCGGGCGGTTGGCCAAACGGTCAGTATAGCCGGCGCCATCGTTATTGGCCAATCCGGGGTTCAAGCCGGCGTGGTATCTCCCTTGATGGTAATAGTAGTAGCTACCACCGGTATAGCCTCATTTACGGTCCCATCATACAACCTGGGAATCAGCGTCAGATTATTGCGCTTCCCCTTGATGCTGCTGGCTGGCACCATGGGACTTTACGGCCTAGTCTTAGGGATCATCGTTATAACCATCCATGCCATGAAGCTTCGTTCCTTCGGGGTACCATTTACCGCTCCCCTTGCACCATTACACCTTGCCGACTTGAAGGATGTTTTTATTCGGGTTCCCTGGTGGGCCATGGACCAGCGTCCCACCGAAATAGCCAAATTGAACCGGCGCCGCCAGGCCCCTGGGATCAAACCCGCCCCGCCTGACAATGGCAGCAACAAGGGTGGTGATAAACCATGACCCGGAAGGTATTGCTTATTGTATGGATAGTGGGTTTGGTCTTTACCCAGGTAGGGTGCTGGGACAGACGTGAGGTTGAGAACCTGGGCATAGTAAACGGTATCGCTATCGAATCTTCCGGAGAACATGGGGTAAGGATAGTGGTACAGACCGTTAACACGGCAGCGGTAAGCAGGGGCACCTCCGGGGGCGGCGGTGGGCTGGATTTTGATAAAGCTTACCGCAACCTGGTGGTAGAGGGCGATAACCTGTACGATGCTATTAAGCACCTGGCTCTAATAACCAGCAACCAGCGTTTTTTTGCTCATACCGAGATTATTGTTATATCGGAGGACTTGGCTCGCACCAGAGGCGTAGAAGACGTATTGGATTATTTGACCCGCGACCCGCAGTGGCGTTTCGATATCTGGTTACTGATAGGCCGAGGGGATATGCGGGAACTTATGGATACCAAAGGAGTTCTGCAGTTAATCCCAGCCCAGAGAATTGGAGACATTCTTAAGCTCAATGAAACAGCCCCAATTTACGCTCCTAACCAGTTGGGTGAGTTTGTCAGAATTCTGTCCAGCGGCAGCATCCAGCCATACACAGCAGTAGTAGAAATCCAGCCCAACCTGTCTGCGGCCGGACGGGAAGGCACTGACATTTTGAGCGGGGAGGTACCCGAGACCCCTGACAACCTGGTTTTAAACGGGACAGCGGTATTCCAAAAAGATAAAATGGTTGGCTGGCTAAACGAGTCGGAGAGCCGGGGTCTGCTGTTTATAAAAGGCGAAGTCAGGCAGGGACAATTAAAATTTCCCAACCCGGACGACAGCAACAACTTTATTTCCACTGAGATTCTGCAAGCTAAAACTAAACTAAAACCGGAACTGGTGGACAACCAGGTCATCATGCACATAGATGTTAATGTTGCCAGTGCCCTGGAGGATGTGGAAGGACGAGTTCTGGTATCTGATAAACAGAGTTTTGACGCCCTGGAAAAGGCCCAGGAGCAAGCGGTCACTGAATCCATCCAGGCGGCTCTGTCTGCCGCTCAACAGGAATACAAGGTCGACGTGTTTGGTTTCGGTGAAGCTGTTCACCGCACCTATCCGCAGCATTGGAAAGAGATAAGCCAAAATTGGCCTGACTTATTTCCTGAAGTTCAAACCGAAATCACCGTTACCAGCACTATCCTGCATTCTAACTTGATTTCAGATCCATTAACTTCTACATGACGGAGGAAAACAAAGTATGAACCTGCTAATTCTAGCAATAATAATAGGGACTCTGGCCATCAACCTGCCCTACCTAATCAGGACCAGGCGTTATAGCGAGTTGATTTTGATTATATTTTTCCAGTCAACCAGCCTGGTTTATGTATTCGACCTGATCTTCAAATTGAATATACCCACCTTAAAGCAAGGAATAGAAGCAGTCTTTATGCCGGTGACGCAGCTAATGAACAGCTTTTTTTCCTGATAAAGGAGTGAACCTAAGTGCCGGGACAGCCGGGTAATTATAAGATTAGTGGCTATATGGTGGCTGCATTGTTGATTATATTGGACGCCACTACCGGGATATTGTTCGTTCCGCTTTCGGTAGTGACGGTTGCCGGCCATGACGGGTGGATTGCGCCCCTTCTTACTATCCCGGGAGGTCTGTATGTGGTGCTGGTATCGGTCTGGCTCGGTTCTTTCTATCCTGGCAAAACGTTCATCGAATACCTTCCTATAATATTGGGAAAGATTATTGGCAAAATAGTTGCCTGGGCTTACGTCCTCTTCCTATTCTATGTGTTTTCTACTGTCGTCAGGGAATGTCTGGCGCTGTTATACGGTACGGGCATATTCCGCCAGACTCCTCACCAGGCGTTGGCCCTCTTATTGATAATAGCCACTACCTATGCAACGGCATCCGGGGTTGAAGTAATCAGCCGGTCAATTTGGTACTTCTCGGCATTCATCATTGTTGCTTTGACTCTTTTCCTACTGGGAACCATTCCCTTCACAAATTTCGACTCTATATTTCCCATCGGTGAGGCTGGTCTAAATACTATAATGCAGAGTACCCTGACTCCCCATGCCTACCGGGGTGAGCTAATTCTATTGGCTTTTCTGTTTCCCTATATAAAAACCCGTAAAGAAGCAATATGGGGTGGCATAACCGCAAACCTGGCGATAGCAGGCTTTATTACGTTCAACACCATAGCTGCCATAGGTATCCTGGGGGTGAAGGTAGCTTCACATGCATACTATTCAACCTTTTACATGGCCGATTACATTCCCGCAGCAGGACTCAAGATAGTCTTAGTGACCATATGGATCGTAGCCTTTTGGGGTAAAATCACTCTGGGCCAGTTCTTCATCAGCAATGGCGTTGCCCAGGCAGCCGGCCTCAAGGATCACCGTCCCTTGGCCTGGACTATTGGTATTCTGCTGCTGGTTTTCTCCCAGGTTTTCTATCAGGACACAACCGACCTGTTCCATAGTGTTCCGCATACTTTCCCGGGGGTAGCTCTGTTCTTTGAGTACCTTATCCCGGGAGCGCTGTTGTTGATAGCCTGGTTTAAAGCGAAATCAGGGAAGAAAAACAGTTCAGTCACAACAAACTAAGGAGATATTATGACCAAAGAAATAATTATATTGGCAGCAGCCTGGATAATTTCAGCAATCCTGCTTTTGGGTTATGTGCCCAAGAATAAGGTCAGAGAAGCACTGGTAATCTTCTTTTTTAAACAGACGCTGACCTGGGTAATCGGTCTGGTAGTGGTTCAATACGGGCTGTTGGAATATCCGGTCAGGTCATTCAGCCATGCTACCAAATCCAGTTTCGATTTTGAATATTTTATCCATCCATCTATTTGCGTAGTTTTCAATTTGAATTACCCGGAGGGGAAAAATCTATTAAGGCAGTTTTGGCATTATTTCAGTTTCTGTACTGTAATGACGTTAATTGAAGTGTTATGCGAGAGACACACAGCTATCATTAATTATCTTCACTGGGAATGGTATTTCACCTGGATTACCCTTTTTATAACCTTTTATGTTTCGAGAAAATTCTATGTGTGGTTTTTTCGATTGCGGCAGCAAAAAGAAGAGAGCGCCCTGGCATAGTGATACGTTATGGAGACCGGCGAGCGGGCTTAACTCCACCACGACCCAAAATCATGGCCTTTATTAGATTATCTCTAACCAGGCAATTGAATCAATTCCCAGACTAAAGCAGTAACACTTATAATCGGTTAAGGTATTTACGGATTTCCCATTCATGTACGCATTCCGCATACTCGTCCCACTCCTTCTGTTTGCGCTTCAGATAATTATTAAAGACATGCTCCCCTATCGTATCAAGTATTAAGGGATCACGTACCATTTCTTCCAAGGCTTCCTGCAGGTCGCGGGGATAGCGTTCCGGCTTGGAGCTGGTGGGATAGGCAGCATTGATATGATAAGCATTGCCCATTACTGGTTCGGGAGGCATGATTTTATTTTTGATTCCGTCCAATCCGGCCCTGAGCATCAAAGCAAATAGAATATAGGGATTGG
>JAXDBN010000102.1:0-9099 GCA_034678805.1 Syntrophomonadaceae bacterium
CCTTCTCTCCTGTCCAACTTGGCCCGCAGTAATCTTCTTTGGGGGCTGGCCTTGGCGAATTTATCGGCAAATATCCCTTGGATCTTCGCCGGCAGGGGATTTTCTATACCCATCATCTTTTTTATTAAGGGAATTACGATAAGATCGAACGTCACCATTGCTGCTGCAGGGTTTCCGGAAAGGCCAATCAAAAATTGTTTTTCCTTCGTAGCAACTGCCATCGGGGACCCGGGCTTCATGGACACCTGCCAAAACAAGAGTGCTCCTCCGGCCTCAACCATGGCATCCTTAACCAAATCATAATCCCCTACCGATACTCCGCCGGTACTTATAACCATATCAGCCTCTTCCAGACCGCGAGCCATACGTGCACTGATAACTTTCATATTATCCTCAACAATGCCCAGGCTTATCGGTTGGGCCCCCAGCTCTGCACATCGAGCCATCAGACCAAAAATACTGCTGTCATATATCTTACCGGGTTTAAGCTTCTCCGGCGGACTGATTAGTTCATCGCCGGTGGTCATGATGGCTATTCGCAATTTCTTGTAAACCGGTACCCGGTGAATCCCTAATCCCGCTAATAAAGCCACCATAGCCGGATTTATCACTGCACCTTTGCGAGCCACCAAATCCCCTTCTTGGATCTCTTCGCCGGCTTTTATAATGTTATCTCGAGATTTCAAGGGTCTGAAAACCGATATAAGGTCACCATCACGGACAATATCTTCATATTTGATAATAACGTCGGCCCCCTCGGGAATAGGCGCACCGGTCATGAGCTTGATGGCTGTCCCCGGGACCACCTTCTCCTGGGCGGGGAAGCCGGCCCGGGTTTCGTCGATGACCTTCAATTGTACTGGAGCCGATGCTTCCGCGCCGCTAGTATCGCCGGCTAACAGGGCATAGCCATCCAGGGCTGATTTATCAAAGGTAGGAATGCTGATTGGAGCTTTGATGTCCTGGCTCAATACCCGCCCGAATGCTTCCGTCAGTAGTACCGGACATTCTCCAACCGGTGCGGCGCGGTCCAACAACAAAGACTGGGCTTCTTCCAGGGAAACATTTTTCTTCATTTTGATTATTCCTCCCTATCGTTCTACGCGCCGGTCCCGAATGTACATACCGGATACCTGCAAACCTCACAATTCAAACACAAGCCGCCTACCCCTAATTTTGCCACCATGCCCTTGTTGATCCTTTCTCCGGCCAAAACCAGGGGGAGCATAAGGTCAAAGATAGTAGTTTGGGCATACATAACGCATCCTGGTAATCCCAGGATAGGTACACCATCCAGATAAGCTACCATTAGCATCGCTCCAGGCAGCACCGGGGCTCCGTAGGTGACTATCTCGGCTCCAGCCTGCCGTACCGCACTGGGCGTCAGGTCGTCGGGATCTACCGACATGCCCCCTGTAGACAGGATCAATTCTGCTCCCTCCGCCTTTAAGGTGTGGATGGCATTGATAATCTGCTCCAGGTCGTCAGGAACGATAATCTGCTTGAATACATGGCATCCGTAGGACTCTATCTTCCTGCGAACTACCGGTCCGAATTTATCTTTGATGCGTCCGTAAAAAACCTCGCTCCCGGTTGTAACTACGCCCACCTTCAATGGTTGAAAGGCTTTTACGCTTATGGTCTGATATCCCTGAGTCAGGTACTCGACCTGCTCGATTTTGTCTGCCTCGATTAATAACGGCACCACCCGTACCCCGGCTACGATATCACCTTTTTTAACCGGGCGGCGATTACTGCGAGTCGCTGCCACCATATCTTCGATCGAGTTTACCTTTTGCAGTAAATCTTCCTGGATAGTCAGCATACCGTCATAATCAGCAATCAGGGTGACCTTGCCTTCACTGGGTCCTGAGAAGATTATCCCCTCGCCCGCCAGGGCCTGGCTGAGCCGTTCGGCCGCCTCGTTCTCATGCAGCTGTCCCTCGTTCACTTCCCAGATATAGATATGAGACTTGCCCATACTGAGAAGTTCCGGAATATCATCATCCTTAATGATATGTCCCTTTTTAAAAGCCGGCCCTTTTTCTACCCCGGGAACTATCTTGGTAAGGTCATGACATAAAACCTTTCCCACCGCATCTTCTACCCGTATTGTCTGCATGCTATTCTCCCCTTCGTTAGTATATACCGTTTGTTTCCCAATAAAAAATGCTCCCTGTTTTAGTCTGAAAAGGAAGCAAATGCAGTCATTATAATGCTCTCCTTTCCATCTCTGGAGGTCGCCGGATTTTTCCTGCAACCCTGTGGGCCTGAAGCCCAGGCCTCGCCACCATAGTTGAACCTTAGGTAGACGGGCTCGGAGAAATATGAAGTTGTATCAGGTTCGTATAAACTTAATGATTATGAGTTGCAATAACCATGCCAGTCGTTCGCAAAAAGTAAAGGCCCAAATACAGGCCTTCTGTCAATCACGCATTTAGATAAAATTATAGATTCGTCCTCTTATGAAAAAATGATTTTCATATTGAGATTAACAAAATGGTTTTAGTAAGGAATATCATACTCTTTCAATTTTCTATATATGGTCGATTTGCTTATTCCCAGCAAACAGGCCGCCAGAATCACATTTCCGTCTGATTTGGACATCGCCCTTTGTATTGCATTTTTCTCCAATTCATTTAGAGAGGGGAACTCGTCCATCTTATCCGGGGAGTAATTAACAATGTTTTCGACTGTGGGTTTAACTGCCCCCCTGCTGACAAGTTCATCGGGCAGGTCCTGCATTTCGATAACTGTCCCGGCATTAATCACCGCATAAGCTATGGCGTTTTCCAGTTCCCTGATATTTCCCGGCCATTTGTAGCCGTTGATCAAATCCAGTACATCCGGATTGATTTTAGGTATACCCCGGCTTAATTTGCGACAGTATTTATTAATAAAGTAATGGACCAGTAAGGTTGGATCCCCGTTCCTTTCCCGTAATGGGGGAACATTCACCATTAACACCGACAGGCGGTAATATAAATCCTCGCGGAAAAGCTTTTCTTTAGCCCGGTTGTTTAGATCCTGGTTGGTAGCTGCTATTATCCTGAAGTCAACCTTTTTATAACGGGTCCCGCCGATACGCATTACCTGCTTGTCTTCCAAGACTCTAAGCAAAACTGCCTGGAGTTCTAAAGGCATATCGCCTATCTCATCCAGAAATAAGGTGCCACCCTCAGCCAATTCTATTTTGCCTGGTCTGCCGCTGCGATCCGCCCCGGTAAAAGCTCCCGCTTCATAACCAAATAGTTCGCTTTCAATCAGCTCCCTGGGCAGGGCTGCACAATTAACAGCGATGAAGGGACCACGGGCATTATATCTGTTATGAATGGATTGGGCAAATAGTTCTTTACCGGTCCCGCTTTCACCAATCAGCAGGACATTCTCCCCCGTCTTGGCAAAAAATTGGGCCCTGGTAACAGCTCGGCGGAGCGAATCACTCTGGCCGATAATATCATCGAAGGTGAAACTGGCGACTGCCCCGGTGCGGTTGGTGGTTATGGCATTGATTTTGCTGGCATTGTTTATTTTCAGCAGAGCCACGTTAAGAGTATGGGTATCTTCATCCAAAATCGGCTGGATATCGATAATATAGTTCTCGTCGTTTTTATCAACGTATATAGTTTCCTCGACCGTACCTGATTCTCCCTGTCTGGCCATAGCCATTATCACTGAGTTTTCCCCCAGGTAATCAGTGATGTTTTGCGTCCCTACATTGTCCGCCGGCATTCTGAATATTTTGCGGCCATCTTCGTTGCTGTAGATAATGGTGCCAGTGGAATCAACAGTGATGATACCTTCATTAATGATGGCCAATGTGGCCTCCAGGGTTTCATTGGCCATATTGAGATTGGTAAAACTTTTTTGCAGTTTCAGCTGCGATTCAACCGCCGCCGCGATGGCAGTAATAAGTCCCAGGGTATTGGCGCAATAGGTTTGATAGTCGGTTTTCCAGACCGGGTAGACTAATTCCTGGGCCAGAACCAAGGTGGCAATAATTCCCCCGTTGTCGTCATGTATCGGGGCAGCCGAGGCAATTATGTTTTCCAGCTCTATACAGTAATTTTCTACCCCGGTTAAAATATAGGGACGGTTGTGCAGCAGGCAAAGAGCATGGGCGGTAGTGCCAACCATCTTCTCGTCCCACATCATCCCAACCATCTCTGATTTTACGGGCAGTTTGAGCATTGTTCCCTCATGCATCAGGAATACACCGCGGTTATCAGCTATATAAAAACCATAGGAACTGGATATAGCCAAATTTTTAAAGCTGGAAACCAGCGGTCTGATTATGTCCAGAAGGTGACAGTTAAGCTCCAGGATGTGGTTAAACTCTTCTTTCTTTATACTGCGCCCTAACATCTCCCGGCGGGGATCCACCCCCATTTTCCGGCTCCTGATCCAGGAAGCGGCTACTTCGGGATTCATATAAGGCGATTCAGAGGGATCATAGTTTTTATCAGCCAAAAATCTCTTTTTGCATTCGACTATTCCTTCCCAGCGTTCCTGGGTCATCATCAGGTATTTTTCGGCAGAAAACGTATCTTCGTTAACCAGCAAGTGACTAGGCTCCTTTTTCTTATACATGAGCAATCCCCCATCATGCCGGCATATTTCCATGCCCGTCCCACACATCGTTGAATCGAGATTACTTATAGTATAGTGATTTTTTAGATAATAGACACCTATTTACAATAATCTTCAAAATGGTAAATTTTAATTTTATTTATAATAACCTATTTATACAAACTACTCGTGAATACTTGCCTCACATCTTTATCAATATATCCCGTTGGGCAGATGTACTTGCACGCCCTGCATCGCCCGCAGGAATGGTCTTCATTACCGGCTGCCAATCCAACCCTCAGTTTTTCGCCCCGGCCCAGCAACACCAGCTGGCTCTGGCCAACCTGCCGGCATATCCTTACACAGAGACCGCAGAGAATGCAGCCCGTATGGCTGTATTTTTTAGAGCAATTATTTTGCAGGGTAAAACCAGAATCCAGTTTCGATTTGATACTGTTATGGTATTCATTAATTAATGAATGCAGCAGATCTTCAATCCCGGTTTTCTTAAAAGGTCCCCTTTTCAGCAATAGGCGGGCCGCCCGGGCTCTTAATTCCATAATACGCCGGCTCCGGGTTTGAATCCGCATTCCCTTTTCAACTCGTACCAAGCAGGCCTGTTGGGGCTGCCACCTATCCTTATCATATACTTCCACCAGGCATAGGCCACAACCACCATGCGGTTCGAGATGGGGATAAAAGCACAGGGATGGCAGGTTGATATTTTCCACGCGTAAAGCCTGCAGCAAGGAAATATGGGGCTGCGCATGCATTGTCTTATCATCGACGATTATCTCTACCCGTTCTTCCATGCGAATTCCTCCGAAGTTATCCGGATGCAATCAAAGGGGCAGGTCTCATAACAGGCCCAGCACTTGATGCAGCGTTGCTGATCGACAATATAGCGTTTCTCTCCCGCCCTCATTTTAACCGCGTCACTGGGGCAAACCAGGTAACAGGCACGGCAATCCCGGCAGGACGTCAAATTTATTTCGAAATCGATCAGGGGTTTACAATTTACCGAGGGACAACGCCCCTTAATATGTGCTTGGTATTCGGGAAGAAAGTCTTTAAGGCTGGTCAAAACCGGATTGGCTGCAGTTTGACCCAGGCCGCACAAACTTAAGTCCGAAATCGACCGGCTCAGTCCGGCTATTTCCTCAATAGCCTCTGGGCCGGCTTTACCCAGGCAGAGATCCAGCAGCCTGTATTCCAGTTCCGGCAGCCCATCCCGGCAAAATAAGCATTTGCCGCAGGATTCATCGACCATAAAATTCACCATATGCCGAGCTATGTCAACAACACAGCGGTTTGGTCCCAGTGCTACCAGTCCTCCTGATCCCATAATTGCTCCAGCTTCTGATACACTTTCGTAATCCATGGCAAACGGTTTATAAGCGACAATACCTCCGGAAGGTCCGCCAATATGCAATGCTTTAACGGATGGCCCGGCGGCTCCGCCGATTTTCTCCACCACCTCGCGGCTGCCGGTACCCAGCGGCACCTCAATAAACCCCATGCGCTCGACATCGCCAGCCAGGCAGAATATTTTCGTCCCCGGGCTTTGAGCTGTTCCTACCGTACGGAAAAGATCCGCCCCATTCCTAATAATCCAGGGTATATTGGCCAGGGTCTCAACGTTGTCAATAAGGGTGGGATGATTTTTCAATCCTTGCCGGGCCGGATAAGGGGGACGGCGCCGGGGATCCCCGCGCCTGTTCTCCATCACCTGCAGCATAGACGTTTCTTCACCGCATATGAAAGCACCCGCACTTTCAACCAGGTATATTTCAAGACTGAAGCCGGAACCCAGGATGTTTTCTCCCAACAGTCCCACCTTACGCGCACTGGATATGGCTTTACGTAACATCTTTATAGCCAGGGGGTATTCGTGACGGATAAATATGTAGCCCTGGGAAGCACCTATGGCATAGCCTGCTATTATCAGCCCTTCCAATATCGCATGGGGATCACTTTCCAGAAGGGCTCTATCCATATAAGCACCCGGATCGCCTTCATCCGCATTGGCCACCACGAATCGTACCGGATCGGGACTTTCCGCGGCGATATGCATTTTATCCCCGGTCAGGAATCCCGCCCCGCCCCGCCCGCGAAGCCCGGCCGTCTCGATTGCTTCGATAATTCTTTGGGGGCTGAGTTGGAAAAGCGATTTTTCCAGGGCCAGGTAGCCATCCATAGCTGCATATTCATTGATGCTGGAGGGGTTCAGGAAGCCACAGCGGCCGCTGATTCGGCGCAGTTGTGGTTGGAAAAACTCTTTGAAGCCAGTATTTTCGATTTGGATTAACTCCAAATCTTCAATCCCTTGTAAGACTCCAGTTTGGCGTTCCTGAGCCACCGCCCATAAATTCTTGTTGGAAGGTTCACCGGCAGCCGTCTTTATGATGCTCCACAGCGAACTGCGATCAACCCGCCCATAAAAATAATGGCGGCCCTCAGCCGTACGTACATCTATGAGCGGTTCCGCATAGCAGGCACCCAGGCAGCCCACATTAACGACCATGGCTGTATTGTCCCAATCCCGCTCGGCCAGGTTTTGGCTTAAATACTGCGCCCCCGCCGCTAACCCGCAGGTGGCCGTACCAACATTGATTCTGCTTATATTGGGAAAAAGGGATGATCGCCCTTCTGCTGCCAACCTCTCCAGGGAAACTCTTTCCTCGAACTCAACTGGCTGATAAACAGTCCTGGCCGCCTGTTGTTTCTTTCGCAGTTCTTCCCTTACGGAAGCTGATACCATGTATGTATGGCGGGCAGGGGGACGAAATTCGTTCATGTTCATGGCTGCTTCCTCAAATCGTCCACCATTAACGGAACCTGGAAGGATTTAATCCGGCTTTTAATTTTCTCGTCTTGAATGATTACCGGGGCCTGGCTGCAGGCGCCCACACAATACACTTTCTCTATGGTGACCAGGCCGTCTGGGGAGGTGTCACTGTCATTTAGATTCAATACTTCATTGAAACGATCGTTAATAAGGGCAGCTCCCCGGGCGTAGCAGGCAGTCCCGTAACAGATGCGGATCTTATGGCGGCCAGCTGGACGAATTCGATAGGATTTAAAAAAGCTCACCAATTCCTGCAGCTGAGCCTCCGTTATATTCAGCCGCTCAGCTATTTCAACCAAAAGCTCTCTGGGAATGTAGCCATTCTCGGCCTGTATTTTGTTGAGGACGTTTACCGCCATTTGTTCGTTTGCCGAGAAAGCATCCGGATTGACGGCATTATCTTCATTCATAAAGGCTCCTCCACAACCTTCATCAGGTTCTCCTTGATTCTGCCCGGCTCTTACTTTATCAAGACGCCACAACGGCTCCCCGGAAAGGGAGCTCGCGTGGCACTTATTCTGCTTAAAGAACCGGCTATTTGCGCTTTAGGGAGTGAACAATACCATTCTGGCATCGGTCATCTTTTTCGCCAGTTCTTCTACCGGACCAAATTCAATACAAGCCGACTGGCAGTGGTGTACACAGCTAGGCTTTTTGCCCATGGCTACTCTGTCGCCGCACAGGTCGCAGAGCTGAGTGGGAACGGGTACATAGGTCAATTCCCATTTGTCGCCGGCATCGCTGAGCTTAAAGGGGCCGTTCTTGGCTAATTGAATGCCATGTTTGCCCAAAGGCAGCTTTAGTTCCATTTTGCATGCTACTTCACAGCTGTGGCAGCCTGTGCAGTATTCATAGTTAATTAATAAACCATTACGTGACATTGTTTCACACCTCCATTATTCTGCTTTGTAAACCTTACAAATGGTGTTCTTTAAGGGAGCACCATACCCAGTCGGGCCGGTGGTGCACTGGGTGGTAAGGACATTGATGTTGGATTCGAAAGCGCCAAAGAGGGTAGGTTCGGCGGCTTCTCTTTCCGGGAACCACCAGCCATGTTCGCCGTGTACGACTCTGGCGTCGATGCCGGGATCGAGAACGGCTACCTGCTTTACTTTTCCGAGGTTGTTTTCAATATAGACCCAGTCTCCCTCTTTAATGCCCAGGTTGGCAGCAGTTACAGGATTAATGGTCAGTCTGGGATTGGGATGGAATTCCCTCAGGGTACCGCTCTGGCGGTGTTCGGAATGGAAGAACTCCCAGGGTCTGGTGCCAGCAGTCAGAATCAACGGATATTCTTTCATCATTTCAGGTGTAGAAATCGGGCTATATGGAGGTTCGATATGATCCGGCAGCGGATCCAGACCCCATTCTTCAAAGATGTCTATTCTCAGATTTACCATGCCGGTATCAGTGTTGAATCCGGGCTCGCCGTCTTCACGCAGCAGTCCTTTTTCATATTTATAGTAGTTGACCTCCGGCCATATCATAACCTTTTCTTCCAGTTGCTTGAAGGTAAGTCCGGCAGGCATCAAAGCCCAATCGATCATGTCTTCTACGGTATCCCAGGGGAATTGTTCGGGGTTCAGGCGTTTACCCAGGTCGAGAGCGATTTGTTCATCGGTCTTGACCTCTTCACACTGGATAACCTGGGAGATAGATCTTAAGGGTGTCCACCAGTTTCT
>JAXDBN010000103.1:0-6142 GCA_034678805.1 Syntrophomonadaceae bacterium
CCCGGAGTCATAATCATTACCAGAGCGGTGCATACCATCATGAAAGCTGTATCTCCAGTGTCGATAACTGGTGTTTCTTCAGCTGCTGCCAATATTGGCAGGCCGAACATCATTATGAGCATTGTAGTCATTGACGCAAGCCATTTTAACTTTGTTTTCATGTTGATCCCTCTTTCCATTTAGTTTTCATTGGGTAAGGTAACTGGTTTTCTATTTTTTGATCGTATAAAGTAATGGAAAAATAGTTAAAAGGCGCTTATGTTACGGGTTGCCCCTTACCATAAGCGCCTTTGCCGTTTAGTTATTAATAAAACCTTAGTTTATAATGCCGATCCGCCTTCTTCACGAGTGCTAATTCGGATTGCCCTCTCTATTGGATATACGAAGATCTTGCCATCCCCGCTTTTACCGGTCTTGCAGGTACTTAAAATTTTTGAGATTATGTTTTCTACCGACTCATCTCGGCAAGCAATCTCGATTTTAACTTTGGGAACTAAATCAACTGAATGTTCCTGCCCCCGATAGTACTGCTTTTCTGCTCTTTGTAGTCCCCGGCCTTTTACATCATATACTGTCATTCCCCGGATACCTATCTGATCAAGAGCTGCCTTTACATCCTCTAACTTGGAGGGCCTGATTACCGCCACTACCTTTTTCATAAAATTACCCCCTTAGTCTCGAGCCTATTTAATTGTTCATTTTTAATCTATTCAACGCTGGTTTATACATTCTCTAAAGATAATTGACTTAGAACCTGGTCAGGTAATTGGCAACTTCCCAGGGAGTTACCTGAATGTTGAACTCTTCCCATTCTTCCAGTCTGCCGGCCCGGAACTTATCATAAATGTGCGCTCCGAGCGCATTTTTAATCAATTCGTTTTTATCTAATTCGGATAATGCCTCCAATAGATTGCCAGGCAGGCTGTCAATACCTAAAGCCTCTCTCTCGGCAACCTCCATTTTGTAAATATTACGATCTACCGGTGCCGGTGGTTCGATTTTATTTTTAATTCCATCTAAACCTGCAGTCAGCATTACCGCCATCGCTAAATAAGGATTACAAGTAGGATCAGGATTTCTTACTTCAATGCGGGTACTCATACCCCGTTTCGCTGGTACCCTTACCAAGCAACTGCGGTTAGCACCTGACCAGGCTATATAAACAGGAGCTTCGTATCCGGGAACCAGTCTCTTATATGAATTAACCGTAGGATTGGTTATGGCTGCAAAGGAGCGCGCATGTTTTAATATTCCGCCCATATAATACCGAGCCGTATCACTTAACTGATCCTGACCGTTGGGATCATAAAAAGCATTCTGCCCATCTTTAAACAGAGACTGATGGGTATGCATACCGGAGCCATTTATCCCGAAAATCGGTTTGGGCATAAAAGAGGCATGCAGATTATGCTTTTGTGCTATTGACCTAACTACCAGTTTGAAAGTCATAATAGAATCTGCAACGTGTAATGCATCGCCATATTTGAAATCGATTTCATGCTGACCGGGGGCTACTTCATGGTGAGATGTCTCAATCTCAAATCCCATCTCTTCCAAGGTAAGATCCATATCCCGCCGAGCATTTTCACCCAGGTCAATTGGTGCTAGGTCAAAATAACCCGCATCGTCTTGAACTTGAGTAGTAGCGTGACCTTTTTCGTCGGACAGGAAGAGAAAGAATTCCGCTTCTGGCCCGGCATTCATGGTATAACCGAGATCATACGATTCCTTTAATACCCGCTTAAGGTTGTTGCGGGGACAACCAGCAAAGGGCTGCCCATCCGGGGTGTAAATGTCACAGATTAAGCGGGCTACCTTACCATTAGCAGACCTCCATGGAAAGATTGCGAATGTATTAAGGTCTGGAACTAAATACATGTCGGATTCGGAAATATCAGCAAATCCATTGATCGATGAACCATCAAACATTATCTCCCCGTCTAATGCTTTTGTTACCTGGCTTAGCGGTATTGCCAAGTTTTTCATTACTCCCTGAATATCTGTAAACTGTAGTCTTAGGAATCTGACATCATTTTCTCTAATCTTTTCCAGGATCAATTGTTTATCGTTTGCCATTGAAAACCACTCCTTTATATAAGTCTTAAAAAAGCAAATTGCCTTCGCTGGGTCAACTAAATCCAAACCTCATCTTATAATCCATCACCCTCCTCTGTAAAATAGGGTGCCGGTAATATGGTCATTATCTACTGACCACATTACAGGCACCCTTGCCCGATACACTTATTATTTTGTAATTTACTACTTAATAGACTATCGAAAACTATTATTTGCAGGATTCTTGTTCAGTATCGATGCTTTCCAAACCTATTTCCAATAATATCTCTTCGATCAGCTTTTTATCTATCTCAACTCCTCTCGTATTTTTTGTCCTAAAAGACTACCGGGATAAATACAAAGTCTCTGTAATTAATACAGAGACCCCATCGCCTTGCGCCATCAATGGCGGAATTATTTTATTGACTATATATTATATCTTTCTGTAAAAAAATCAACCGGATATAGAAAAGTATTCCTGTATACCTGACTTATTTGGTCTAGACAGATTTAGGCCAAGATTTCATGCCTTTACTGTTGACTCTTTTATCTTCTAAGATTACATAATACTGATTTTATATTCCGCCAACCAGAAGTTTACCTGAATTAGGTAGGCTAAAAGCTGCGGTGCGTTCATAAGCTGCCCAAACCATGGAATATCCGTATCACTCTGCACCGATAGGGTCAGATCCCTCACCGCAGCCTGGTTTATCAAGGGCAGCAAAGGGCATTTGCTATCAGCTAGCATCGACAACGTCAGACTTCTCATCGCTTGAATGAAAGAGGGATTATGTGTTTTAGGATAAGGGCTCTTTTTCCTCCACAGTACGTCCTCAGGTAAAATTCCAGTCATGGCTTGACGCAACAGCCCTTTTTCCCGGCCATAATGGTTTTTCATAATCCATGGAATATTCCAAACATACTCCACTAATCGGTGGTCACAGAAAGGCACCCTCAGTTCCAGGCCGGCGGCCATGCTCATCCTGTCTTTCCTATCAAGTAAGGTTGGCATCCAACGGGTCAGGTTCAAGTAGAACAACTCCCGTTTACTTTTCTCGTAGTTCTGTTCTCCTTCTAAGTGAGGCACTTCCTCAAGTGCTTCCTGATATCGATTGAATATATACTCCTTTAAGTCGATAGAATTTGTCAGTTCAGCTGATAATAGCCCCATCCGGGCATCTATGCGCTGCGACCAGGGAAAAGTATTGCTCTTATAATCGTTATAGAACCAGGGATAGCCGCCAAAAACCTCATCGGCACATTCACCCGAAATCCCTACAGTGGCTTGTTTCTTAATGTCCTGACTGAAAAGCAGTAAAGATGAATCGATGTCAGCCATACCAGGCAGGTCCCGGGCTATAGCAGCAGCAAATAGGCTCTCTGTTAATTCAGCAGTATCAGCTATAAATGAGAAGTGCCTGGTGTGAAGGTAGTCTGACACCCGCTTAACCCAGGGTGTATCAGAATTAGGTTGAAAACGGCTCGCTTGAAAGTATTTATCGTTATCTTCATAGTCTATGGAAAACGTTTTAATATCATCCCTGCCCTGCTGGGCATATACACCTGCTGCAATCGCGGTGATGATACTCGAATCAAGTCCGCCCGACAATAGAGTACAAAGCGGTACGTCGGATACCAATTGCCTTTTGATCGCGTCACAGACCAATTCCCGTACTATATTAACGGTTTTGTCAAAACTATCTTCATGCGCATGACTTATTAGTTTCCAGTATTGATGGCCGCTAATCCCACAGCGATCAAAAACGAGGCAGTGTCCTGGTTTCAGCTCTGATACCCCATAAAAAACACCGTGCCCGGGAGTCCGGGCTGGTCCAAGAGCAAATATTTCTGCAAGCCCTTCCTGGTTTATTCGAGCCGGTACCGCAGGATGTGCAAGGAGGGCTTTGAGCTCTGAAGCAAATACAATTGTATGGCCTTGCTGTGCATAGAATAACGGTTTTACGCCGATCCGGTCACGAGCCATAAACAACCTTTGCCTTGAACAATCCCAGACCGCGAAAGCAAAAATGCCATTGAGCCTCTTAAGACACGCCTCCCCCCACTCCATATATGCTTTAAGGAGCACTTCGGTATCAGACCAACCATCGAAAGTGTACCCCTTGCTTTGCAATGCCTTTCTTATGTCTTCGGTATTATAAAGCTCGCCATTGTATACCAGAACATATAGATCTTGCCCCTTCCATCCCAGCATCGGCTGTCGACCGCCTTCGGGATCAACCACCACCAGGCGGCGGTGCCCAAGGATAGCCTGATGACCCACCCAAAAACCAGACGCATCAGGACCTCGCGGACTCAACTTATCGGTCATGGCTTCGATAATGCCTGACTCCTCAGCAAGACTGCGGGTATAATCAACCCAACCTGCAATGCCACACATTTACTCTCCCTCCCCATAAAAAAACGTCCCGATGAAAGTCTTAAGACTTCATTAGAACGTCATTGTTCACAGACAATATATGTTCAGGCCAGAAAATATGTGTATGTTATATAAAAGTATTATTGTTAATACTAAACACAATAATTCTAAATCATAATGGAGTGATACAAATGGATAAATACCAGCTATTTAAAGAATTTGAGATACACCTTCTCAATGACCTTAAACCATCTATTTATTTAAAGAAAATGGCCGAAAACGGTGAGCTGGATAAGCACTACCCCTTTACCCTGCTGAGCGGATTACGAAGAATCGAGCAATCGGCTACATACCATCCCGAGGGTAATGTATGGGAACATACTATGCTGGTAGTTGACTTGGCTGCAGAAGGAAGGCATATCAGTGATAGTCCCAGGGTCTTTATGTGGGCTGCCCTGCTGCATGACCTTGGTAAAGCAATTACTACCAAGGTTCGACGCGGGCGAATAACCGCCTATGACCATGACCGCCA
Source organism: Syntrophomonadaceae bacterium (assembly GCA_034678805.1). Classification (GTDB taxonomy): domain Bacteria; phylum Bacillota; class Syntrophomonadia; order Syntrophomonadales; family Syntrophomonadaceae; genus PHAA01. The sequence continues at coordinate 4,965 of JAXDBN010000103.1, forward strand.
TGGAGCCAGACTGGCCACCAATTTTCTGCAGCAATTTAGTGATGATGAGGATTTTATTCAAAACGTATCACAATTGATAAGATGGCACATGCAACCTCTATACATTAACAAACGATTGCCATTCGCCAATATCGAAAAGATGCTTACAGAGATATCTCTGAATGAAATAGCACTTTTCTCATTATGCGATCGCTTGGGCCGTGGAAACATGAGCGAGACTATCCGGCATACCGAGATAGCAAATATACAATCCTTTGTAAAGCAATGCGAATGCATCCACAATCAGGAATAAACAATCCTGGTTCAAGGCAGTATCTTCCAATTATGCTTTTTAGCATGAGCAAGAAGCTGTGCATCTGGACGGACAGCGATCTTTTCCCCTACCATCTCCATAATATAAATGTCAGTGTAACTATCTCCATAAGCTCTACTGGCTTCCCAATCTACATCACACCTCGCAAAATGCTCCAGCAGCATCCTTTGCTTGCTCAGGCCATCGACAAAGGGGGTTTTACCTGTATCATTATAAACATCATTTTGAATAGCTAGTTGAGCTCCAAGTGAGGTGTCGATACCCAGATCTTCTGCGACAATACGCAAAAGTTCAATATATGATCCAGAGACCAACACACAGTGGAAATCTTGTTGCTGAGCCAGTTGAATCTCGGCAATAACACTGTGGTTGAAGTTCTTTTTCAAATACGGGTAGGCCAGACGGAAGAATTTCTCTATCTCCTGGCGGGTCATATTTTTATATATCCGGTTAAAACATCTGAAAGCCTGTTCTTTCATTGCTTCACGGGAAATTCTATTTATTTTGTAGCCGAACAAAACCGGGATAACCGACACCCACACCGATGCATATCTTAAGCGGGAATGGCCCTGCCGAATCCATTCGGTTCCCAGCGAAGGCAGAGTATCCTTTATGAGAAGAGTTCCATCGAAATCAAATACTGCCAGCTTCATAAATCACCTCGTTGTGATCATCTATTCCCCCATTATTCTACCAGATTAAGCCAAAAATACACCCGTCCAGACATTTTGTGTCAAGACGGGCTAGTCTTAAAATATTCTGCAATTTTTCTGCCTTACAAGATATTCTCCAGATTAATACTCTCTTTACGGGGTATGTGTTCTACCATTAGCCGAATTTCAGAGAGCTGCCCCATAGCCAAGGG
>JAXDBN010000104.1:0-7599 GCA_034678805.1 Syntrophomonadaceae bacterium
TGCCGATCTTTGAGGACATCAACATCACCGGCCAGGGCATTGATACCATCAGCATCAATCAGTACCGGTACCCCGGAGTTTTCCAGGATGAAGCGCACAATCTGGTTAGCTTCCGGGTACCTGGACATGCCCGGACCCACCGCGCAAACTGAACAGGTTCCCATCAGGTGCTCAAGCACCGGCAAGGCATCCGCCGATATACTTTGCTCGCTGGTTTCGGGCAGGGCCCGGCTCATTACCTCCATCACTGATGTGTCCAGGATGGGCACCAGCGATTCCGGCAGTGCCGCCGTAACCAATCCCGCTCCGCAGCGCAGGGCAGAGCAGGAAGTCATAGTCACCGCGCCCACCATTCCTGCCGAACCTCCCACCACCAGGACATGGCCGTAGGTTCCCTTATGGGATTCTGCGGCCCGGGGTTTAATCCATTTGGTTACCGTTTTTTCATTGATAAGGTTCAGCTTTAGACCAGGATCATTAAGCAGCTGGCCGGGAATAGAGATGTCGGCCACTATTAATTTGCCCATGTAATCACAGCCCGGCGCCAGGAACTGTCCTAACTTGGGCAGAGCCATGGTTACGGTATAATCCGCCCGCACTGCGATCCCATGCACTTTCCCGGTATCGGCCTCCACCCCGGAAGGGATATCGACTGCCACCACCGGTATGCGGCTGGTATTCAGCATCTGCACTATACCAGCTTCAAAACTATCCAGGCTGCCGCGGAAACCTATCCCATAAATAGCGTCCAGCACCAAATCAGCTTTCAGCAGCGTGTCCATAAAAGCCGCCAGGTGCTCTTCACGGGTAAGGGGCGTAATATCTGCCCCCATTTTAATCAATATGTCTAAATTCAGCCGGGCATCGGCGGTCAGTTCCTCCAGTTCTCCCATCAGGAAGATTTTGACCCTGGCCCCGGCGTTGATAAGATGTCGCCCGGTTACCAGGCCATCCCCGCCGTTGTTGCCTTTACCGGCTAATATTGCTATGCGGCTCTGAGCCCCATCCCCGGTTATCTCTCGGATGGTTTCAAGCACCCTCAAGCCGGCATTTTCCATAAGAATCAAGCTGGGAATCATAAACTCGGTGCTGGCCCTGGCATCAATGGCCTTCATTTCTGCCGCCCTTAACAATTTCATAGCATCACTCCTTGTCCGCTATAACTACCGCGATAGCCTGTTCGCGGCTGTGAGAAAGACTCAGGGCAAAATCCTTTATTCCGGCCTGGCGGGCCAATTCCAGGGCATCCCCATGTAAAACCAAAGACGGTTTGCCGCTGGCATCAATTACTACTTCAGTCTCCCTAAGATGAAGTCCACGAGTGAACACTGCGTCCAGTTTACGAACAGCCTCCCGCACTGCAAATCGGGCTGCCAGGGAAGGATAAGGATCAGCTTTCTGCCGGCAATATGCCAACTCCTGTTCGGTGTAGACTCGCTGCAAAAAACGCGGGGTTCTCTTAACTATGTCCCTTATCCTGGCGATATCAACTATGTCTATGCCTATCAGCAAATAATCCCCTCCAGCAGCCTGCATTGGCTTTCAATCCAGTTGCCTGCTCCAGACCTATTATAATACTATCAGCTTGCGGGCATGAAACATTTCTTCCGCAATGGTATACATATTACTGACTATCCCTACCTCCAGCTTATCGGCCAGTCCATAAAAGTCCAGGCAGGTCCCGCAGGACAATACCTCAACTCCTGTATGGGCCAGGTTTTTGATATGATCCAGCATTTCTGACCCGGAGGTGGTAAGCATAACCCCGCTATTTATAAGTATGAGGGTTTTCAGCTCGCCTTCCATTTGGGTAAGGGTATACATAAAACTCTTCATTAATATACCGCCCAGCTGGTCATCCCCCTGGCCCAGCACATTGCTTTTAACTACCAGCACCGCTCCGCCCTTAAGGCTCTGCTTTTGAGGGGCCATGTCTTCTTTGGTTATATTTATATAGAATAAACCATCCTGCTCTTCAACCATGCTCCCCAGGTTCATGGTTTCAACCATTCGGGAAATGTTCTCCAAAGCTGCCCGGTTATCTACGATGGCCAGGACCTCGTCAACCTGCTGGCTCTCAAGTGCTTTTCTAGTCATAATCACCGGCTCCGGGCAAGCCAGTCCGCGGGCATCAATCGTCTGTTTCATGTCCGGCCCTCATCTCCTTGCGAAAATTTCACAGGTTCATTCTAACATACTCCCAGTATATGACACTACCCTGGCCGCTCCAACTTTATACCACCTGAACACAATATTTTGTACTGGAATTAATCCCGGCTTTTGTAATATAATGTCTACTAACACGACTGGTCTGACCATCAGGGCACCAGACAATCAGGGGAGAATGGAGGAATAAAATGTTAGAACTACGTATCAACGGATTTGGCGGGCAGGGCTCCGTTACCCTGGCTCATTTGTTAGCGCAGGCGGCGTTGGAAAACGGTGAGCAGGGGCAGGCTTTGCCATTCTTCGGGGTAGAACGCCGCGGGGCACCAGTGCGGGCAGCCGTGCGCATGTCTCCCACCACTATCCATGCCCACAGTCAATGCGAGCTGCCGGATTATGTGGTAGTAATGAGCGAAAAACTCACCGAAGCGGCGGTCAAAGAAGGTATTACCGACATTGGCACGGTGATCATTAACGCTCCCAACGGTGCAGCCGTGGAGAATCACCCTACCTGGCAGGTGGACGCCGACTCCATTGCCCGCGACGCCGACTTATTTTCTGCCGACGGTCCCTTAATCAATATCCCGCTGTTTGGCGCGGTGTGCCGGGTGCTGAACATCCCCCAGAATATTATGGAACAAACCATCATGAATAAATGGCCGGGCAAGAACGGTGAGCGCAATTTGGGCGCTGCTGCCAAGGCTTATAATACGGTAACCCAGGTTATGACCCAGATAAGCGCCTAGCACGTTTATAAGCATCGCAGGATACTGCGAGATACAGCATACCGCTGCAGCGAGGCGGGGAAAATTCGTGGCCTCGTTATATTTGGTTTAGCGAAAGGAATGGAAATTAATGAAATCAGTTACCAAAGCCTACCGGCCGATTTCCTGGCCGATGATGGGATCCGGCGGTGACACCGGTTCCTGGCGGACGCACCGTCCGGTGGTTGACGTTGAGAAATGCAACAAATGCCAAATTTGCTGGGTATATTGCCCGGAAGCAGTCATAGATCGTAATGAACCTATTATTGATTACCGCTACTGCAAGGGTTGTGGCGTATGCGCCCTGGAATGCCCCACCGGCGCCATCAGCATGGTAAAGGAGGAGGATTAGCAGTATGAAAGCAGCCCAAGTTAGAATGGAAACCGGTACCTATACCGCCGCGCTGGCCGTAAAAAGCGCCCGGGTGGACGTAGTACCCGGCTACCCCATCACCCCCCAGACCAGCATTATGGAAGCAATAGCCGCCATGGTTGAAAATGGCGAGCTGCACGCCCGGTTTATTCCGGTGGAAGGTGAACACAGCGTTCTGGCCGCTGCCGTAGCCGCCTCCGCAGCCGGCGCCCGGGTTTTTACGGCCACCTCGGCCAACGGTTTGCTGTATATGCACGAAGTATTACATATGGTTTCCGGTGGACGTCTGCCGGTAGTAATGTGCAACGTCAACCGTGGTATTTTTGCCCCCTGGACCCTGTGGGCCGACCATCAGGATTCATTTGCCCAGCGTGATACCGGCTGGCTCCAATATCATTGTTCCTCCAACCAGGAGGTTTATAACACCATTTTGCAGGCCTTCCGCGTGGCCGAACAGATCAATATCCCGGTGATGGTCAACTTCGATGGCTTTGCCATCTCCCATTGCCTGATGCCCCTCACCATTCCGCCGCAGGAGGATATCGATCGTTTCCTGCCCCCCCATCAACCGGAATGGCGGCTGGACCCGACTCATCCCTCTTCGTTCAGCAACGTGACCATGGCGGCCGAATACGCACCCTTCCGCCAGATGTTGTCCGACGACATCATGGCAGCCATACCGCTGGTTAAACAAGCTGCCCAAGAGTACAAGGACATTACCGGTATGTGGGATGGCGATACTATTGACACCTATCGGCTGGAAGACGCTGAAGTGGTAGCCTTTGCCGTCAACAGTATGGCAGCGGAATTAAGACTCTCCGTCGATATTCTTCGGGAGCAGGGTATCAAAGCCGGTCTGTTGCGTCCGCGCCTGTACCTGCCTTTCCCGGCCGAGGATATCATCAACGCACTGCCGCCCAATGCTCAGGTAATGGTATTGGATCGTAACTATAACTTCGGCCACCCCGGCGGAATTTTGGCTTCAGAGCTGAAAAGCATACTATTTGGCAAACGCAGCGACATCACGGTTAAGAACCGGGTAATGGGCATTGGTGGTATCGATTTGACCCGCCGCTTCATGGCAGCTGAGATTCGTGCCATGATGGAAGAATAAGCATAGACCACGAAAGGAATGGATGAGATATGGCAACCAGTATTAAGAAATTACCGGATATAGAGCAGGTTTTAAGCGGCAACGGGGCCTGCGGCGGCTGCCCGGCCACCATGGCGCTGCGCATCGTAGGCAAGGCTTTGGGCCCCAATGCTATCATGCTGCTGACCCCCTCCTGTTCAGTAGCCAGCATGGGCATGACCCCCAAGCTGGGCTACAACTGGCCCTGCATCAATATTACCTTTGCCTCTGCCGGCTCCTCGGCTTCCGGTATTAGCCATGCAGTTGAAATAATGCAGGAGAAGGGCCGCCTGCAAGGCGAGCTGCCCACCGTATTCAGCTGGGTAGGCGATGGCGGCACCTATGACATCGGTTTCCAGGCGCTTTCGGCCGCGGCTGAGCGCAATGATAAGATCATTCACTTTTGATATAATAACGAAGCCTACAGCAACACTGGCGTACAGCGCAGCGGTGCTACCCCGCGCGGTACCTTTACCACCACCACCCCCACCGGCAAACGTCAGCCCAAGAAGAACATGGCCCTGCTGATGCTGGAGCACCGTATTCCTTATGTGGCAACCGCTACCGTGGCTTATCCCGGTGACCTGTACGACAAGGTGGTAAAAGCTAGAAACACCCCCGGCATGAAATACATCGAAATCCTGGCCCCCTGCTATCTAGGCTGGCAGTTCGATATGCCTGAAACCGTACAGATGAGCCGCATGGCGGTGCGCAGCGGTGCCTGGCTGCTATGGGAAGCAGAAAATGGTAAAATTAGCTTTAACAGCCCCACTTCCCAGATCATCAGCGGCAAAAAAGATGCTGCCCCGGCAGATGAATACCTGATGAAACAGGGCCGTTTCAACCGCCTGATGAAAGGACCGGATGCTGCCCAGCGCATCGCCGAAATTCAAGGCGACATCGACCGCGAGATCGCTTTTATGCGGGAACGGGCCAAGATAACGTATTAATTAACCAGCATTGTGGCATGCAGCTAGAAGGATACTTTGACCTGAATATTTCGGAGGAGTGCTCCAATTTGACCTTTCAGCCGATAAAAACAAAAAAAATTTATGAAGAAATAATGGAACAGATCCGCCGCATGATTACCCAGGGCGACCTGCAGCCCGGTGATAAGCTGCCGGCCGAACGGGAGCTGGCCGAAACCCTTGGGGTTAGCCGCACTTCAGTTCGCGAAGCGCTCACCGCCCTGGGAGCATTGGGTCTTATTGAGGTAAGATCCGGTGAGGGAACTTTTATCCGGCGCAGTAATGACTTGGAAACCTTCGAGCCGCTGAGTGTGCTCCTGGCGGTTGAACGCAACCCGGGAGTACAGTTAATGGAAGTCAGAAGGATCCTGGAGACTGAGTGTGCAGCTCTAGCCGCTAAAAGAGCTACCCCCGCCGACCTGGAGAAAATTGAAGCAGCCTTTCAGACCATGAAAAATGCTGATTCCATCCAAGCTGCGGTAGAAGCGGATCTGCGCTTTCATTATACTATTGCCGAAGCCACCAAAAATACAGTTTTGCTGCGGATCATGAATACCGTTGCCGATCTTATGCATAAAGATTTCCGCCAGGACCGGGAAGCACTCTATGCCAAATTAACGGGTCAGGTGCTGGATGAACACGAAGCCATACTCCAGGCTATCAAAAACAAGAACCCAGACGAAGCCTGGGCTCGAATGCTCGAACATATTAACAATATTGAAGCCGGGATTAAACCCGCATAGCCTCTTTAGCTTTTATCATGGCCACAATCACTTCGTTAACCGGGGTTTGAACACCATATTGCCGGCCCAAATTTACTACCGCACCGTTTAAAGCATCGATTTCAGTCTTGCGCCCGCGCTGCATGTCCTGCAGCATGGAAGCATGGTGCCCTGCGGTCGAAGGGACCAACTGGGTATAAAAAGCCTGGCGGTATGCTTCCGCATCAGCCCACGGGGTCTCCTGCCGGTGCGCTCTCAACACCGCAAATATTTCTTCAATTACCTGGTCCATCAATTGGTGGGTATGCGGATTTTCGGCCAGCATTCCGTAAGGCACTTCCAGTATGGCTCCCAGCGGATTCAGGGCTGAATTGTAAATAATCTTACCCCAGACAAATTTCATTACCTCATTGGAAGCCCGGGTCGGTATACCTGCAGTACTGAAGGTCCGGGCCAAGTCCTCCAGCCTTCCCATATCGATCAGGTTTTCCGGCGAGCCGATAACTACATCGTCAGCAATAACTGTCACTTTGGAAACTCCCGGCGCCATCGTTTCAGCACCGAATATAACCCGTCCCAGGATCAATTGGGACTTGGGTATAGATTGGGCAGCCGCCTCGTAATTGCCGAAACCGTTCTGGGCCAGCATAACATAGGTTTGGGGACTGATAAAATTGGCTATCTGGCGGGCCACCTCGGCAGTCTCATAAGACTTGACGGTCAGCACCAGCAAATCATAATCACGATCCACCAGCTCTTCCAGATTGGTGACTACCGTATCCAAAAAGGCGGAATGTTCACCCCATATCCCGTTAACCTGGACACCTTTCGCCGCTGCTTCCCTGGCGACCGGTTCCCGGTCCAATCCCGTAACCTGGTGCCCTTGCCCCTTCAACAGGCAGGAATATACTGCACCCAAGGCACCCAAACCAAATACCAATACCTTCATATTGCTTTCACCTTTCCCATAAATAATCAATTACATTGCTGCATATTTATATATTCTATAATATATCGAGCAAGTTTGGGCAAATAAAAAGGCCAGCCCTTAAAAAGCCAGCCTGTGTTATTAGGTTTCGGACCACCAAAGCGGCATCTCCCGCCCAAATAGGGAGTTACAATCTACTGGGGCAGGTCTATACGCATCCCTTGCTCCTGGTAAAAGATAGCCTGCAGCCAAAATGTATGGGCGCCCGGATTGTCGGCAACGGTACCGGCAAAATACTGGATTTGCTTTCGTGCCTTCTCATCCAGCCCGGCATCACCTGTCAAGCGATGTAAATGCAGCAGGTTAAAGGCTGCAACCGCATTATCAGAAGGCATAGCGCCATCATAAGATTCCTTGGGACGGATCAGTAACTCTTCGCTGTCGGAACCATAAAAGAAAAATCCGCCCTCGTTTTCATCCCAGAATAATTCTATAAATTCCTTGTTCAAATCCTGGGCTTTCTCAAGGTAATGTCGATCACCCCCG
>JAXDBN010000105.1:0-5335 GCA_034678805.1 Syntrophomonadaceae bacterium
CAAACCGTCGATTTCCTCCAGGACGTCAGCACCCCGGCTGTCACCGGCACATACGATCAGCTGCTGTCTGCCGATCCAGGTGTGCAGCGCCGCATCGATTGCTTTTATTACTTCCGGGAGGGTTTCCTTTTCATTATAGAAAGGTATCCCGATGACCAAATTGGAATTGCTGTATGGTTCCAGGAGGGGGAGGATGCTTTTCATCTGGGCATCGAAGACCGCCTCTGTATTTATATGGGTCAAAATAAATTAAACCCCCTGTTCAAACAAATAATGTACTTCTTCATTATTATGTTCGACTTGGGGGTTTTATAGTACTCAGCCGGGCAGCATTTACACATTTTAACCCAGCAGTTCCTCCAATTGATCCAATAATTGGCCGAAATACACCAACGCATCACTTACCGGCTCTGGCGTCAACAGGTCCACTCCGGCCTTTTTCAACAGGTTTATGGGATAATCACTCCCGCCGGATTTCAAGAAATCGAGATAACGCTGAACCGCTGGCTGCCCCTCCTGCTTGATTTGTTCTTTGAGAGCAGTGGCGGTTGAAAAACCGGTGGCGTATTTATAGACATAAAACGCGGAATAAAAATGAGGTATGCGAGCCCATTCCAATGGAATATCCTCGTCCATCACCATATCCGGTCCATAGTAGAGAGTGTTTAGTTCACGGTAAATTTGTTTCAGTAATTCCGGGGTGAGTGCTTCACCCTGTTCGGCCCGTTCATGAATTATCTTTTCGAATTCAGCAAACATGGTCTGCCGGTAAACGGTACCGCGGAACTGCTCCAGATAGTGGTTGATCAGGTATATTTTCTCCTGGGGATCAGTGCTCTTCTGCAAAAGGTAATCGATCAGCAGCGACTCATTCACGGTGGAGGCTACCTCAGCTACAAAAATGGAATACTGGCTGTAAACATAGGGCTGGGCCTTATTGGAGTAATAACTGTGCAGGGAATGTCCCATCTCATGGGCCAGGGTAAACATATCGTCCAATTTGTTATCGTAGTTCATTAATATATAGGGACTGGTATCATAGGCTCCCCAGGAATAAGCCCCGCTGGTTTTTCCCTCGTTCTCATAGACGTCTATCCAGCCCCCTGTAAACCCGGACTTCATTTGGGCCAAATAATCGGACCCCAGCGGCTGCAGGGCCTCGAGCAGTGTTTCCTTAGCCTGGTTATAGGGCACTTCCATTCTATATTCTGGTACCAACGGAGTATACAAATCATAGAAATGAAGTTCGTCAACGCCCAGGACCTTCTTGCGAATGGCCATATAGCGATACATAAGTTCCATATGGCCGTGCACGGATTCAATCAGGCGATCATAAACCTCGACCGGAACATTATCCTGGTCCAGCGATGCTGCCCGGGCTGATTCATACTTGCGTACCCGGGCATAAAATATGTCCTTTTTAACGCTGGCACCCAAGCTGGCTCCCAGGGTATTCACCAGGCCGCGGTAAGAAGAATACAAACCGTGATAGGCATCCTCCCTAACCCGTCGGTTGGAACTCTCCATCAGGCTGCCATAACGGCCTTTGGTTATCTCCACTTCCTGATCATTCTCATCCTTGATCACCGGGAACTTAATGTCGGCATTGTTTAACATGGTAAATATACTGCCGGAGGCCAGCGACAAGTCCGCCGACATCGCCATTAACCTCTCTTCTGCCGGTGACAGGATATGCTCCTTTTGCCGCAGGATCTCATCTATAGAATGGCCATATATGGCCAGGTCCTGGTTTTCCTTCATATATGATCGGATGTTTTCTTCGGGAATAGTCAGAATTTCCGGAACTATATAGGAAGTGATACTGCCGACCTTGATGCTAAGGCTCTGTATCCGGTCAAAAAGCGCCTGGTAGTGAGAATTGGCATTGTTCTCATCGCGGCGCATGCGGGCATAGACGTAGGCCTTTTCAGAAATGCGGCCCAGTTCATCATTTAACTGCAGGCATTTTAGTAAATTCTGGGCTGACTCTCCCAGCGTACCTTGCAGCCCATCCACCTCTTCTGCCAATTTGGATATCTTTTGCAGATCCTTTTCCCACAGCTGCTCATCCGGGTATATGTTCTCCAGCTTCCATTTATATAGGTCCTCAATTTCTTCTCTCTTGCGGATAGTGTTGGCTCCCAAATAATCATACCTCCATGCTGAATTCATTATAATTTTTGATATACAGCTTAATTCTATACTACCAGGATAATAAATCCAATTAAGTCAGTTATACAAACTTCGATTGCATTCCCAGATAAACCCGCCTGGTATATTTGTATACACGTGAATATAATACAGTATACTGGATGTCGTATTCTTTACTAATGTATGTCGACTCTGGTATAATTTCCACGATATTTTAATAATTAAGGGAGGCGTTTTTGTTTGTTTCGGACCTATGAAGAGGTAATGGACTATTGCTCCAAGAACAACATTCTAATGATTGACTTTAAAATGATCGACCTGCTGGGCAGATGGAGACATCTAGGCATCCCCACCGGCCGCTTCAAACCTGAAACCCTGGAAAACGGCATCGGTTTTGATGGCTCCAATTACGGGTTCGCCCCTGTCGAAAAAAGCGATATGGTATTCATTCCCGATATCACCTCTGCCGTCCGTGATCCTTTTACCGAAGTCCCCACCCTCAGTATGATCGGTGATGTATTTGTTATTGCCCAACCAGACAACTGCCGGTTTGACCAGGACCCCCGTTCCATCGCCTTCAAGGCCCAAGAGTATATGAAAGATACTGGTATCGCTGACGAGATCCGCATGGGCCCTGAATACGAATTCTACGTATTCGACCACGTCAGCTTCGAAAACTCACCCCAGAAGACCGGGTTTACTATTGATTGTGAACAGGCTATCTGGAACAGCGGTGACGACGAGCACCAAAACCTGGGTTATAAGAATACGCTCCACGGCGGTTACCATATCACCCCTCCCCAGGACGTACTTTATGACCTAAGAGCGCGCATGTGTTTACTAATGGAAGAAAACAATATACCGGTAAAATATCACCACCATGAGGTAGGTGGTCCCGGGCAGGTAGAGATCGAGGTTGAGTTCGGCACCATGCTGGAGATGGCTGACCGGACCATGCTGGCCAAGTATCTGATCAAAAACCTGGCCTTCCAGGAAGGCAAGACTGCTACCTTCATGCCCAAGCCCATGTACGGTGAGGCTGGTAACGGTTTACATGTACATATGCATATGTTCAAAAACGGCAAGCCGCTTTTTTATGATAAGAAAGGCTATTCCAACCTGAGCAAAACCGCCCTTTATTTCATTGGCGGTCTCCTGAAGCATGCTCCGGCCTTGTTAGCTTTTACTAATCCCAGCACCAACTCCTATAAACGTCTGGTGCCCGGTTACGAAGCACCGGTAAATTGTGTTTTCGCTACTTCCAATCGCAGCGCTGTCATCCGGATTCCCGCCTATGCCAAGAATCCGGCGGCCAAGCGTTTCGAGTTCCGCTCTGCTGATGCCACCTGTAATCCTTACCTGGCCTTCTCAGCTATTGTGATGGCTGGTCTGGACGGTATAAAGAATAAAATTGATCCGACCAGGGAAGGTTTTGGCCCCTATGATGTTAACCTTTACGCGCTGCCAGCAGAAGAACTGGCCAAGATCAAGGCTCTGCCGACATCGTTGGAGGAAGCCCTGGATGCTTTGGAGAAAGACTACGATTTCCTGCTGCAGGGTGGGGTATTCCCGCAGCGGTTGATCGAGATATGGATAGCGGCCAAACGCAAAGAGGCCCGTAAGGTAGCTAATATTCCCCATCCGATGGAATTTGAAATGTATTATGACCTATAAGAATCATGATGCACCGGCTGAGTTCATACCGGTACATATAGGCCTGGTAGTGACTAATGCTGCGAAGTCCGCTCTTTTCTATGAAAATATATTGGGTTTTACCATCAAGGGTATCCATACCCTTGATGGTCTTACCATAATCAATCTGCAGTCCGGTTCATTTACCATTGAACTGCTCGAATACACGCCAGCTCCGCTTGAAAAGCGAGGGGCTGGATGTTTTGATCATATTGCGTTTGTAGTAGCTGACATTGACAAGGCTGCAGCTCAGCTGCAAAAAGAAGGAATTCATTTCGAGACTGATGCCCCGCGTCTGGCTTTGACGGGTAGGAAAATCATTTTCCTGGCCGGCCCGGATGGGGAACGCATTGAACTGATGCAAGAATAGCAGATCACACTATTGGCGGCGGCGCTTGTGCCCGGTTGAGAGCATAATCGCCAACGCGATTAAACCAATGATAATTGCCATAATAGTTGCGTAGTTGTACTTTCCGCCCATTTCTTCACCGGACTGTGCTTCCTGAACTGGGGCGGGTGTGGGAACCTGGGCGGCTTCCCGGCGCTGGCCGGTAAAATCGGCTGTCAGCTGGCCGCTCTTGGTCATATAGAAATAGCTGACCGCAGCCTGGCCTTCTATCTGGTATTGAGTTTCCACCCTGCGAATAATAAAGTCAGCCTGACCTTTCACCAGGCCAAATTCATTTATGTCAAAGTGGGCCTGCACACCTTCTCCTTCCACATCGCCGGTGTAATCACCGACAAGATTGACCGGATATTGTTTAAAATCGCTGCTTACTTCAACCTGGCTGCCAATCGTCCTGATATCTATTTCCGCGGGAACCTGCTGCCCGTTACTGGTGGTAATCAGAATGTCGTATAGACCACTCCAATCCGCCCGGCTGTTTTCTGCTCCCACCGCAGGATTAAAACCAACCAGCCCTACCAGCACTGTAAATACTAACACGCACAATTTCCATTTAGCCACCTTAAATCCTCCATAATATTAATGAATAAAACAAAGCATCATTTTTATCCTTACCTACCTATATTATATAGGTAGAAATAGAATGCTAAGCTTCTTCGGATTGTTATATAATTTATAAATCAGCTCTGGCAGGCAGCAGGCTCGCTTCCCTGCAAGGATCGAGGGACTGCCCTTTTAATATGAGAGGAGTCGTAACGCCATGACCCAAAAGATTTCCTTTGAACAGTATGCCCAGGAATTTCTGACTCAATTGCCCCGGGGTGCATTTTTAACCGTAAAAGATGGTACCCGCATGAACACTATGACGATAGGATGGGGTAATATCGGCTTTATCTGGCAAAGGCCAATTATCACCGTAATGGTTCGTTACTCGCGTTATACCTATGGTTTAATCGATAATGCCCCGGATTTTTCTGTAAGTCTGCCTGCCCCCGGCGAGATGCGGAAAGCATTGGCCATAGCCGGCAGCGTATCAGGACGTGATGTAGACAAGTTTGCCGCTGCGGGTGTAACCGCCCAGCCGGC
>JAXDBN010000106.1:0-4978 GCA_034678805.1 Syntrophomonadaceae bacterium
AACCAAGCGATGTTTTTTAACAGAGGTCAGTTTAAATTCAAGAGAATACCGGATATATCAAAACTTGACCCCGTTAATTATGAAACGAGGTAAAGAGATGAATATCCATGACAAGAATATCAGGAAATTTCTGGTCGTCTGGTTGGGACAATTGACGTCGGCTATCGGCAGCGGACTTACGGCTTTTGCACTGGGTGTGTATGTATTTCAGACCACGCAATCGGCTACTAATTTTTCTTTGATCATTCTTTCTTCCTTTCTGCCGTCATTCATTCTGCTGCCATTTGGCGGGGTGCTGGCGGACAGATTCGACCGGCAGAAAATGATGATAATCGGAGATGCGGGTGCCATAACTGGATTATTGTTCATTCTCCTGGTTATGGTGTCAGGAAATATTGCATTATGGCAGATATATACCGGGGTGGCACTGAGCGCAATATTCGTGGCCATTCAAAATCCCGCCTACAAGGCTGTTGTAACCGACATGGTTTCAGAAGAACTGTATTCCCAGGTCAGTGGACTGGTTCAATTGGCAGGATCGGCACAATATCTCATATCGCCTATACTGGCAGGATTCCTCATGAGTGTTTTTGACATTCAACTAGTCATAATCATTGATATCATGACCTTCCTGATTGCGGTTGCCGCAGTTTTATTGGTTAAGAAACCGGATGTATCTCCCCGAAAAAATAATGAACAGAAATTTTTCCGCGATTTGGCGGATTCCTTTCGATATCTCCTCGCCCAGAAGGGAGTATTATATCTGGTTTTGCTGACATCAGTGGTTTGTTTTTATGTTGGCTTGTTTCAATCATTATTTTCGCCGATGATGCTGACCCTTACCGATTCCAAGACCCTGGGGCTGGCCCTTTCGGTATCCGCATCAGGAATGCTGGTAAGCAGCCTGTTTATTGGCATGTTCGGAATAAGAAAAAGCAAGGTATTCGTAGTGTCTTTGTCTCTGGCGCTGGCCGGACTGTTTTATGCGCTGGTGGGATTTTTTACTGCCGTGGCCTTAATCACCGTTTTTTGTTTCCTCTTTTTCAGCACCCTCCCGTTTGTCAATACCAGCCTGGAGGTTCTCATCCGGAGTAATGTAGATAATGAAAAGCAGGGCCGAATATGGTCCATGATTTATGCCATTTCCCAGGCAGGTTATATTCTCGCATTTGGTTCAGCCGGGTTTTTGGCCGATCGCCTGTTTAACCCGCTATTTGCTTATGGCGGAGCGCTGAGCCAGACGGTCGGGCAAATCATAGGTATAGGCCAGGGACGGGGGATCGGTTTAATGTTCATAATTTCCGGCTTATTGGTTTCAGTCCTGGCTTTTATTATCGGAAGGGTTAAGGTAATCGGCGCATTGGAAGTAGAAGTTGGCTGATATGAGTATCTAGGAGAATGAAAGAATGAAACTGCTATCAGGAAAATCTAAAAACCGGAGGTTGGTACCAACCATGGCAGCAGTATTGTATGCGAGTTTGTTTTGTATAATTGTGTTGGTTGGTGTGGTTTGGGGATATAGCCCTGGAGAACCGGGACCATTGCGGGATGAAACTGGGCGTCCGGCTGCGGGCAGTATTTCTGAAAAAGTTTTCGTCAATATTAACGGAGTGCAGCAGGGTATGATCATAAGGGGCAGGAATACGGAGAATCCGCTTTTGCTTTTTGTGCACGGAGGTCCGTGTTTCTCGGAATATTTCCTGGCTGATAAGTTCCCCACCGGGTTGGAGGAGCAGTTTACCGTTTGTTACTGGGATCAGCGCGGCGGCGGGCTTTCATATGATCCCGGCATACCTTTGGAAAGCATAAATCTGGATCAGCTAAAACTCGACACGCTGGCAGTAACCCAATATTTATGCCAGCGGTTCGGTAAAGAGAAAATCTATTTGATGGCGCATTCGGGCGGAACCGCCTTTGCCATCCAGGCGGCATTTGAAGAACCGCAGCATTATTACGCCTACATCGGTATCAGCCAGATTGTCCGGCAGGCCGAATCTGAAAAACTGGCTTATCAGTACATGATGAATCGGTATCTGGAAGAAGGAAATCGGGAAATGGTACGGAAGCTTCAGGCATATCCGATTCCGGAGTCCGACGCTTACGTTCCTCCCTTCTTCAAATCCCCGCTGCGGGATCAATCCATGCATGAACTCGGTGTCGGCACCATGCGCAACATGCGATCAGTTTTTCGCGGTGTATTTATTCCCGTCATGGCCTGCAAGGCATATACCTTTAAAGAAAAAGTGAATATTTGGATTTCGAAGGGATCCTTTATAAGAAAGACCGCCCTGTTCGATCAGGTTCTGGCTCTGGATCTTACCACCAAAGTAACAGAGCTTGAGATTCCAGTATATTTCTTCAGCGGAGCCTATGATCTCACCGTCAACCATGATTTGGCCAAGAGTTACATGTCCGGATTAAAGGCGCCGGTAAAGGGTTTTTATACCTTTTCCAACTCCGCCCATAGTCCTAATTTTGAGGAACCGGAAAAAATGCTGCAGATAATCCAAACCGATATCATACAGGCAACGAACAGCCTGGCCGATAAGAACTGAAGCACCATAGCGACACGCAGGCTCAGCATATCTTTCTTCCTGGCTTTGCATAGCATCATATTTCAAAGGTGTCATCTGATTTTTCCCAGAAAAGCACTGGTGGCATCACAAATATCGGCAACATTAGTCTGGTAAAGGAAATGGGTTCCATCGATAATTCTCGATT
Source organism: Syntrophomonadaceae bacterium (assembly GCA_034678805.1). Taxonomy (GTDB): domain Bacteria; phylum Bacillota; class Syntrophomonadia; order Syntrophomonadales; family Syntrophomonadaceae; genus PHAA01. Next base: position 2,722 of record JAXDBN010000106.1, read on the forward strand.
CAACATTGGCGCCCAGTCTATTTAAGTGGCCGGTTTGATATTCCGCGCCGGCCTTTATTTCCGTTTGAGAAGATATTAGTTTCAATACCGGTACTTCAGGGGGGAAAGTCAATTCACTCACCTCATTGATATTGTCAATGGTACGGCAGGACTGGTCAATAATAGTATCATTGAGAACGTGGTTGGTAAACAATTTATAATCACCGATTTCTTTGGCGGTATATCCGTTTTCGGCTTTTTGAGCAGGAGGTACCAACCCATTGGCAAGGCGTGATATTCCGCAAGCCTGCTGCAGCTTACCCATTTGGTATGCGATTTGGGGCGGATTCTCGGCATCAGTTTTAACCGTCGAGGTCGTATCCAGCATAATAATCGCAGCCACCTCATCAGCATATTGGGAGGCATAATACTCGCTGTAAATACCGGAGACGGAGTGCGGCATCAGGACATAAGGGGCCTTAAAGCCGGCCAAAGACAGTGCGGTTCTGATTTCTTCCGTATAGTTGGCATTGGTCCGGGGTGTATCGGTCTGGTCGCTGAAACCGACGCCGAAATATTCAATGCAAACGACTGTATTTTCTTTGGAAAGTTCCCGCATCAGCGGCCCAAAGTCGGCGCTGGGCAAGGATACCCCAAAACCCGGTAACAGCACAATAGTTTTTTCGCCCTTGCCCATGGAATACACATGCATTCTTTGTTGGTTCACTTCAATCATCTGTCCATACGGCGCAGCAGTCTCCAGTTCATGGGCAAAAAATGTCTTGTTGACCGCAAATCCGATTATATTCAGGCATACTAGGATGCCCAGGAAGATGGCCACACCTTTTATAATCTTTTTAGTTATTCTTTTGATTCCTTCCATTTTGCTCACTCGCTTTCAAGAGATGCAGGTAAATATTATTTACCTGCACATCAAATTGCTTCTAGTTCAGCACGCTCACGGCCTGCTTTGATTAGTAATATTACCGCTACGATAATAAACGGCAGTCCGCCGATGAGACCGGTAATGGCCGGGCCGAGAAGCGGATTATATCCGCTTTTAGCCATAAGTACAGCCAGACCTGCCCCGGCATTCACGGCCGAATGAATCATGGCGGCTGGTATTACGCTATTCAGCTTGATGGCCGCATAGCCTTCGATAATTCCCAGCCATACACAGAACACCACCATCATCAAAATCCCTAACCATGGATAACCTATATAGCTGGTTCCGTAATTATGCCCCAATACTATCACCGGGGTGTGCCACAAGCCCCATATAATTCCGGTGATGACCAGGGCCCACCGGTCGGAAAAGAGCAGGCGTAATTTGGGCAGCAGGTAGGCCCGCCAGCCCAGCTCTTCGCCCAAGGTAGGGATAATATTGATAAGCGGGCCGATAATGGTGATCTGTAATATTGTAATCAGTAATAGAGTCTGCACGGTAAGTTTTCCTGTCCTGGCGGCCGCCTCCTGCAGAACGGTAAGCTGCGAATCAAAGGAACCGGGGAAAATCAAGAAATATACCGCTGCGCTCACCAATAATAAGACAGTCGGCCCGAAGTAAATCAGCAGATATTCTTTCCCGTGCCCTTTGAAATTCGGGCGTAAAAGCATATTGCCGAAGCCCTCTTTGGTTATGAGCCTGGTCAGGATATTACATAAGGCCGGGACAAACATGCCGGCCATGACAATATATATGGTCACCCCGGGTCCATAGTTGAGCCCGCGCAGAGGTATCTGCCCGAAAATAATCCAGGTAATAATGAAGGTCAGAGCAACAAACCAGGCCAGCCGTTTTTTCACCAATGTTTTTTCCTGTTCCATGATGCTGCCTCCTTAATCTTAGCTGCAGTTGCCTTGCAGTTTTTCAGTGATCTTACGGAAACGCGGATTATCTGCCAGTACTGAGAAAGCTGGATTATGAACTATCTGGTCGGACATACTTTTCTTGATGGTCCGGTCGTCCCTGGGAAGATCGTTGCCCAGGTCCAGCTTGGCAATCCAACTGTCCAGCTGGTCGAAGAAATCGTCGCCATGCAGATTCAGGGGATAAATATCGCTGGTTACGATCCCGGTATACTTCTCCAACATATCCAGCGCCTTATCAGGGTTATCCTGAGTAACATACCCCTGGGCAGCACAAATATGCATTCCTACCAAGACCCCCGGGTGCAGGCGTCTCATATCGAATAATTCAGCAATGTCGAGGGCGCGCCGCAGCACTTCCTCGAATTTGGCGGGATCATCGGTGCACAAGCGCAGGTAAGCCGGGAAA
>JAXDBN010000107.1:0-2952 GCA_034678805.1 Syntrophomonadaceae bacterium
AGCTGACGATCAGGCTGTCGGGATGGGCGCTCTTATACTTCTCCACATCTTCCACTTTGATGCTATTGGCCATGGGGCAGGTAGCCGCCGGCTCGGGGGACAATACCGTCTTGTCCGGGCACAGGATGGCCGCCGATTCAGCCATGAAATCGACCCCGGCTACCAGGATAGTATCCAGGGGTGAGTTTTTGGCCGCCACCGCCATGGCATAGGAATCTCCCACAAAGTCAGCGATATCCTGTATCTCAGGTCGCTGATAATAGTGGGCGATAATATAGACTGACTTTTCTTTTTTTAGCTGCCGGATTTTCTCAGTCATCTGTTCTTTAGTCAACTTGCTCATCTTATTCTCCTTTATTAAACCACTCGTTCCGGGTGACTATAGATATTGAACCGTTCACCACGGGCAAAGCCCACTACGGTGATATTAAGGTCGTCGGCGAGGTCGACGGTTAAACCGGTGGGGGCTGACCTGCTCAATACCACCGGAATACTGGCCCGAGCTGCTTTGATGAGTATCTCCGAGGCTACCCGCCCGCTCAGAAGGAGGCATTTATCATCAGTGCTGATCTCATTTAGAAAGGCATAGCCCAAGACCTTGTCCACTGCATTGTGTCGGCCGATATCCTCAAACATACACAGGATTCCTTCCTGGTCAGCCAATGCTGCGCTGTGCACACCGCCGGTCAAGCGGAAAGTCCCGGAGCGGTCTTCCAGCCCATTGATTATCTGCAGCAGGTGGCCGGCTGAAAATCGGCTATCACTTTCGATCGGTTTAAGCTGGCGGGCATCATTAATGAAATAAATACCCCCTCGGCTCTTGCCGCAGCAACTGGCAATATGCCGGCGCAGAAAGGTGCCGGTCTGGGGAATCGGACGACTAGTCTCTATCTGCAATAATCCCTCTTCTTCGCGGAGGGACATAGAAATAATGTCCGAGGGGACTTGCACCAAACCCTCAGTGAGCAGAAAGCCTACTCCCAACTCCTGGTAGGCTCCCGGTGAACAGACCATCGTTGCCAATTCAATCTGGTTCAGAAATATGGTCAAGGGGGTTTCCTGAACTACCGGTACTTCTTTGGTAGTGAAGACCCCACGATCATAGCTAATAATTTCTCTTTGTTTATAAATTTCCAGAGAAGACATAGCCTTATTCTCCTTTTAAGCCATATTTATTGATCTTTCTTAAATAGTACACAATCCCTACTAAAATAATCAAGAATTATATTATAGCGGCATGGGGAGGTGTTGCCAAAGTGGGCAGTGCCATTAAGAAACCTACAAGATGGACGGCATCTTCTTATTAGACTCTGGCCTAGTGAGGGCTGGCTCAAAATGGACTTATTAGATCAGACTATAAGGTAGGAGTATGTTTTGGATAATGTGACCGGATATCATCGTTTACCCCAAGTATACATTCTCGTTATGCCATTCCAGAAACTTGGAATCGGGGAGTTGGTCTTGCCGTTGTGGTAAGATGAGCAATTGGCGGCCGTGGTGTGAATAGTATTCCCGTCCATTGCCGAAGTCTTCTTTAATCCTGTGACTAACTTCGATGGTGAGGTTCTTATCAATTGTTAAATAACCCCTATCGAAGAGAGTGTGGTAATCTTTCCGTAGTAAAATGCCGTTACTGATTGTGTGCGGACCATCCTGGCTAAAGGGTTTGATGTGGGCTGCTTCAAGAACCGGTAAAGTTTTTTCGCCCGTGATGGCACATCGCCGCTGGTATGCATCAGTTATGAGCACCTTGAATGCTCCTTGGCCTATCCTAGGCTTTATTATTTGCTCCTTACCATATCGGCGTGCTGGCGGGTCTTCCATGACCATGTCCAACGACATGTCCTTTCTTAAGCGCTCTTGCACTTGCTTATACAGTCTTAGACCAAGTGTTTCATCAGTACGGTAAGTCTTGCCCTGGACGATATTACGACTCCAATCAGTGGGGACTGAAATCCAATCAGCAGGGGCGAAGAAAAAGGGCATGGACAGGATGATGCAGCCTATGTTGGGATCGGGATCAGACAACCGATTTGTTTTTTTATACTTATAAACCCGATTGATAAGTTCGGAGCGATTGCTGGCCCCATTAGCGATGCCGAAGGCTTCCCAGGCCAGAGATGATGGTAGTATCGAAAATTTCAGGAAGTACCCACCGCCAACGATGTAATCATTAGGGCTGTGCAACTTGAACAGGAATAATTCGCCTTCGCTCAGTGCTCTGAAGTTGGTGGCGCCTCCAGGTTTCCAGAAGTTTACTTCATCGATTTCAATCTGGCTGAGAGTATTAAACCAATCATAATCTGTGATACCAACATATAGCCTCACGTATACTCACTTCCCAGCAAGAATCCATATTATTTACTTTTATAATTTTTTCAACGTGATTTGCCAAAATCCTGTAGCCTTTCACTTGAAAACTGGAACTATTATGAAATAACAGCAAAAATGACAGTAAATCGGGTACAAATGAATATCAGAAAATAATTAAAGAGGGCCTAAACCCTCTTTTTTTTCTTATGGTGCCAGAGGTGGGACTCGAACCCACACGCACAAGGCACACGATTTTGAGATTTACCGTTAGATGATTTTGGGTGTTTTTGGATTATTATAGATGTCCCGCCAAAGTGCCGTTCTAATTGAATATATTATCTGTGGTACTCACAAGTTATGGTTAATTACTCCAAGTAAATGGGTGTAAAAATGGGTGTATAAACCCTAAAATAAGTACGCTACCTTCACTATATTCTAAACCTTTGAAATCACCATTATATTGGTGATTAGGATGCCTTGACATTGAAATTCTTTTGAGCTATAAATAACTTATAGTGACCATAAGGTTTAAATATAATTTATATTACTGGTATGAGGAACATACAGCTGAAGCCAAATTGGTTCACTAATTAATTGAATTATTGAGACAGGACGAGGAAGAACCCGACTGCCTTTGAG
>JAXDBN010000108.1:0-3535 GCA_034678805.1 Syntrophomonadaceae bacterium
GCATAAACGCAACCCATAAAAATGATCGCCGCTAAAAAGTTAAGGTTTAGTTCCTTCTTGGATAAGGCTTCCCCCAGCCACCAGATTCCCAGCAGCAGCAGGAAGAATGCAAAACTGAATACCAGGCTTGAGTAAAAGGGAACCAGAGCCAGGATCAACCAATCGGTCCACCGGTCAGCCTTGCCCCTTATGTTCATAAAAGCAAATAAAACCAGGGGCTGCCCGGCTACACTTAACCCCCCATAAGGCCAGAAAGGCAAAAGGGCAAAAGCCAGCGCTGTTCCCACCACAATATAATCGTATCTCTTTTCCTGGAGAACATGTCTCTTAAGCAGAAGAACCATTCCGGCAAAAGCCAGCATGTGGATTAAGGTAAGATTGGTTACATAGGCGGTAAAAGGAGGCAGGAACCGATACAGCCATACCTGCAGGTTAAATTCAGTGCCAAAGGTATTACGGGGCAGCCCGTTCATTACCTGGGTTATCGTACTATTCATGGAACCAAAGATCTGGCCGCTCTCGGCTAGTACCTTGAGGCTGGCCACCGCCCCATCGACGTTATCGAGGATAAGAACATGAGCATTCTCGCCCAGGATGTACAAAGGTGACAGGTAAAGGGCAATTATCACTAAAGCCAGGATTATGTATATACGATTGGTCCGGTAAGTCATGGCTTCCCTCCGGTTACCGGGTATTTATTTCTAACCTGTATGTCTTATCTTGATTCCAGCCGGTTCATGGTCTCGATAACATAATCCTGCTGGGATAGGCTCATCTGCGGCCAAAGGGGCAGGCTGAAGATTTGGTTATGTATTAATTCCGTTATGGGAAAGGCACCTGTACCCAGCCCCAGTTCTTTATAAGCCGGCTGCAGGTGAGGCGGCACCGGATAATGAATCATAGTACCTATACCTTGTTCTCCTAAATACTTTAGTACCTCAGTGCGGCGTGCACTGCGTGCCGTAAATATATGCCAGACCGGCTCCGCCCAATCTGGAACGAAGGGCGGTACGTAAATATTTGGATTTAGGCCCTGCTTATAGCGCTGGGCTAAAACCCGCCGCCGCTCATTCCAGTCATCCAGTTGGCGTAACTTTACCCGCAGAAAAGCGGCCTGCAATTCGTCCAGACGGGAGTTGTAGCCTTTCACCTCATTATGATACTTAACCTGCGATCCATAATTCCGTAAAATTCTGACCCGGTCCGCCAATTCAGCATCGTCTGTGACCACTGCGCCCCCATCTCCGAATGCGCCAAGGTTTTTTCCGGGATAAAAACTGAAGCCAGCAGCATCACCCAGGTTGCCGGCGCGCCTGCCTTTATAAAGAGCCCCATGAGCCTGGGCGCAATCCTCCACTACTTTAAGCCCGTAAAGGGCGGCAATATCATTGATATCATCCATGGCTGCTGTCTGACCGTAGAGATGCACCGGCATAATGACTTTGGTGCGGGGAGTTATGGCTGCTTCAATCCGACCGGGATCAATATTATAGGTAGCCTCAACCGGTTCAACCGGTACTGGCCGGGCTCCGCACTGACTGACTGCCAGCCAGGTGGCAATATAGGTATTGGCGGGAACTATTACCTCGTCGCCGGGCCCTATTCCATAAGCCCTTAAGATAAGGTGCAGAGCCTCCAGGCCATTACCCACCCCGATACAATAACCGGCTCCGCAATAAGCGGCAAATTCGCCTTCGAATGATTCCAGTTCTGCACCCATGATGAACCACCCTGAGTCCATCACTCGCAGGTAAGCCGCGTCCAGTTGGCTTTTTATCTCTAAATATCCGGCTTTCAGGTCCAGGAAAGGTACCTGAATACCCATAATTGTCCACCTCGATTTTATCTTCCAATTAGTATTTACTAATAAACTTCATGGATAACATATTCCGGGCGCCGATTTACCTCATCAAATACGCGCCACAGGTACTCACCGATAATGCCCAGCATGATAATAATCAGGCCCAGCAGGAAAGCCACCAGGGTAGCGATGGTGGTAAAACCGGGTACAATCACATGATTGACACTAGCATTGAATATCAGTACCACCCCATATATGAAACTCAGCAGGGCAACAATAAATCCCGTCAAGGAAATAATTCTAATCGGCACTACCGAGAATCCCAGGATCGAATCGAGCAGGTAGGTGAATTTCTTGGCGAAAGTCCAGCGCGATTTGCCATGCAAGCGCTCCCGGCGCTGGTAATAGATGATCTCCGGTTCAAATCCCAGCCAGTAAGCAAACAGGCTGATATTTATGTTTTTACCGCTCTGCTGTAAATAAGGCAGCAGCAACTGGTCCATCAAGGCCAGGTCAAAACCCCCGGATGGGTAATCCTTGGTTACCGTCATACGGAGAATACCGTAATAAAGCTGGGCAAAAGCCTTACTTAACATTGGGTCCTGGCGCGACTCGCGCACGCAGATGACGAACTTGGAGCCCGCCAGCCATTTATCGGCCATTTCCAGGAGCAGCTCGGGAGGGTCCTGAAGGTCAGCGGCCAGCATGGTGAAGCAATCACCGGTAACATATTGCAAGCCGGTCTTCACCGCATGAATAGCCCCGAAGTTGCGGGCCAGTTTAATGATCCTGGTTTCCGGGCGCTGTTCCTTGATCTTCATTAACTCCGCGAAAGAGTTATCGCCGGAACCGTCATCCACAAATATGAGCTCCAGTTCCATGCCCCGGGCTCCCAATAACCGCTCCACCCGGCCCAGTTCCACAAAGAGAGGTTGTAAAGAACCTTCATTATAATATACGGGTATAACCACTGACAGCTTTTTCACCTGAATCCCCTGCCCCCTGTACTAATGGCCTTGTACTATTCTCCACAGCTAGAAATAAATTTACAACCACTAAACGAACTTAACCTATTTAACTTCAACATATTTCCTGACCACCGCCGGGCTGCCCATAACCACTGCCCCAGCGGGCACATCCCTGGTAACCACTGATCCGGCACCCACTACCGCATTTTCGTGAATGGTAATGGCCGGCATCAGCATGGCTCCTACGCCGATAGCTGCCCCATCTTTGATAGTAGGACCCACTACCCGATCTTCCTCATAGCCTAATTTGCCAATCGCATTATCATTGGTGCTTCCCACCAGCAGACTGATAAAAACATTGTCACCCACTCGGCATTTGCCGGTAATATGAGTTGAATCCATTATTTTAGTGTTGTTGCCTATGGTGCTGGCGTAATTGACGGTTACATAGCGACTAAGGATACAGTTGCTGCCTACCTCACATTTTTCCCGAATGGATGCCCCATCGCCGATCAAAGTATTCTCGCCAATTTTTACCTCATAATAAATAACCGCATGAGGCCCAATGCTGCAACCATGGCCGATCTTGACCCACTGCTCAAATTCCGGCTGCCGGGCCAGGGCTGCCCCTTTAGGAACCTTGCCGATATAGCTGCCGGGGAAGATCTCAACATTATTGCCGATCTCCGCCCCGCTCTCTATCACCACAAAGGGGTGAATGGTAACATTGTCGCCGATTCGAACCCCGCTGCGTATCACCGCAAAT
>JAXDBN010000109.1:0-17004 GCA_034678805.1 Syntrophomonadaceae bacterium
CCCCTGCTGCTGTTTGCTGCGGCTTCCTTGTTAATGGGGCTATATGGCGGTCTCTATGATCCATCCTTTAACAATTACCTGGCCCAGACTCATAACGCCAGTGCCCTGGCTCGCGGTGCCCTGGAATTTCCCCGCGAGCTGCCCGGTTTCCTGGTCGTATTCATTATAACCGCTCTGATGTTTCTAGCCGATACCCGCATTGCGGCCTTATCTGCCCTCTTAGTGGGGGTCGCCTTATGGGGCCAGGGATTCTTGTCTCCTGATCTCTCTTGGGTAGTAGTCTGGATGATCATCTGGAGTACCGGCGCCCATTTATATATGGCTATAACCCCTTCGATAGGGATTCGCCTGGCCAAAGCCGGTCAGGAAGGCCGCCGGCTGGGACAAATCGGATTTTTGGAATCGCTGGGCGCTCTGGTTGGCCTGGCAACTGTATACTGGGGCGCTTCCCACTGGCATTTTTCTTTCCCGCTCATTTTTGGTTTGGCAGGAATATTTGCAGTAATTGCAGCCTTTTGCCTCTTCCGGATCCAGGCTGAACCCCTGCTTAAGCCACCTCGGCGGGCGGTATTGAAAAAAGAATTTCGCTTGTTTTATGCCCTAAATATCGTATTTGGAGCCCGTAAGCAGATTTTCTTGACCTTCGCACCCTGGGTATTGATAAGAGTCTTCGGCTGCGGGATAGAAACCTTTGCCATGCTGGGTTTCATAGGCACAATACTGAGCCTGGTTTTCCGTCCCATGCTGGGCCGGGCTATTGATGCCTTTGGAGAACGAGTAATAATTTCCGCCGAATCTCTGCTGCTGGTGATAATGAGTATCCTGTACGGTTTTTCTCCTTCATGGTTTAATCCCGAGACAGCGCTCCTCATTATCATGGCTTGCTACATAGCCGATCAACTCCTGTTTGCGGTGCGGATGGCCCGTACCACCTACCTCAACCGGATAGTTGACAACCAGGATGAACTGACTCCCGCTCTGTCTATGGGCTTGAGCCTGGACCATGCGGTTTCCATGCTGATTCCGCTGGGTGGTGGTTTGCTCTGGACCTATTATGGTTATGTCCCGGTTTTCATCGTCTCCGGGATTTTAGCTCTGGCTAATTTGTTTCTGGCTGGCCTGATTCCGGCGCGGGAGACCAAAAGGATCATTATTTCTCAATCCTAATAGCTTAGGGTCTGATGATAAGCATACTTGTATACTTCTGTTTAGCTTATTGCCAAATTATCGGGGTGTGAATTAAAATATAAACACTTGTCTGGAGACTCATAACTTATCATTATGCGGCGTATGGCGCCGTAATATGTCGACAGGTGAACACCAATATCCTTGTTTGTAATTAAGGAGTGAATGAGTTGGCTTACGAAAATTTGGTCTTTGGAAAGAAAGACGTCCATGAGTTACTCAAGCAATTCGGCAGTCCCCTATATGTCTATGATGAAGAAATTCTCCGCCAAAGATGCCGGGAGATGAGGAACCTTCTGAAATACCCTCAATTCCGAGTCAATTATTCCGCCAAGGCCAATACCAATGTTGAACTTCTCAAGATCGTTGGTTCCGAAGACCTTGATGTCGACGGCATGTCACCGGGTGAAATGTACCTGGAAATGAAAGCCGGTTTTCCACCTGAACGGATAACCTTTATCGGCAACAATGTTTCCCAGGATGAACTCCAGTTTGCAGTGGAAAGAGGTATCCTGGTCAGTGTGGACTCGCTTTCCCAGCTGATAACCCTGGGTGAGATCAATCGCGGCGGCCAGGTATGCCTTAGAATAAATCCCGGTATCGGCGCCGGGCATCATGCCAAAGTGGTAACCGGGGGAAAGAAAGCCAAATTCGGAATCGCAGTCGAAGATCTTCCTTTGGCCCAGGAAATAGCCAGCCAGTATCAAATGACCATAACCGGATTGAACCAACATATCGGTTCCCTGTTCCTTGAACCGGATGCTTATGTAGAAGCAGCTGGCTTTTTATTGGACACCGCCGCTGCCCTGCCCAGTGTGGAAATGGTTGACCTGGGCGGAGGATTTGGGATACCATACCGCCGTGGGGTTGAGCCGCGTCTCGATCTCGATGATCTGGGCGCCCGCCTTGATAACCTGATCAATAGCTGGGTTGCTGCCAACCGGCCTATTACGGTGCGGACCGAGCCCGGGCGCTATGTCGTAGCAGAATGCGGAGCTCTGCTGGGTACGGTTACATCGCTTAAGGAAAACTACAATACCTTTTTCGTGGGTACCGATATTGGCTTCAACATGCTGGTGCGCCCGGTTATGTACGACAGTTATCACGAGATCAGTGTAGCTCCGGCTCAGCAGCGAGCTTATGAGGTATATGATAAGCCGGTTTATGTGGTGGGTAATATCTGTGAAAGCGGCGACATACTGGTTCACGACCGGACTGTACCCCACTGTGTGGAAGGCGACGCTCTAATTGTTCACGATGCCGGCGCTTACGGATTTGCCATGGCCAGCTCCTATAATTCCAGGCCTCTGCCGGCGGAGGTGCTTATAACAATGGATGGGGACGTTCGCCTCATTAGAAAGGCTCAAACATTAAAGGATCTTTGGCCTGATTAATTTGATTTATATAAGGAGGGGCAATTAGCCCCTCCTTTTTTCGTACATCAGACTTTTAACATTTATTTCTACTCCAATTTATTAATACCGATCTAAATATCCTTCAATATATCTTCTTACTTCCCTGGCTGGCTGATATATCCCGAAATGGCCTTCACAGAGGATATCAGCCTGTAAATCCAGCAGTTCCCGCATCGATTGACGCCATTGCTTTATATCAGAGCCCCATTCCTTGTTAAAGGGGCCGTGAATATCCTGCCCGAACAGCACCCTTTGTCCATCTATATCCACATAAACCGATATCCCTCCAGGTGTATGTCCCGGAGTAAACAAGCAGTATAAATCGAGATCGCCAACCCGGACTTTTTCCAGTTTATCGTGTAAAACCTTGTCTACCGCCACCTTTTTATAGTCCACCCGGTACCAGCTGGCCGCAGTCAAATGAGGAAGCCCCTCCTGGATGGCGGGCAGTTCCAACTGGTGGGCAACCACCTGCGCCTGCAGCCGCTCCTGCAAATCCCGCAAACCACCAATATGATCGATATGCCCGTGGGTAGCAATGATATATTTGATGGCCCCGGCGTCTATGCCATTTTGGAGCATATTATCAATCAGCTGTGAGCTGCTCTTGCCTGCCCCGACGTCTATCAGCACCGACTCATTGCCGCCGTCCACCAGGTAAACACAGCAGTCATCCGGATGGGATAATCTCCCCCCTCCAATTTGATATACACCTTCACAGATCTTAGGGATTTTTTTCATATGCCTGCCTCCAATAAATACATAGGACCCTGCTCTCCTATTTTCGCACAAAATACATTTGGGCTTCAATTTTCTCTTTGGCAATCACCCAGAAACGTAGTATGGTATTAGTATTGACAGGCATCAAGATACTTCGATTTAACGCAGGAGGCCGTGGCATGTCTCAGACCAATTACGAAATTATGGCAACCTATGAGGCCTTAATAAGAAGTCCCTACATGGCTTTGGTGATTGTAGACAAGGAAGGTACTATTACATTAATGAATGACACCTTCCTGGAAAGTCTTAATTTGACCCGGTCTGATGTTATTGGCAAACACGTCCTGGAAATACTGCCTCATTCCAAACTCCCGGAAGTATTGGCTACCGGAAGAGTTGACAAGGCTGATATCTGGCCTATTAATGATCAGGACACCATAGTCACCAGGGTTCCCATTATCAGAGATGGCGAGATAATCGGTGCTATCGGGCAAAGCTTGGCCCTGGATATGTCCGGAGCCAAGATCTTTATGAAAAGGCTGGAGGAAAACCAGCGGGAATTTGAGACCTTCATCGAAGGCCTTATTGAAAGCCCTTATCTCATCTACGTGATAATAAACCGTAAAGGTATAGTGACTGCCATCAACCAGACCTATCTTGATATCCTGGAAATGAGAAGAGAAGATGTAATCGGGCACTTTATTCTCGATATAACTCCTAATTCAAAGCTGCCTGATATTATCCGCACGGGCCGGATAGATAAAGCTGATTTCTGGACCGTCCGGGGTCATGAGACTATAGTTACCCGGTTGCCTATAAAAAGGGACGGCAAAATTGTGGGTGCCATTGGACAAAGCCTATTCCTGGACTACTCCGGGGCCCGGGTATTGATGGAGAAAATGCGGGATACCGAACAGGAATTTGCCACCATCGTAGAGGGTCTCATTGAAAGCCCCTACATGGTCTATGTGATTGTGGACAAGGATGGGAAAATAACCGCCATGAACCAGACCTACCTCGATATCCTTGGATATACCAAGGAGCAGGTAATCGGCCAGTATATCCTGGACATCTCGCCCACCTCTGAACTGCCTGAAATCCTAGCCACCGGCCGGGTCGACAAGGCCGATATATTTATGATTAATGGCCGTGAGACCATCGTCACCCGCTTGCCTATTATAAAGGATGGCCAGATAATCGGTGCGATTGGCAAAAGCCTCTTTTTGGACATGTCCGGGGTGCGGATTTTGACCAATAGAATCCAGGAGACCGAGAAAGAGCTGAATGCTTATAAAGAAGAGGTCCGGAACTTTTATAAGGCTAAATGGCAGTTCCCCAACCTAATTGGACAGTGCCCGGAGTTCCTGGCCGTAAAAGCATTAGCCGAACACGTATCCCAGACCAACAGTACTCTGTTGATCACTGGTGAGAGCGGGACCGGCAAAGAATTGTTTGCTCAAGCCATCCATAACGCCAGCAGCCGGGGCTGCGGACCTTTTATACGAATAAACTGCGCGGCCCTGCCGGATAACCTGCTGGAATCAGAATTATTTGGATATGAAGACGGCGCCTTTACTGGAGCTCGCAGAGGCGGCAAACCCGGCAAATTCGAACTGGCTCAGGGAGGAACCATCTTCCTGGATGAAATCGGCGATATGCCCCTGACCATGCAAACCAAACTATTATCGGTTCTGCAGGAAAGGTCGGTGGAACGGGTGGGAGGGACCGCCCCAATCCCGGTAGATGTGAGAGTGATCGCCGCCACTAACCGCAACCTGGAAGAAATGGTCCGGGAACAAAAATTCCGGCAGGATTTATACTATCGTCTTAACGTGGTCCGGCTGGCTATTCCCCCGCTGCGCAGCCGCCTGGGCGACATCCCCTACCTGACCAGGTATATCGTCAATATCCTTAACCGGGATCTTAAGACCAATATAATGGAGATTACCAAAGGGGCCTACCCGCTCCTGCAGGATTATGAATGGCCCGGTAACGTGCGGGAACTGTATAATCTCCTGGAACAAGCTGTTAATCTGGCCCAGATGGAAGGCATAGATTACCTTACCTCTCGCCACTTCCCGTCCCTGGCTAAGAAGCCCCTCACCGCTCCGGTGTTGGGCCAAACCCAAAACCTGGCCGAGACCATGGAGGAACTCGAAAAACGTATGATCCAGGAGGCTTTGGAAAATAACCAGGGCAATAAAACCCAAACCGCAAAACAACTGGGCATGCATAGCTCGGCATTATATCGTAAGCTGTCCAAATATGGTCTGGACTAAAAAGTCACGTCATCTCTAATAGGATACATACTCTCCTATTTTAGGAGAGCGGCAAAAGCCCATTACATCAAACAAACTTCACTTTTGAAATCTTATCCCTCCCAAATCATAATCAACCTTACATTAGCCTAAGGAATTCGATTGGGGGCATTCCTGCTGCAATTGCAGCAGGCATGCCCTTTTGGCCATTTCGGTCAACCATCTCAAAAGCTGGCATGAGAATTGCTTTTGTATTATGGAAACCCTTTCAGATTTGTTTCTATTATTTAGAGTTTCGCTGCAAACAGATTTGATCGCTATCTTCACAAGAGGAGGTGATTCCAGGTCTCCCCGTCGATGTCCTCCCCCAGTTGTTGGTTTCAAGCTGTTTGGATCTAACCGATACCACTAGTTATACCTAAAAATTATGGAGGTGTTTTTTAATGGAAACCAAAGATGTAGTAATCGTAAGCTTGTGTCGAACCCCCATAGGAAGGTTCATGGGCAGCCTTAAAGATGTTTCAGTCAAAGATCTGGCCATAACTGCCGGCGCCGAAGCTATTAAAAGAGCCGGTATAGCCGCCAGCAGCATCGACGAACTGATTCTCGGGCAGATTTACCCTCACTTTCAAGGATCACTGCCATCCCGGCAGGTAGCCATGGCTTTAGGCTTACCGGTTACCAGCAATGCCTGCAACGTCAATCAGAATTGTGCATCCGGGATGAGGGCCCTGGAAATCATCTGTGACAAAATCGCTCTGGGCAAGATAGACATTGGTCTGGTAATCGGTGCAGAAAGCATGACCAACCCTCCTTATATGCTGGAAAAAGCCCGCATGGGATACCGTATGGGACCTGGAAAACTGGAAGATGCCATGCTTTATGACGGCCTGGTTTGTAAGCTGGCCAACGGTCATATGGGCATAACTGCGGAAAACGTAGCGGCAAAATATGGAATTACCCGTGAGGAATGCGACGCCCTGGCACTTACCAGCCATCAAAATGCAACGGCCGCTATGCAAAACGGCATATTTAAACGGGAAATTGTTCCGGTCGAACTTAAAAGTAAAAAAGGCGTTAAACTCTTCGAGAACGATGAACATATGATCCCTGATGCCAGTCTGGAATCAATGGCCAAATTGCCGCCCGCATTCAAAAAAGACGGGGTGGTAACTGCCGCCAATGCATCGGGAATCAATGACGCAGCCGCAGCTGCAGTGGTTATGTCCAAGGAAAAGGCTCTGGAATTGGGAATCAAGCCCTTGCTGAAGATGATTACCATCGTAGGCGAAGGGGTTGACGCGAATGTTATGGGACTGGGACCCGCAGTAGCCATACCTAAGGCACTTAAACAGGCTGGTATGAAATATGAAGATATTGATTACTGGGAAATTAACGAAGCATTTGCGGCCCAATTCCTGGGTGTTGGCAGAATGCTCAAAGAAGAATTCGGGATAGATTTGGATATGTCCAAGACCAACCACAACGGTTCCGGGATTGGGCTGGGGCATCCCGTAGGAGCAACAGCGCTGCGCATAATAGTGTCAATGTACTATGAAATGGAACGTCTGGGGCTAACCCTCGGCGGCGCCTCCCTCTGTGTTGGCGGCGGCTCGGCAATGGCTTCTCTGTGGACCAGGGATATCTAAGTACCGATATAAATATTACAGCCTATCTGGCTACAATTACTAAAAATAGGGAGGGGAAACTATGGCAATAACCAAAGTTGGAGTACTGGGAGCCGGCACCATGGGTGCGGGAATAGCCCAGATAAGTGTGGAAGCAGGTTTTCAAGTAGTATTAGTTGATGTTGTTCCCGAGATGGTTGACAAGGCTGTGAAAAGCCTGAACAAAGCATGGTCCAAGGCAGTGGAAAAAGGCAAAAAAACTGCCGATGACGTAACCAAATTTGCCGGCCTGCTTTCTACCGGGACGGATACCGCCCTGTTAAAGGATTGCGATATTATCATCGAGGCTATTGTTGAAAATATAGATATCAAGAAAAAAGTTCATGCCCAGTTAAGCGAAATCTGTAAGCCGGAAACTATTCTGGCCACCAACACCTCGGCCTTAAGCATTACTGAAATTGCAGCCGCCACCAACCGCCCCGATAAAGTCGTGGGAATGCATTTCTTCAACCCGGTGCCGGTTATGAAACTGGTCGAGGTAATCCCCGGCTCAGAAACCACCGCTGACGTGGTAGCTGCTACTGTGGAATTAACTCAGAAAATCGGCAAAGACCCGGTAGTGGCTAAAGAGGTACCGGGATTTATCGTCAACCGCATCCTGGTTCCCTATATTAATGAAGCCGCCTTTGTTTTCCAGGAAGGTACAGCTTCGGCAGCTGAAATCGATAAGGCCATGAAACTTGGCGCTGGCATGCCGATGGGTCCTTTAGCCCTGGCTGACCTGGTTGGCATCGATATCGTCCTGGCTATTTGCGAATATTATACGAAAGAATTCGGCGATTCCAAGTACCGTCCATCCCTGGCTCTCCGCCAAAAGGTCCGGGCCGGACAACTAGGTATGAAGACCGGCAAGGGATTCTACGACTACAGCAAGTAATCGCCCAACAATAGATCCTGATGATTAAAACCTGGCAGGCAGGCGGATTAATTCCGCCTACACTACCAGGTTGGCAGAAAACAGTTTCGAAGAAAACACTTATCTATAATGATTGGCATTTTAGTAGAGCCAGTCGTAAATTACATTATTAAAACCTGTGCAATTATTTTTCTCTTACTTATCCTAATGGGAACCGGCTTCCGTGGCCGTGGCTGTGTTCCAGCGGATGTGGCTCTGATCAAGTCACTCCGCCTGACAAACATGGTTTTGTCAAACTGAGTACCCAAAACTGTATCTGGTTAGGACCAACAAGATTAGTGACTAATTGCCAAACCTGGCCCTAAAAAGGGAGTATTGTAATGGTGAGCAACCCATTATATCTAAAGGTGAGGTTGAGGCTATGGATTTTACCCTAACCGAAAAACAGGTTATGCTGAGGGATAAAGCCCGGAGTTTCTCTGAGGTGGTGCTGTGGCCAGTAGTCGGGGAATATGACGACAAACACATCTGGCCGGAGGAGCTCTACAAACAGCTGCACAAGATCGGTCTGGACTGTATTGGAGTCCCGGCTGAGTATGGCGGGGAGGGTGTAGACTACCTGGGTCAGGCGATTGTCAGTGAGGAATTAGCCCGAGGAGACTTGGGGATTGCTATCGCCATGGTAGGCAGCACCCTGCAGGCTTCTACCCCTGTAAACCTGGCCGGCAATGAGGACCAGAAGCAGCGTTGGTTTACGAAAATGCTGCAAAGTGATAAGCTGGCGGCCTTCGCCCTGACCGAGCCGGGGGCCGGATCTGACGTAAGAAACATTGCTGCCACCTGCAAGAAAGTCAAAGACGGCTATGTTCTTAACGGCACTAAGTGTTTCATCACTAATGGCGGAGTGGCCAACCAGTATACCACCTTTGCCACCCTCGATAAGAAGCTGGGAATTAACGGTATGTGCTGTTTTATGGTCGACCGCCACAGCAAAGGTATATCCATTGGCAAAACCGAAAACAAGATGGGTATCCGCCTGTCCAATACGGCTGAGGTAGTCTTCGACAACGTGTTTGTCCCGGAGGCCAACCTTTTAGGAACTGAAGGCGACGGGTGGATGATCGCTATGAAGACGTTGGATGCTGCCAGGCCAATGATTGCTGCTTCAGCAGTCGGCTGCGCCCAGGCGGCTTTAGACCAGGCCATAGCGTTTGCAAAACTTAGAGTTCAGTTCGGCAGTCCTATTTCCAGTTACCAGGCGGTCCAATTCATGCTGGCTGACGCTTGTATGGATATCGAAGCTGGCCGGCTTCTCTACCAGAAGGCCTGCTGGCTGAATATGAACGACAAGCCTTATTCCCAGGCGGCATCTATGGCTAAAGGTTTCTGCGGGGATATGGCTATGCGGGTGACCACCGACATGGTCCAAATTTTTGGCGGGTACGGCTATACCAAAGATTACCCGGTAGAAAAGTATATGCGTGACGCCAAAATATTGCAGGTTTATGAAGGGACCAGCCAGGTGCAGAGAATGGTTATAGCCAACAACCTGTTTAAAGGCCCGCGCTAATACATCCTAAATGTTTGATAATCTATAAGGCCTCCGTATGATCCATGGCGACTTACGGAGGCCTTGTTGTTACATAGGCTTAAAGCGTGCAGCTGGCTCGACTCATCCATTACTTAGATACTGCAAGCTCTTAATTCAGGGCTAACCGGAGCGTATCCCGGGCGATGACCAGTTCTTCATTGGTAGGTATTACAAACAGCCGGACCCGGGAATCCGGAGTCGAAAAGTCAACTTTTTTACCCCGGACCTTATTCTTATCTACATCCATCTTTATGCCCAGCCAATCCATGTCGGAGCAAATGGTTTCGCGGATGTCATAACCGTTCTCCCCTATTCCGGCCGTAAATACCAGGCAGTCGCAGCCGTTTAATTTGACCAGGTAGTTGCCGATATAAGCTTTGACCCGGTTGCAGAATAGGGATAAAGCCAGTTGGGCCCGATTATTGCCCTCCCCGGCAGCCGCGATAATATCACGCAGGTCACTGGAAACACCCGATATCCCCAACATTCCTGACTTCTTATTCAGATAATCATTTATCTTGCTGGAATCCAGACCGAGCTTATCCATCAGGTAATATACGATAGCCGGATCGATATCCCCACAGCGGGTTCCCATCACCAAACCCTCCAGAGGTGTGAATCCCATTGAGGTATCCACCACTCTGCCATTTTTTATGGCCGCCATACTGGCGCCATTACCTAAATGTATAGTAATTATCTTGCACTGTTCATAGGGTTTGTCCAGCATTTCGGCGGCCTGGTGAGCAACGAAATAATGCGAGGTGCCGTGAAAACCATAACGCCGGATACGGTATTTCTCGTATACCTCATAAGGTAAAGCATAGATGTAATTCTCGGGAGTCATGGTCTGGTGGAAAGCGGTGTCAAAAACCCCCACATGAGTAACGTTGGGCATTAGTTGCTGACAGGCTTCGATCCCCATCAAATTAGGGGGATTATGCAGGGGGGCAATATCGAAGCAGTCACGTATCACTTTTTTGACTTCGTCGTTTATGATCACCGAGCTGGCAAAGCTCTCACCTCCATGCACCACCCGGTGCCCTACCGCGCTGATTTCGTCCAGGCTCTCTACGCATCCGTAGTTGGGATTGGTCAGAACATCCAGGACCAGTTTCATGCCCGCGGTATGATTGGGCATATCCTCTTTGATACTAACTTTGTCTTTGCCGGCCGGTTCATGTTCAAGTACCGTCCCCGGGATGCCCACCCGGTCCAACAAGCCTTTGGCCAGGACTGATTCATCCTCCATGTTAAAAACCTGGTATTTGATTGATGAACTGCCGGTGTTAACTACCAGTACCTTCATGCTGCAGCCTCCTTTTTTACTCACCATTTGTCCCATCTGATCCTTTAATACCGATTTTTTCCGCTGTCGCTGGACTCTTATTTATTATTGCCCTCAGTCATATTCTACCATTATCAAATCAACCTGTCCCTAAAGGATTACCCGTAATAATAAAGCTGACACCCGTTTCAGGGTGTCAGCAAATAAGTCTTTATATACAAGGTTAATCTTATTTAGGACAGCTTATGGATAAACAAACCGCTGCGTAATTTGGGTTCAAACCAGGTCGACTTGGGAGGCATTATCAAGCCTGCATCCGCGATGTCCATCAAATCCTGGACGGTAGTCGGGTACATGGAAAAGGCTACAGCCATTCCCTCGTTCACCCGTCTTTCTAATTCCTTTAGTCCCCTTATGCCGCCGACGAAGTCAATCCGTTTATCGGTGCGGGGATCCTGTATGCCCAGGATCGGGCTAAGCAGATTATTTTGCATTATAGAAACATCCAAACGGTCAACCGGATCATTTGCATTGAAGCTATTTGCCCGGGCTTGCAATTCATACCACTTTCCATCCAGGTACATGCCGAAATGGTGTTTGCTGACTGGTTTATAGGGATCAGGACCCTGGTGTTCCTCGATTATGAATGATTCCCCCACCCGTTTCATGAATTCCTCGCTGCTCAGGCCGGCCAGATCTTTTACTACCCGGTTATAATCCATTATATAGAGGTCTTCATCGGGAAATATAACTGCCAGGAAGCCATTATATTCTTCCTGCCCGCTATAGTCGGGGTTAGCCTGCCTGCGCATCTGCCCGACCCGTACCGCCGATGCGGAACGGTGGTGGCCATCGGCTATATATAGATATTTGATCCCCTGAAAAATCTCAATTAACTGGCTGATAACCTGATCATCGTCGATTAACCATACTATATGGCGTATCCCATCCTCGGCCGTAAAATCATACAGCGGGGCCTGCATGGTCCAGGCGGCGGTTATCGCATTGATTTCAGCCCGGGCCGGATAGGTCAGGAAGATGGGACCGGTATTGGCATCACATATATCCACATGCCGGGTACGGTCCAACTCCTTATCGGCCCTGGTAAGTTCATGTTTCTTGATTATATTATCCAGGTAATCGTCTATAGAAGCGCAGGCCACCAGTCCGGTCTGGGCTCTCCCCGCCATGACCTGACGATATATATAGAAGCAGGGCTTGCCTTCTTCCTTGAAGATCCCGTCGGCTATCATGCTCTGCAGGTTCTCGCGGGCTTTATCATAGACTTTTTGATCGTATAAATCGATTTGGGGATCCAGATCGATTTCTGCTTTGTCAACATGCAAAAAGGAGTAGGGATTGCCCTTCACCATCTCCCTGGCTTCCTCACTGCTCATTACATCGTAGGGTAAGGCTGCCACCCTATCAGCCAACACCGGAACCGGTCTTACCGCCCGGAAAGGTCTTATGTCCGCCATTACAACATCCTCCTATTGCCCCGCGGCATGTTAATTGATGATCTCGTCGATATTTTCGAGCAATTCTTTTATCTCTTCCAAAGTACAATCCGCCATGTGAGCGATGCGGAAGGTCTTGTCCTTCATATTACCGTAACCGTTGGAGATCTGATAGCCGCGTTGGCCTAACTCTTTGTTGAGCGCGGCAACATCGATTCCCCTGGTGTTGGTGATAGTGGTGAGGGTATTGGAGCAATAGCCCTCTTTGGCAAATACGGCAAAGTGCTGCGCAGCCCAGGCCCGCACACAATCGGCCATGGCCGCATGCCTTTCAAACCGTTTTTCCAACCCTTCCTCCAGGATTCTATCCAATTGGTAATCAAGCGCAAACATATGTGACAAAGAAGGTGTCGATGGATATTGATAATCCTTCTTTTGTATATAGTCATACAAAGACAGCAAATCCAGGTAATAGCCGCGGTGAGGCACCTGTTCCGCCCGGGCTTTGGCCTTGCGGGAAAATGAGCATATCGCCATGCCCGGCGGCAGGCCTAGAGCCTTCTGGGTGGAAGTGATGCAGATATCTACTTCTAGTTTATCTACCTCTATCTTGGCACCTCCCATTGAACTAACGGTATCCAGGCAGAATACAACCTCCGGGTACTTTTTAACCACCTGCGAAATTGCATCTACCGGATTCATTATTCCGGTAGATGTCTCGTTATGGGTCACAGTAATCAAATCATACTTACCGGTAGCCAGAACCTGATCTACTTGTTCAGGCATAGTGGGCTGTCCCCATTCGACCTCATATAAATCCGCCGGCACGTTATTGGCATCCGCCATCTCCCACCAGCGCTTGCCGAATGCACCTACCGAAAAGACTGCTGCCCTTTTTGAGGTGCAGGAGCGAATCGCTCCCTCCATTAAACCACTGCCCGACGATGTCGACAGCAATATCGCCTCGTCAGTATAAAAAAGAGTGCGCAGCTTGTCACTGATCCGGTGCTGCAATTCTGAGGCATCTTTACTGCGGTGCCCAATCATGGGAGTAGCCATCCTGGCCAGTACGTCCGGTCTGACCTCAGTCGGTCCGGGGATAAACAACTTCTTATGCACTGTTCAACCCTCTTTCATTTTAATCACGGTAATATTTTATCAATTTCGCCCCCCTAGTACAATCAACCACCGCTAAGTACTTGTCAGGCGACTAAATGAGGATAGCAAAACCCTCTTTTACTCCTTATCCAAGCATTCAGGCGACCATTTTCGGCTTAACCTGGTATGCGCTTGGTACATGGTTATCTTGGCCGGGATATTTTGACTTGCCGGAGAGAATATACTAACATGGTCATGGTATATACTGCATTTACCTTTGTTTTTCATACCGATTTCCCCATATTAAATTGCAAGGAGGTCTAACGTGGATAAACAACTTATAGAAAAAGCTCAGACCCTGATCAATGCCAACTATATTTCCACTACCCTGAGCACCGTAAGTAAAGACTACGACGTCAATATTGCGGTGATCACCGTGTTGGAAATGGTTGACGAACATACCATCATCTGCGCCCGGTTTGGAGCTGACAAAACCTACGCTAATCTTAAGGAAACCGGCAAAGGCGTTTTCCTGGTCCTATTGACCCCTGACCAGAAAACCAAAGACGGTGTGCGGGTATATGTGGAATTGGCGGATGATCAGCAGGAAGGAGAATATTTTGACCGTATCAAAGCCCGTCTGGATAAGACTGCCTACCTTAATTTTCCTCTCAGGAATTGCCTGGTATTTAAAATAACAGACATATTACCGGTATCCATGCTCAAAAAACCAACCCCAGCTTAAAACCAGAACACATATGAGAATAGCCCACGACCAATGCGTACCTGTAGTACGTTGATTGAGCAGGCTATTAGTATAACGATGAGATCCGCTGCTGAGGTCGGCCTGGATTATTCGCTGAGGATATCGACACCCGTCTCCGTCACCCTCACTGTATGTTCCCATTGGGCTGATAAGGAGCCATCCCGGGTCACTACCGTCCACCCATCCTCCAGCCGGTGGATTCGATAGTCGCCCATATTTATCATCGGTTCAATGGTAAATACCATGTTAGGGACCAGTACCATTCCGTTGTCTTTCTCGCCGTAATGCTGTACAAAGGGATCTTCATGGAATTCAAGCCCTACCCCATGCCCCCCATAGGTTTGGACCACCGAATAACCATGACGATTGGCGTGCTGCTCGATGGCATAGCCAATATCACCGATGCGATTAAAAGGTTTAACCTGTTCTATCCCTATATACAAACATTCACGTGCGACCCGGACCAAATCCCGGGCCGGTTCGGCAGGGTCACCGATAAGAAACATGCGGCTGACATCGCCAAAATAACCATCAAGAATTGAAGTTACATCGACATTAACGATATCACCATCCTGCAGACGGTTATGGTCCGGTATACCGTGGCAGACCACATGATTAATGGAGGTGCAGACACTGCACGGGAATCCTTCATAGTTCAAACAGGCCGGAATCGCCCCATGGGCAATGGTATAGTCATAAACCCAGCGGTCAATATCCTTGGTTTTTACGCCCACTTCAATTCGGGTGGCTACCATATCCAATATTTCATTGCTAAGCTGGCAGGCCCGGCGGATTCCCTCGATTTGCTCCCCGGTTTTGATCAGATCGCGGGTTGGAACCTCCCACCCGGCTATTTCAAGTTCTATCAGGCGCTCGTCCTGCTCCAAATGGCACTTTTTATATTTTTTGCCGCTCCCGCACCAACAGGGGTCATTACGGGAGATTTCCGCGAAATTTCCTTTGTTCAACCCAACACCTTCTTACATGATTTCCGCCTGCATTTGGATCGCGTCATCCAGCAGGTTTTTCAAACTAGTCAAAAATTGTCCGCTATTAAGCTGGTCACGCTCAATCTTCAATGTGGCCATACCTTGCTCAAATTGTATAATATCATGATTCCTGGCCTGGAAAATCTGCCGGGCCTTTTCCTCCAGAGCACCCAAACGCGATTCCTTGCCGGCATAATAGATAGAGTGAATGACAATATCACAATAGATATACTGGTTGGAGAGGGGTAATTGATCACAGTACTCATATAATCCCAGCAGTTCTTTCTCCCCGTAGCGGATCGGGATGTTTATGTAGGGGAACACCTGGCCTCGAACATATGAGTTTTTCAAGGTGGTGATACAAGGTGCAGTACAGGTTGAAAGTTCTTTATCTCCATAACCATTAATAAAATCCTTGACCTGATTGAAAATTTGCTCCACCCAGGCTTCCCGCTGGTATTCACTCATGTTTTCGTTCCAATCCATGCCGCTTACCCCTCCTTATCGTGCTGCAGACATTTCCCCTGCTTCATTTATTCGGCCAAATCAAGATACACAACTGCTTAGGCATACATCAGATACCTGAACATCAGCCAGTAATGTCCCAGGCTCCCGCCTATCACAAACAAGTGGAAGATTTCATGAAAACCAAACCAGGACGAATTTATGCGGGGCCACTTAAATCCATAAATCACCGCCCCTACTGTGTAAAGCAGTCCCCCGATAACCAGCCAGGTAATACCTCCTACCGGCAGACAATGGATCAAAGGGTAGAAAGCAATGATCACCAGCCAGCCCATTAACAGATAAACGGCGGTAGTCAGCCACCGGGGGGCGCCAAACCAGACCACCGTCATTATAATTCCTGCCACGGCCAGCACCCATATGATTATCAGCATACTTAAGCCCCAGGTCCCGGTGAGGGCTAACAGGCAGATTGGTGTATAGGTACCGGCGATCAAGACGTAAATCATCATATGATCGATACGCCTGAGTATGGCCCCAATTTTTTCAGGGACCCGGGCCAAATGATACACCGCGCTGGAACTGTAAAGCAAAATAAGGGAAGCACCAAAAACAGCAAAAGCCGCAATGTGTTTAGCGGTGGCGTAGCGAACTGCATAGCACACCAGGACAACCAGTCCGGCAATGGACAGCAATGCCCCAACCAGATGGGTAAAGCCACTTACCGGATCCTTGAATTTACTTAGGAATAATTGAAGATACTTCATTATCGTCCTTCTTTCGCTAAGATGATTACAAAAAATACACACCTTAGATATATTATTATAATACTATATTATGCCAATTTCTAACTTATACAGTTTAAAGGTCAAAAAAACTACGGACCCTTCAGTCTCGGAAAGGTCCGTTTTCCAGTCAGGATGCAATATTGAAGTAAACGATAATTGTTAAGCAGTCCGGGCAATCTTAGCAATTGTTTTAATAACCTGTTCCGTTTGGGCTTCGGTGTTGAAAAATCCTGGGCTTAGCCGGCACGCCCCCTGCTTCAGGGTACCCATTGTTTGGTGAGCCAGCGGCGCACAATGCAGCCCCGAACGCGTAATAATACGGTATTCACGATCCAGGCGCATACTCAACTCGCCACAGTCCATTCCTTCCACATTAAAGGCAACCACTGCTGTCCGCTGGCCAGGATCTGCCACCCCATACAGTATGACTCTATCGATCTCTC
>JAXDBN010000110.1:0-32709 GCA_034678805.1 Syntrophomonadaceae bacterium
CCATTCGATGGCTCTTTTTCAAAAACTTCTCGCTGGACCTTTTGGCTCCCCTGAAAATCTCTCCCCAGGTTCACCTTGATTTTTTCGCACTTCGTCTTTCTCTTTGTTCTGTTTTATCAGAGCTTTGCCCGCGTCTCTGCCGCGCGCAAGGATTATGATATCATGGCCAATTTCTTATGTCAAGAAAAATCATTAGCGTTTTTGATAAAATCTCAAACTGCCTTTTTCTTAGCTTTCTTTTCTATATTAATAGCACAATCAGGGCAAACCATCTCACAAATCAAACAGGCTATGCAGCTATCATCATCCTTTGGTTTAACTGATGGTGTACCGTAAACTCCCAGCCTATCTGACCATACAATTACATTAGTTGGGCATTTTTCTATGCATAGTCCACAACCCTTGCAGTATTCCGGAAAAATATGAAAATTAGCCTTTTCCATCTCATATGATATAGCTTGGTGATCAGACACTCTGGGCCACCCCTTCCTCCAATGCTTTTTGGGCCATTTCCCGGCCCATCTCCAGAGCTTTGAAATTGAGGTCTCTGAGGGCAGGGTCTTTTTCGAACTTGTAGCCTAGCTTATGCTCCAGAGCCTTTTTTGCATCTTCAAAACTTACTACATTACTCATTCCTATTACCGCGCCCATAATAATGATATTAAACACACGTGGGTGTAAAACATTGTTAGAGGTCTTAATAGCCGGCAATCCAATTACTTTCTTAGCTACTTTGGGGAAGTCCTCCGGGTTTATTTTGAAACTGGAATCGTATACAAACAACGTTTCTGGACCAGAATAACCTTTAGTCCTAGCTACCGCGCGTTCACTAAGTGCCACCACTATATCCGCCTTTTGGAACTTAGGTGCTCCAATTCGACTGTCACTGAACTGAATAAAAGCAATTGAGACTCCGCCGCGTTGTTCAAGTCCAAAGTTAGGTATATACAAAGCCTGCTGGTTGTTTTCGTAAGCGGCTTCAGCCATAATTTCAGCAATCGATTGAACTCCCTGGCCACCTTCTCCAGCTAGTGCTATTCTTATTAATCCCATTTATTTATCCCCCTTCCCTAAAGGATTTTTCAACTCTCCTACAGGGAATTGTTTTTCCATTTCATCCTCAAGGAAATTCCAGGTTTGCTGAGCATTCGTTCGCCAGTTGGTTGGGCATGTTGAGAGTACTTCTACAAATGAGAACCCATTGCCAGCTATTTGGTTTTGCAGAGCAGTCTTTATATATTTTTTCAGCTGTTTAAACCTAGCCACGGTACCCCGTGCAACGTAAGCGCTATCGGGCGTTACAGCAGCTATGAACTCCGGACCCATAGTCGGGTACCCAGTAACTTCGGGGTCCCTCCCATACGGGGTAGTCTCAGTCTTTTGCCCGGGAAGAGTCGTGGGGGCCATTTGTCCTCCGGTCATGCCATAGTTAGTATTGTTTACCAGGATTAGTGTTACTCTTTCGTTACGCACAGCTGAATTAAGCAGATGCTGTGAGCCTATGGAGTATCCCCCCCCGTCGCCCATGTAACCGATGCAGATTAATTCCGGACGCGATCTTTTAATTCCTACCATGACTGGGGTAGTACGGCCATGGTGAGTCTGGGTACTATCACAGGCAAAAAAGTCCCAGGATAATAAGGAACATCCTATATCACAACCGAAAATAGCCTGGTCCTGGATACCCAACTCATCTATTGCTTCTCCCAGTGCTTTCAATACGATTCCATGTCCGCATCCAGGGCAAAACTTATGCGGTTTCGACGGAACATACCATGATTTTGGCATTGCTGGGGCTGGTGCACTCATTCGATTGGCCTCCTATCTATATAACACTTTTTACTTTTTCGACGATATCGTAATCTATGATTCCAACTCCTGGCATAAACAGGCTTTCCATTTTAATGGTTTCTCCATAAAGTTCTTGTTTGGTCAGTCTTTGCAATTGTCCGTAAGCTGATTCTGCACACAATAAGACTTTGGCCCCGCTCTTCGCAATAGCATCCCGGAGCTGCTGTTGGGGATAAGGCCTAAGGGTAATTGGCCTAAAATAACCAGCTTTTATTCCCTGAGCCCGCAGGATATTCATGGCGTCTTCTGCTGCCCTGGATACTACTCCATGGGAGAGAATAATCACATCAGCATCCTCGCAATTTTTTTCACTATATTCGACGAGATTATCCTGGATTGACTCATATTCTGCTGCTACCTTCATAACCACTTCATATAATTCTTCTTCTAAGCTATAAATATTACATAAGTGCTCCGCCTCGCGGTCTTTACCAATCTCTCCCCCTAGGCCAATCAGTGGATAGGGTTTTACCATTTCTATGCCGCGGTCTTCAGGGTCATACATTTCGAGAGGTTCACGCATCTTGGCTTGATAACCATCACCCAGAATAAACACCGGGAACCTGTATTTCCACGCCGTATTAAAGCCTTTAATAATGTAGTCATAAATCTCTTGATGGGAAGCTGTAGAATATACAATCCTCATACCTTCTCCATTACCGCCGAAGGTAGTAAGAGTAACCTCCTGTTGCGAATATACTACAGTGCCTGAGGATGGCCCCCCCCGTTGCTGTATAATAGCTAATAACGGTAATCGCATAGCTTCCGCCATCCCAAAAGGCTCCTGCATTAGAACGTTACCAGGCCCTGCTGTAGCGGTAAAAGCTTTTTTCCCGCTCTGAACGGAGCCACAAACTGTGAAGCCAGCGGATAGCTCATCTTCAGTTTGCAGAAAACCTTTGTCATATTTCGGGGCAAGACGGGTCCAATAATGCATTATCTCGTTCTGTGGGGTAATAGGATACCCGAACATTATCTCGGCTCCAGCCGCCAAACATGCCCAAGCTGCTGTTTCATTACCGGTCATAAATGATTTCTTAGGTTCACCAATAACATTTGGCATTAAATAAATACACCTCCCAAAGGAATAATTAGTTTAGAGTACAATATAAGCTTTGTAGACTACCAAATGGCCCCAGGCATATATCGTTTGATATACTTAACGGGTAAATCCCATTGGTCAGCTGGTATTAATCCCCGAAAATCCTCTGATATAGCTATGTATGCTATTGGTACGCCCAGTTCCTCAGCTGCTTCTCGTATGAATTGATTACCCTCGATTATTATATCAAGAGTAGTCTGATCGCCGAGGTGAGTATTTAATATTACCGCATCTACCCTGCCTAGTTCCTCCAGGAATTCCCTGGTTCTAGCGCGAGAGTTAGTCATGGGACGGGTTCCATTGATAACTGCTATAATACATAATTCTGGCGATTCGAATGCCCCTTCAACCAAATTCAGGGTACGTGCTCCATGAACACCATAACCGATATCAAGTATCACGTCACCTTCATTCATAAGTGCCCAACGGGCGGCTGGTTTCAGCATGGCTCCTGTTTCACCAAGACCGAAAGAATCTTCCCGGTTATAGCTTATTATATTAAGACCCGTTTCCCAAAGTTGTTTGCTTATGACTCGAAGCGTATAAAAAGGCTCCACTGTATCAAGGTCAACCAGGGTCACCTTATGGCCCTGATCTTTCAATTCAAGAGCCCTGTTTATAGCTATTTCGCTTTTGCCACTAGCATATTCACCGACGAATGCCTCGACAATTCTTTGGGAACTATTAGATGTGAAACTAAACACCCCCCCAATGGTAGCACCATGGCTGGTGTTGCCAAGGACTATTTACATAGTATAAATTAATAGGGAATTATGCGTCAATATTAAATTAATAACTGTAAATATTACTCATATTATGTGTTATATATACTCATATTTGCCTGTGTAATATGTATAGTTTTTTCAAAACCGTTACGCTGTATTCTGACTGTGGTTTTACGCGGAGTAAATGGCATATTAACCATGTGGCAAAATAAAAAGGAGGTGGCCTTTCCACCTCTAAGGTTTTCCTTATTTAACTTCGTTCTTCAGTGTAATAAAATCTGAAAACAGATAAGTAAGAGTATACCTGGTATCCCCAAAAAACCAACTACCAAAATTGTAATAATGTTGACTGGTAACTCGAATCCAAAAAAAGATCCCCCGTAGTTTACCAAGAGTAATAATACTATCCCTATAACTGAATTTACCACTAATTTAAAAAGCAGCTTAATTGGCTTCATGACTAACTGGGCACCAATATAGATAACCACTAACAGAAAAATACCCGCTAGAATCAGGTTAATAGTCTCCATCGTTAAAGAAGCCTCCTGCTATAATAGTGGTGATACGCTCTGAATAGAAACCGTTTTATTTCTTCTGGCGGTATTTTTTTAATAGATAGTCATATCTCTTTTCTGCTGCGGTAAGACTATATACTGCCCAGTCAACCATCTCCGGGTCCCCAACTTCCGAATATATGCCCCGTGCCCGGGCCATTTCCTCTACTGCCTTATTAATTTCTTCTATATCATCTATGCAATTTACTTCTTGTTTATCTTTTACCATCCACGGATTAAATACATTTTTCCAAAATTTAAACCAGGCTCGCAATGAATAATCCTCCTGCAGTTAACTAGTCCCACTGCATTCT
Organism: Syntrophomonadaceae bacterium; assembly: GCA_034678805.1. Classification (GTDB taxonomy): domain Bacteria; phylum Bacillota; class Syntrophomonadia; order Syntrophomonadales; family Syntrophomonadaceae; genus PHAA01. The sequence continues at coordinate 4,547 of JAXDBN010000110.1, forward strand.
ATGCGGATTATCTCAATAATATGCCCGGCTTTATCTGTTCTTATGATAATGAATTTATAATTCCTTGCGTCCCTCTAAAGCACGACGCAGGGTTATTTCGTCAGCAAATTCAATATCTCCACCGATGGGCAATCCATGCGCGAGTCGTGTAACCTTGACATCATGCTGACTGACAATCGAAGCCAAGTAGCGCGACATTACCTCCCCATCAATATTAGGATTGAGTGCCAGGATCACCTCCTGTACCTCCCCATTTTTTAGGGTTTTAATCAGCGGCTGTAAATTCATATCAGTCAAATCGCTGTCTTCCATCAATCTGAAACTACGGTTGAGAACAAAATATTTACCGTTATAACCTGTTCTCTCAATAGAAATGATATCGCTGGCTTCCTCAACTATACATAAACTGCTAACCGCCCGTCCCGGATTACTGCAAATAGTGCAGGGCTCTACATCGGTGAGATTCCCGCATATTGAACAAGGGAATACCCTTTCCTGTACTTCAATAATTGCTCTAGCCAACTGACCAGCCTGCTCGACAGGCGCTTTCAATATATACAGAGCTAGCCTTTGTGCAGTTTTGGGTCCAATAGATGGCAATTTTTGCAGTTGATCTATAAGGTTCTCTAGTGGGCGTGCCAGTCTCATACTTACCTCCAAGGATTACAAGTTCTTATAGCCCCGGTATATTAAAGCCTCCGGTTAACTTAGCCATTTCGCTCGATACCATGTCCTGGGACTGTTTTACGGCTTCATTGACCGCAGCAAGGATTAAGTCCTGGAGCATTTCCACATCATCGGGGTCAACTACTTCCGGTTTAATAGTGATTTCCTGGATCTGTTGCCGCCCATTAATTTTAATATTTATAGCCCCGCCACCCACAGTGGTCTCGATGACCATATCTTGTAATTCGGCTTGTTTTTTGGTGATCTCTTCCTGTAGTTTCTTAGCTTGTTTCATCATTTGATTCATGTTGGCACCGCCACCCAGAGGGTTAAACTTCATCTTAATCTCCTCCTTAATCTTTTATCTCAACAATATCTTCACCAAAATATTCTATCGCCTTTTTCACGACAATGTCATTATATTTGTTATCCTCGAGAAAAATAAATTGCACATCCAATTCTCGAGCGAATATTTCTTTTAAAACTGCATCTATTATCTCCCGGTTGGCTTTTTCCTCCATTCTCTCCTTATGAAACTTATATCCCTTACTAAAACCTATATATATAGTATCTCCTTTGGTTCCTAGTAACTTACCTTGAGACAGAAGCGCATGAGTCGGCACCTTCTTTTCTTTTACGCCGGTCAGCACACGATTCCATAGTACTTCTCTGGCATCGGGCCTCTCTCCTCGTTCTGATTTTCCCGGCTTCTTCTCCCTATTCTCATGATATATAGACGCTTGAATTAGGGGACTCTTAGCTGATTCAACCGGTTGGTTGAATAGAGCCGACATTTCTAAAAATACCAGCTCCAAAATAAATTTCTGGCCTTCGCTGAATCTGAGCTTCTCACCTGTATCCATGATCATTCTAATAGCCTGAAGAATCAAATCCTTATTCAACTTGTGAGCCTGGTTTTTAATAAATTCCAGGCTTTGTTCACCTGCCATCACCATATTAGCTTTTTCTCCGGTTGCTTTAAACATTAATAAATCCCGGAGATAAAGGGCTGATTCCCGTGCCAATTGTCCGGCCTCTTTACCTTGATTAAGGGCAGAATCCACATGTTCAATGATAGCCGCCGAGTCGCCAGCAATAACGTCCTCCATTGTCTGGGCTACGTACAAATCATCAACCAGACCAAGAACCTCAAGAACATCTTCACGGCTTATGAAATCTTCCTGGTAAGAATGAATTTGGTCCAGCATCCCAAGGGCATCCCGCATCCCTCCATTAGCTCGTCGAGCTATTAATGCCAAGGCTGCTTCATCGACGTTGATAGCATTGCTACTTGCCACATCTTTAAGACGATTACTTATCTGTTCCTGGGTCAAGCGGCGAAAATTATATTTCTGGCAACGAGAAAGAATAGTAGTGGGTATTTTTTGCAGTTCGGTCGTAGCCAGAATAAAGATTACTGCTTCGGGTGGTTCCTCCAGAGTTTTTAACAAAGCATTAAAGGCTTCGGTTGTTAACATATGTACTTCGTCAATAACGTAGACCTTCTTCTTGCCCTGTGCCGGTAATATACGTACCTTTTCTCTCAAGTCCCGGATTTCATCGATGCCACGGTTGGAAGCTGCATCTATCTCAATCACATCCATAAAATTACCGTTGTTTATATCACGACAAGAAATACATTCGTTACAGGGTTCACCATCTCGCTGTTTTTCACAATTTACCGCTTTAGCCAGGATTTTAGCTATACTCGTTTTACCAGTGCCCCTCGGACCAGCAAAGAGATAGGCATGGGTCAAGCGGTTCTCGCGCACGGAGTTTCTCAATGCCTGCACTGTTTGTTCCTGCCCTACAACTTCGTCAAACCGCTGGGGTCTCCATACCCTATATAAAGCCAAATATGACATAACCCTGCCTCCTGCCTTGCTAAGCCAATTATATTCCAAACCAATCCGTTGTTTCTATTATATCGTTTGACAGCTTATATATTGGTAAAAACCAAACAAAAAAATGCAGGTTTACAACCTGCTCTTCAGTAATATAATGCCGTGCACCTGGCCTCGAAGATACCTTCCGGGCGATGCGCGAATAGTTAACTCCGTCCAGGCTGCCCTCCGTCACACGAAATGAACCTTTTAGTGCTGCTTCCTTCCAGACCTGACACGGTTCAAGGTGTTCCGTTGCGGAGGACCCAAACTTCTTCGCCACTTATTCGAGCCGGACCCCACAAGGATATGCCCTCGGCTCAGGAATTCGATCCTGCTGTAGCGGGTTGCAGGTTACAGGGCACCGCTAATTCCCCATCTAGCACGGCAAATATTATTTCTATTTTGCTCACTCATTGTACCTGCTTTTTAGGCCAATGGCAAGTGGTCGAAGATGGCTAGGTATTCACCATAGCCTTCTTTTTCCATTTCTTTTACAGGAATAAACCGGAGGGTAGCAGAGTTAATACAATATCTCAATCCGGTCGGATCCGGCCCATCCGTAAAGACATGCCCTAAATGGGAATCTGCATTCCGACTACGCACTTCGACCCTAACCATACCATGGCTACGGTCAGCTTTTTCCAGGATATTGCTTTTATTCAGAGGTTTAAGAAAACTTGGCCATCCACATCCCGAATCAAATTTATCCAGTGAACTGAACAGTGGCTCACCTGAGACTATGTCCACATATATGCCTGGCTGTTTATTGTTCCAAAACTCGTTGTTAAAGGGCAACTCTGTGCCATTATGCTGGGTAACTTCTATTTGCAACGGGGTTAACTGTTTAATACGGTTTTCTTTATCCTTTCCCCAATATCTATTTTTAAAAGTATCCCGTCCAGATAGCTGCTTGTATCTTTGGTAATGCTGAGGCTGTTTTCGGTGATACTCTTGGTGATACTCTTCGGCTGGATAAAATACCTCAGCTGGTAAGATTTGTACTACTATCGGTTTTGTGAAACGTCCACTGTCCTCCAATTGCTGTTTGGATGTCTCGGCGACGTTTTTCTGCTCCTCATTATGGTAGTAAATAGCCGGTCGATAGGATGACCCACGGTCGTAGAACTGCCCTTCTGCATCAGTTGGATCTATCTGCTGCCAATATATATCGAGAAGGTCAGTATAATCGACCACATCCGGATTAAAGGAAATTTGTACAGCCTCGCAATGTCCAGTATTGGAATGACACACTTGTTCATAAGTAGGGTTTTGCGTATGCCCCCCAATGTAACCGGACTTAATTCTTACTACCCCGGGCAACTGCTCAAAAGGAGCTACCATACACCAAAAACATCCCCCAGCAAATGTGGCTAATTCAATACTCTCCGATTTGGTTTGGTCATTCATACAATTACTCCTTTATGGGTCCATCATTGTTTTACCCATACTTATATGTTTCATACATTCTGGCTCCCAACCAGTGAAACCTTGCCGCATTTTATTTTGTTATATATACTATATTAACCGTTTAGTATCAGATAATCCTTTTTGGGAGAGGAGATTTTTTATGTCCAATGATCCCTCGAATGATTCACAACAAGGGCTCTGGACATTTGTGGTTGAAGGAATCAGAGCAGCTATCCCTATAGCAGTAGGCTATCTTCCTATAGGAATTACCTTTGGCTTGTTGGCCCGTGCGGCCGACATTCCTACCTATATTACCATGCTTATGTCCTTAGTGATTTTTGCCGGTGCCAGCCAGTTCGTGGGCATAAATCTTATAGCTCTGGGAAGCAATTGCGGTGAAATACTTGTGACTACCTTTGTTATCAACTTGCGTCATCTGCTTATGTCAGCGTCCCTGGCACCACGAATAGAACCAGGTTACTCAAAAGGATGGCTATCTTTAATGTCGTTTGGCATTACTGATGAGACATTTACAGTGGCATCCACTCATACAGCCCAACATCTCAAACCGGAATTTCTTCTGGGCCTTAACCTGTTAGCCTTTACCACCTGGAATATTGCTACTTGGATTGGTCTATTCTTAGCAGCAGGGATTCCTGCTGCTGTTAAAACAAGTATGGGTATCGCCTTATATGTTATGTTCATAGGTCTGTTAGCTCCTGCCTGCCGCCATTTTCGAGCCGCTCTGTTTATTGCCCTAGCAGCTATGTTAGTTCATTCGGTTTTATATTACCTGCCATTTGCAGCTGCTATGGCGGCTGGACTAAAAATCGTGTGTTCCACTGTAATCGCAGCCTTACTGGGAGCAATGTTTTTCCCCGGAGAGGAAGATGAGTTTTGAAATATGTGCTATTAGTTTTTGGTATGGGGTTAGTAACCTATTTACCGCGTATGCTGCCTATCGTGTTTTTGAACAACATTAATTTGGGAAGTTTTTGGCAGAATTTCCTTCGGTTTATACCCTATGCAGCTCTGGGAGCACTTATATTCCCTGGAATCTTATACTCGACGGGAAATGTCGACTCGGCTGTATGCGGAGGCTTAGTGTCCCTTTTACTGGCAATAGTACGAGTAAACATAACTCTAGTAGTGCTCGGTGGCATTGCCGGAGTATACCTATGGAATCTGATAATGTGATTCCTTTTTCATTTATGATAAGGCTCTCCTTTAATTATCTTAAATCCCCGGTAAATTTGTTCAGCAAGGATCAGCACGGCCATTTGGTGAGGTAAAGTCATGTTGGAAAAAGAAATAACCTGATCAGCCCTGCGTTTCACCTCCGGATCCAATCCGTGTGATCCACCAATTACCAAATTTATTCTACTTACTCCCGATTGGTTCCAGGTCTGCATTTGGCGGGCAAAATCCTCCGAACTATACATCTTGCCATATATATCAAGAACAATGATGATTTCGCTGCCCCCTATTAAAGATAGGATTCGTTCTCCTTCTTTACGCAAGCATCTCTCGATATCTTTACTCCCTGCTCGAGGGGATATCTTCTCTTCCAATCCATCAAGAAATTCTATACCTACATAAGGACCCAGACGTTTCAAATATTCATTGACACCCTGCAGGTAGAACACCTCTCGGATTTTACCCACTGATACAATCCGATACTTCACATTAATCTCCTATCCTATATTGCCCAGTCTATATTAAAACGCCGGCTAAATAAAGTTTGCAACACAGAGCCAGGGCATAAACTCGCCCTGGCTCACATTATTGCACAGAAATTATTCTACTGTATATGGGCTCCTAAGTTGGCCAGCTTTTGCGTTATATTCTCATATCCGCGAAATATATGAATGGCATCTTCAATAATGGTCTCACCGTGAGCAGCCAGTGCGGCTAGAATTAACGCTGCCCCAGCCCGCAAGTCGGTAGCCTTAACGATAGCCCCATATAGAGCTTCAACTCCTTCCACAATGGCCGTATGACCTTCGAGCTTGATCCTGGCGCCCATTCGATTAAGTTCCTCGACTATCTGAAAACGGTTTTCAAATACATTTTCTACTATAACGCTCGTTCCATCCGCCAAGGACAGCAAAGCCAGCATAGGGGACTGCATATCGGTTGGGAATCCTGGATAAGGCAAAGTCTTAACATCCGCTTTGTGGATGCGTTCGCCCGCTTTGACCATAATACCCTGATCGGTCTCCTCAACGACTGCTCCAATTTCCTGGAGCTTAGCAATTATCGGGTGAAGATGGGTAGGAATTACATTTTCAACTAATACTTCTCCTCCTGAAATTGCAGCCGCTATCATATAAGTGCCTGCTTCAATCCTGTCGGGAATAATAGAATACCGACCGGCTTTTAGGGTGGGAACTCCTTCGATTTTAACCACATCGGTTCCAGCTCCGCGGATTTTTGCTCCCATAGAATTAAGGAAGTTTGCTAAATCAACTATCTCAGGTTCTTTAGCAGCATTTTCGATAATGCTTAATCCAAGTGTTTTAGATGCCATCATAATAAGATTTTCGGTAGCACCGACACTAGGAAAGTCCAAATATATTCTAGCCCCGTGCGTTTGTTCACCCCGGGCAAAGATACAGCCATGCTCAATTTCTATTTCTGCTCCCAAGGCCCGCACGCCTTTGATGTGTAAATCCATAGGCCGGGAGCCAATATCACAACCTCCTGGTAGTGAAACGATTGCTTTCCCCTGTCGGCCTAGTAACGCACCCAGGAAAAGGTTGGAAGCCCGGAGTTTCTTCGATAGTTCTATGGGGGTCTCCACCTTCATATCGTGGTTAGGAGGACAAATGGAAAGACTGCCGTCTTCACGCCACGAAGCGACGGCGCCCATTTCATTCAAAATATCTACCATAACCTCTGTATCACATATACGAGGCACATTATCCAGGACAGTTTCGCCATCCGCCATAATACTGGCTGCAATCAACACCAGGCCAGCGTTTTTGGCACCACTTATTTTCACCTTGCCCCGCAGTGGAAAACCACCCTCGATGACCAACCTTTCCTGCAAGCTTTACACCTCTCCTACTGGTTTTCCAGGTACTGATAAAATTCCCGGGAAAACGTTGCGTATTCAACGCCTAATCCATCCTCAACCGCCTTGGCAATCGTATCCCCATTAGATAAATTATCAATTATTCCAAGTATTCTATCCTGACCATAACGGGAAGCTATAAAATCCACCGCTTGGAGTGATTCCCAATACGCTACCGATTGGTCGAGGCGGTCATAATTCTTCTCCAGGTTGTCTAATTGGTAGTAATAAAGATCTGATTTTTCCTTAAATGGACTTGCAAATTTAAAACCGGTTATGTCCCGTTCAGCGTATTGGGCTACCCCTTCAGTCCACCAACGATTATAATTTCCCCGGGTCAATTCATCAACCATTAAATGAGTAAATTCATGTACCATGGGCCCATCCTTGATAAATCGATCCCGTTGACCAATATTGGCTAACCACGCTTCAGGTGACAATATCCTGATTGTTCCGCCCCAATAGACTCCCACTGCTTTTTCATTCTTATCCCAGCCAAAGCTGGCGGCCAGGCTAGCGTTGTCTGGGTAAATCACGATGGTGGTTCGCTTGCGGGGTTGCTGACCCATTAAATTAGTAACCTTTATATAGGCATCCTCTGCCGCGTCACTGACCAACTGTATACTGTATTGGTCCTGCGGCAGATATTTGATCTTAAAGTGGGAGGTGTTAACTTCCTCCCAATTTCCGGTACGCAGGTTAGTCTCCTGCGCCACCATAAATCTAAAAACACCCTGTTTCAATGGAATTGGTAGCAATTGTGCTTTAGAAAAGTAGTACGCCAGTACCGCCAGTATAATGATACCCAGCATTAGACCCGCATTGCCAGAAATCTTGGCATAGGACATGGCACCCCTCTCCCCTCATCCCCTTTACCCATTGATTATACAATGGATGGTAGGACTTGAGGTTAAGCAAATACTGGCACATCTGCTATTCTTTAAGGTACTCAGTTACCGCCATCCCTGCCTGGGCACCATCTCCGACTGCTGTAGCTATTTGGCGAGTGTGCTTGTCCCGAATATCCCCAGCAGCGAAAATCCCCTCTATAGAAGTGCGCATCTCATTATCGGTTACAATATAACCATCGTTGCTAGTGTTTAATCCTGCGGTCAAGTCTGAATCGGCAACTAATCCAATGCTAACAAATAACCCTTCAACTTCAAGAGTTTCCTCGGTTCCCAACAAAACATCCTGAAGAATTACCGCTCGCATAATACTGTCACCTGTAATTCTTTTAACCACCCGGTTTAATTTACATTCAATCCGGTCATTGTCTTTAATTTTCTCAACCGTGTTAGGACCGGCACGAAACTCTTCCCGCCTATGAATCAGGTAGACTTTAGAAGCAATATCAGCTAGGTACAAGGCTTCTTTGAGAGCTGATTCGCCTCCCCCCACTACCGCCACCTTACTATCTCGGAAAAAGGCACCATCACAAGTAGCGCAATAAGAGACCCCGCGCCCCAAAAATTCCTGCTCCCCTTCCACTTCCAAAGTACGGCGCCTGGCTCCGGCAGCAACAATAACTGCTCTAGCAATATATTCTTTATCAACCGTAATAACTTTTTTGCCATTGGGTACGTTAACGATTCCGGTGACTTCCTCATAACGTATCTCCGTCCCAAAACGCTCCGCCTGCTGGCGGAAGTTGTCCATTAGTTCTCCACCCAGGATTCCAAAAGGGAATCCTGGATAATTGTCAATCTGATCAGCAATAGCGGCATTCCCGCCTACCACAGCAGATTCAAGTACCAGGGTTTTCAGCCATGCCCGGCTTGTGTAAATGGCTGCAGTTAATCCGGCAGGTCCGGCTCCCAAAATTATAACGTCATACATTGCCACTAAAGCTCCTCTCTAAGGCCATAAATAAGAACCCTGACCATTGCTCCGATCAGGGTTCCCACTGTCAACTAGCGTAAATAGCTTATAGGATTGCGGAAAGACCCATTAACCATAACCTCAAAATGTAAATGCGGTCCAGTACTATGTCCTGTAGAACCCCGTGTGGCTATAGACTGACCTTGGCCAACTCGTTGACCGCTTTTTACGAGAATCTTTGAACAATGGGCATAGCGAGTGACTATTCCATTCCCGTGATTAATAATAACAAAATTACCATACCCGCCCTGCCATCCGGCAAAACTGACTGTTCCGCCATCAGCCGCCAGTATGGATGATCCCGTTGGTCCAGCAATATCAAGTCCGGTATGACCACGTCCATAGGCCTGACTAATAGAACCACTAACCGGCCATATTAGGCGTCCGGTAGTGACTCCTCCACCACGTGAAGCTACCTGGACTGAACGACCTTTAACAATTACTTTATCTACTGCTGTCTTGATTACCTTCTCCTCAAGAACATTTTTGTTTTCCACGATTCCATTACGCAGCGTTGCAGTATAGGCAACAAATTTCTCCCCGTTCTTACCCTCGGTCTTTACCTTTATACCGTTAATTGTGTTATCATTCTGAGTTATGGTTTCATATGGAATTGCAACATTTTCATTTCCCTGGACCTCCGCAACCACAGTAATAAGCGGTGTAGGTTTACTCAAAATAATGGATTGGCCTAGAGCCAGAATGCTATCCTCTCGGATATTGTTGCTTGCTACAATGTCAGTAACATACATATCGTTAGCCCTGGCGATGCTCCAAAGCGAATCCCCTTGTTTTACCGTATATACTTGGGGTGTTTTGGTGCCAAGGTTAATCAAATTCCATGCGCCATCAAAATCTGTAATCCAAGCAGCTGCTACGTTGCCTTCCACTACTTTAACGTCTTCGGAAAAATCTATTGAAAGAAGACTCTCCCCAGTATCAACCACAGTATATTCCTGCTGTAATTTATCCAGCAGTTGCTGGGCAACCTCTTTATTCTCCAAATAGACTATCGGTTGGTCATTGGCCATAATGGTAGCGCCCATAACCTTAGGTTGTAATGCATAATCCAAGGCTGCCCAGACCTGGTCTCCTATCAAAATATCCCGCCGTTTGGCAAAGGTCCGGCTGATGTCGATCCTTTTGGTAATCTCACTGTTTTGCAGTTGAGCAATAGCATCGTTAGCATCGGTTTTATCGGATACTACCAGCGCTTTGTTGCCATCTACGGTAACCGAGTAGGCAGGGGTCCGGATTCCAAAACACCAAGCAAACATGACTAATAAGAGCCCTACCAAGACAGGTCCCCATCGACTCCACAATGTCCTAAAATTCTCCATAAATACTCCCCATAACAATTAATATTATTTTTCTTCTACAACATTTGGCAAAATTCCTGCTTTTTTCTTCAGTCTATGCTTCCTTCCAGCTTCTTGATAAGTTCGAGGTATATAGCACCTTCTATTCTCTTGCGGTGCATCGCACAACTAACTGGATCCGGGACGCTCATATCACCATTAGCGTGATAAGCATTGGCATGGCATCCTCCCCCACAATAGTTACGTGCCCAACACCGAATACACTGTTCTTTGTTCCCCAAGCGATTGCCTGCAAATTTTTCGACAATGTAACCATTTAAGTCGTCATCATGGATGCTACCCATCCAAAACTCGCTCTCACCCACAAATTGATGGCAGGGATAAATATCGCCTTCCGGTGTTACCACCAGGTATTCTATTCCGGCCCCACATCCTGAAAGGCGTTTAGCCAAGCAAGGGCCTTTCTGTAGATCTAAATTATAATGAAAGAAACGAACATCCTGGTTACTTTTGTAATACGAACAAAGGAGATCTGTAAGGCGATCATATTCGATTAAAACCTGAGGAAGATCTTCAGCCGTAATACTCCAGGAATTGTTTGATCCTACTGCCGGTTCCAAGGAAACCGCATCAAATCCAAGCTCGATAATATGCTGCAAATCATTGCAGAAGTCAAGATTTAGTCTTGTAAATGTACCCCGTACGTAATAGCTAACCGGCTGTCTTTCAACCATCTTTTTAATCTTGGGCACAATAATATCGTAGCTTCCCGTCCCATTTTTCAAAATCCTATGCTGGTCATTGGTGGTAGGACGCCCATCCAAACTCAAAATAACGCTAATATCATTTTTGATAATAAAATCAGCTATATCATCATCAAGAAGCAGGGCGTTAGTTGTAAGGGTAAAATTGAACCTTTTGCCATATTCAGTTTCTAACTCTCGGCCGTAGAGAACCAAAGCTTTTATAACCTCCACATTTAAAAGGGGCTCTCCTCCGAAAAAATCGATCTCCAGGTTCTTAACCTGACCACTGTGAGAGATCAAGAAATCAAATGCTTTCTTTCCCGTCGCAAAGGACATCAAGCAAGGATTCATTCCAAAATCACCTTGGCTAGCAAAACAATAATGACATCTCATGTTACAAGCATGGGCCACATTCAAACATAACGCCTTTATAGGAATACCTGACCAGTCAACTACCAAAGGGGCTTCCTGTGTAAAAATGGACCCAGCGTCACGGGCATCCTCCAGATCATGAAGAACTTCTAGCACTTCATCGTTACCATATATGCTTCCTAGCTCTGAAAGCACTGAATCGGTATCACCCTTGTAGCACTGTAATCTATTGATAAAGCAGTTGCTCAGGTCATCCAGAATATGTATAGCTCCGCTGTTTACATCCAGCAGAACATTAAGGTCCTGATGCCTAAACAGATGCAGGTTAGCATCAAAATCATATTCCAACGGTACTAACAATTCTCTCTCCCTTTAAATGGCATTGCCAATGCGATATCTTACACTATTGCAACCCAACAAAACAAAAAAGGGGGCTTACGCCCCCCAATTTCGACTTCTTAATTATTGATTTTTTTACATATCTGATTACCCACCGTACAAGAGGTTTTGCAGGCTGATTGACAAGAAGTAGCACACTCCCTACAATTGATCTGACCTTTTTCCCTTACTAAATTCGGTTTAATAACTGTGATTATGTGCTTTTTCAACCTCAAATACCCCTTCCATTATTAATCAGTTACTTGTATTTATATGTCCATCATATAAATGAATACCATATTATCCTATTATATTATCCAATTTTCTATTTTGGAGGCCTTTGCATTATAACTCATTTATTTTGCCATTGTAAAGTAAACAAATTCCATGGTTTTTCTGAATTTTCAGCCTCTTGCTCCTATATTCCATCTAATCCTTTCTAATCTATTAGGAGCTCCCGCCCCCGCCTCTGCCAGAAGTCAACTTGTCACTCTATTAGGCTAGTAGTCCGTTCTGCCCTTAAGGGGGTCACCACTCTCCTTGGACTTGTGCATATCTGTGATCGAAGTTAAATTCCCGCTGATCGAAATAATTTCCATTTATTCCAAAGGTGCAATCGATATTAATCCACTTGCTTTCAGCTGGTAAATAAACCTGATTCCAAGCATGATCACCCCAATCGGTGCCGCTATAGGCCAATCCGGTAACAAGTCGCACTTGCAACCCAACTGCCCTGCACATGGATATATAAAGACTTGAATAATCAAAACAGATGCCTTTTCGGGTTTCAAAAGCTACAATTGATCCAGATTCGATACCATTAGCATTTTTACTGATAGCAACTGCCTTATCATAATCGTAATCGACGTTACGACTTACCCATTTGTACAATAAATAAGCCTTCTGTTTACTGTTTTGTTCGCTTCCGACAATTTGGCGGGCAGTCTGATCTATTTGGGGAGTTGACTTAATAGCCTCGTCCAAGGTTACTCCATTAAAATAGGTAATAACTCGATGATTGGCTCTGGCCTGTACTTCAGACGAATCTGGTTCCAGATACCGTGGGTCGAAGCTCTCCCGCGCTCTTGCAAACGAATCATTAAGAAGAACCGGTATATTCTTAGCCCATTTAGAATCAAGAGCAGGGGCTACTGCCTTTTGCTCAACCAATTGGTAGGGAACCGAATCGGTCATCCATGTTATCAACTGGGGTGAGGGTAAATAGTAAGCCCAAAAGTTTAAAAACAATGCCAATAAGAAGACTACGATCAGAGCCAGGGGTAACCTGTAAATAGCCCCCAACAGTCTTTGGGTAAATCGTTCTCTGGAAACGTATAAATTATGAAGATGCTCAATAATGGGTTCAATTACTAATTTATGAAGCGGAACACAAATTAAGATTAGAGTAAAACCAATAATAATCAAAAAAAAGGGCACTGCCACCAGATAGGTCAATAATTCCTGTCCAATTAACATAGACCGGATGGTTTCCGGAATAACTGTATAGATTTGCCGGAATAAATCATTTGGTTGTTCAAGAAAAATCCGCTTGGTAAGACAAATAGCTAATAGCAATGCGACAAGGAATTCAAGGTTGGCCAAGAGACGAAGAATAGCATCGTGCATCCTCGATCGGGTTAGCTTTTCGGTGATACCCATTACGATGGGGATTATGAAACCCAAAATTAGAATAATACTAATGATATTTATATCAGCCATTTTAGCTCACCGTTTAAATAAATCTTTCATTAAATATATACCGATCAGAAGAGGATAAATTTCAGAAGAAACTTACCCTCCCCTAATTGGCAAACTTATTCCTTACTTGATAAACCTATTGGCGGGATAAATATTTGCAGGCATTCAAACCTGCTACTTGACCTTCTCCTACTGATTTGGCCACCTGATAGGGCGGACCGGTGCAATCACCAGCAGCATAAACACCGGGAAGATTAGTCTCCTGCCTACGGCTCACGGTTATATGATTGTCTTTGATCTCCAACCCTGGTATTAACCGGTCTGGAGCAGTTTCCCCACCTAGTACAAAAAGGCCTTCCGCTTTAATAAGCTTACCATCCTTTAATTGCAGCCCTTCGACGAAATCTGTACCTGATATGCTTAATGGTTTGCCCTCCACTATTTGAATCCTGTGTTTCAATGTGCCTACTCCCTTATATAAAGGAAGGTAATAGACTCGATTGCATATCTCAGCCATAAAATTTGCTTCACTCTCCGCTTCACTGCTGTGAGCAATAATTATGACATCTTTATTGCGATAGATAGGCCCATCACAGGTTGCACAGTACCCGAGCCCTCGACCCAAGAAATACTCTTCTTGAGGTAAGGTTACATGATAGGGTATACCTGTAGCTATGACGATGGTCCGTGCCGATAATATTTCGTTTCCCATTAAGATGTTAAAAATATCATCCATTTCATTGATCGTGGTAGCCTTATTGTTTATTATTTCAATATTCATTTTTTGGGCATGATCCATAAACTTATTCAGAAGATCTCCTCCACTAATTTCTGGATATCCCAGGTAGTTGCTTATCTTCTGGGCTTTATGCAAGGGAGGGCTACATATCTCGGCCCCAATCACCAGGACTTTTTTGTTACGGATAGAAGCGTTTATGGCAGCAGAAAGACCCGCGGGCCCGCAGCCCAATACCGCCATATCATAGTAATCAAATTTCATTTATGCGCCCCCTCGCTAAGTCATTTAATTTGCTAAATGTGTACTAACCTTAGACCTTATGAGTATCATCCCCAACCACCTAATGATATTATTTGCCTAATTGATTAAACTAACATATTTTATGTCAATAAATACTCATAGGATACAGTAACTGTATCCTCCATCTGCGCATGTCTAAAGCTTTTTTCCCAAAACTGTACCTTATTATGGTGATCTACTAATAAAATGGTAGTAGACCTAGTCCCATAATCATCCCCTTCAATAAACAAAGGGGCCAACATTCTTTCGAGCTCCAGGCTAACTCCAGTCTGTGGAAGTTCATGATCTTCCGGTTGATGCTTGTCTGCCATTAGTTCAAACAGAGATTCCACTTCAATATGATCTGATTCCAAGTATGCTTTTAGATTACTCTTGCCCCGCTCGACCTTAGGCCAGGGAACATTTAGCAGACTATTACTGAGCCCATGAATACCCGGCTGTATTTTGTACACCTGTGATTCCTGGTTAGAGAAATAATACAGATGGTCGATAGTGCCTATCATAAGATTATATCCGTTATATAGAGCTGAGGTGCCGAGGAGGTCACTCAAATATGCTTCAGGCTCCGGCTCCGCTATCAAATAATCTTGGACTAAAAGCCCCCTTGAGGGTGCAGTCGGTTTGCATTGGCTAGGATCCCTATAATTAGTCAAGGCAGCCAAATGCCCCTTTTTGGTTATACCCATCCAAGTTCCACCTTGTTCCAGATCTCTCCCTGCCAATACAAAAGACCAGTCCGACCAGAATGCGGCAGACTGGGTAGGTCGTCGATAAAATTCATCCCGATTGGCTGCCAGTATTAATTTATAATGCGGATGCCAATTGTAGGCAAAAATGATAAGACACATAAACACACCTCTAAATTGGGGTTCAACACACAAATACGCTAATTTTGCTTACCTGTCAAGTCATATTATGATTTCCCGAGTGTAGCCAAGTAATACAATTCAGTAAGAGGAACTTAACGCTACAATCAGTATACTTATGAAACGAAACGTCTTTATGATTCCTTCGCTGGATTGCCGTCAATGTATATAGAGATATCGGAATCAATATCAAATTGATATGGTTCTAAGCGGAAAATAATCTGATCAGAACCTATTTTCAATAGAAAAGGGAAACGCGGGAAAAGGTCCCGCGTTTTAAAATATTCTTCGAAACATAGAATCTATAGCTTGTTTTCCCCTTTGGCATTTGCCTTAATTGTTAATCGCATAGCTTTTCATTTTACGATATAGGGTGTTACGTGACATGCCTAATTCAGTGGCCGTTTTGCTTACATTACCGCCGTATTTATCTAAGATGCGTATGATTTTTTCTTTCTCCTTTTCACTTGCTTGGATTTTACGGGACGTCCTGTTTGACAACAAGGAAGGTAATGCGGCTACTTCTCTATAACTCCCGTCATAGTTAACCGTGAATTCAGCATCCTGTACACCAACGATTTCCCGCGGTAGACAATCCAAGGTTATGCACCCTTCCTCAGCCAACAATAAGGTTCTCTCCACCACGTTTTGTAGCTCCCTAATATTTCCAGGCCAATCGTATTCTTGCAGACGAGTAAAGACTTCATCATCAATTACATTAATCCGCTTTTTGACCCGTGGGGACATTTCTTTAACAAAGTATTCGAATAAAAGTCTAATATCCGGCCTTCTGTCCTTCAGGGCAGGGATCGAAATCTGAACAACATTTAACCGATAATAGAGATCGGCCCTGAACCTTCCCTGCCCTACCAATTCCAGCAAATCCTGGTTCGTTGCTGCTATTATTCTAACGTCCACGTTTATCAGGGAATCGCCACCTACTCGTAAAATAGCCTTTTCCTGAATAGCCCTTAACAGCATAGCTTGTTGTTCAAGCGGCATATCCCCGATCTCGTCCAGAAGCAACGTTCCCTTATTGGCAAGCTCAAACTTTCCGGGCCTTCCGCCTCTTCTGGCCCCGGTGAATGCTCCTTCTACGTAACCAAACAGCTCGCTGCCCACCAATTCACGGGGCAGGGCGGCGCAATTGATCGCTACAAAGGGTCCATTTCTGCGTGAGCTGCCATTGTGAATAGCCTGCGCAAATACTTCTTTGCCGGTTCCGCTGGCGGCTTGGAGGAGCACGGCAGAATCGTTGGCGCTGGCAATGGTTGCTAATCTTATGGAGTTCTTAAGGTTTTTATCCTCTCCTATTATTGAATCAAAGGTGAATGTAGCCTGGGCACCACTAATTTTATTGACCAATTCCTGCACCCTGGCTATAGGTCTAATAATAATAGTGGCCCCAGTGATCTGCCCATTCTCATTAATCCTGGGTTCTCCTGAAGCTGTTCCATGTATTTTTCCCCGCACCCCATCGATTATCATTTCTCGGTCTTTATATGATTCGCCCGTCTCAAGAAGTTTCATAGTATAAGGGGCTTTACCGCAAAATAGGTCTAAAATATGAATTCCGATAATGGCTTCATCGGCATATCCGGTAATTACCTGAGCAGCCACATTGGATTGCGAAACCCTTCCTTCCTTGTCAAGTACTATTAAAGCATCATTCATAGCATTAAAAACAGAGGTTAGTTCCATATGCATGTATTCAATAGCCTGCTGATCCCGCCGTAGTTCTTTTTCTTGGTACAAGTGACAATTCTGTACTTTATTGAGACCATTATGAATTGCTACGGCCATGTAGTAGCAAGAACTATAGCCACAGGCGGCACAGTTCCTAAAATCTTTTTCCTCAAACTTAAGCATTTTTTCGTAAATGTCGTTTAATTCGCTATCGCTTGGAATATCAAATTCTGCCAGATATGATAAATCTTCGTACGCAGGGACTCTGAAATCGTGGGTCTGTATTATATCGGAAACGAAAGCATCCAGCTTTTGGTTGATGGCCGGATCACCAATGCTCTGCTCTGAACGGGCAGCTACCATGTACTCCATTTCCCAGCGAATGGAATTATGGATGCATCCGACCCCGGCGTTACAACCCCTCTCACAGCTAAGGACATCAACTATTAATGGTAAGGGGACATCGCCCTTGCCAATTGATGTCTGCAAGTTGCGTAGATAACTTTCAAATACCAGTGATCCCTCCACTCTGGCAATCGAACTGGCTGGGATTTCGGGGTAATGGTATAAGTAGGACTCTTTCAGGCCTCCAGGAATGGAAAAATTCGTAGCAATTCCAGCTGGGACACAATTGTCAAAATCACTTTCCGGTAATGAATCCATGTCAATATGTTGATTTTCTAAGATCTGTTGCAGTGATTGATAAAGAACATTATATTTAACAAGCTCCTGACTTCTAATCTCCCTGGTCTTCTCCGCACAGGGAGAAAAAAATACCAGCTCCGCTTCCGGGTGCAAAGATTTTACGTAAACAGCTAAATTATGGACTGGACTACCAAAAGGAGCCAGATGGTCAATTAATTTGGGATGGGTCAACTGGATATATTTTACTATCGACGGGCATGGCGTAGAAATCATAGGCAGCTTAACATTATTACTTTCAATAGCCTGATGGTAAAGGGCCACGGTTATTTCTGCTCCCAACGATACATCATACACGTATTTGACATTCAGTTGCTTCAAAGCACTAATTAACTTTTTGAGATTGAAATTACATTGAGCCGAAGGCGCTATCAGAGCAACCATTTGTTTATGAGGCAAGTCCTCTAAAAATTGGGGCGTATCATCGATAACAAACCGGGCACTTTTTTCGATTACCCCACCGTGGCTTTTTAAACATGTTACTACACAACGACCGCAGCCAATACATAAATCGGTATTAAACTTAACCACATCGCCGCTTCCGTTATTACAAATTTTTATCGGACATACAGCAATACACTGATGGCAGTTGGTGCAGTTCTCTTCATTAATTCCGATTATTTTACTTAAATCAAACATGTTCAATCTCCCCATTCATCACTGTAACACAAGTGTATCACATGTGTTACAGGGTTACAACCCAATAACATCCGGATTACACTTTTAGGACAATATGAATCTGTATTTTGAACAAATGATATATTTTGTAACATAAATTTTTGATACTAGTTGCATGATTTTAGGCATTTATAGATATTTTCTGGGATCCTCGTTTTAGTTGGCACGCTTTTTGCTATAGTAAATGGTCAGGGAATAGTTTAATAACTTAAGGCGATCCCAAAAAATTTGAGAGCCTGCTGAATATAAGCAGAATATGGGAGGTGAACATCATGACAGTGAACTATTTGAATAGCAACCCGGTCGTACCGACCAACAATAGCCAAAAGGTTAAACCCGTAACTGAGTTGGAGAATTTCACCATCGGGGTAGGATTCGCTGGGGTCATAGCTTTGCTTACCATGAGTCTGGTAGTAATCTGCATGATGGTTTTGAGCTAAACGACCTTGATTTAAGTAGATCTGGGCGGCAATTAGCGAAACCAGGGAAAGTAACTTGGGATGTTACCGATGATAGCTTCAGTCTTATCGGTAGAGAGAGGAGGACTATAAAATGTTACAATATGCGCAGTTAGAACGCTACGAAGGAAACGAGGCCCTCTTCGATCTAATAAAGATGTCGATGGTCTCGACAATAGCAGGCGAGCCGTTGCATGTCCATGCCGAAGGGCTGAGGGGAACCGGAAAAACTACTATAATGAGGCGAGCGCAGGATATTCTTCCTAATATTGAACGCATCAAAGGCTGCATCTATAACTGCGATCCTGCGCAGCCTCATTGTCCACATCATCGGGGACTATCAGCTCGTGAAATTTCCGAAATAGGAACCGAAGAGATACCCATGCCGTTCCTGGAAATATCCCATTCAGCTAAAGTCGGTACAGTGGCGGGGAGTATTGACTTGGCTAAATTAACCGATAGCAGTAAGCCCGAAGCCGGTCTGCTCCCCGGCCTAATACCCCAAGCCCATCGGGGTATACTATTTGTAGACGAAATCAATCGCCTGGCTGATACTTCCCCGGAAATAACAGATATTCTCCTAGACCTAATGGGCACAAAGCCAGGAGTAGTCCAGATCGAGGAAGCCGGTCTTCCGGTGGTATCGGTTAAAGTAAATGTTTCGGTATGGGCAGCTTCTAATCCGGACGAAGATCCCGGTCCCCTGGAGGAAATACGCCGGCAATTATCGGACCGCTTTGACATGGTCTGTTACATGGGTAGGCCTACTTCGATTGATGTTTTGGCAAAAATGCTTAAGGACAACTTCCATAACAATCAGTCTAATACCAACCGGGGTACAATCCCCACGGTTGATTACCAGAAGCAGCATGAGATGTATACCGAAATTATGCTTAGATGGGCGGAACGTTATCTGCAGACTGATCTACCAGATTTTGTCCGCAACTACATTGCCCGTCTCTATATAAAACACAATCTCGAGAGTATCAGGGCTATCGAAGCTATGCAGCAGGGTGCGGCGCTTTATAGTATTACCAAGGATAGAGACCAGGCTAGCATTAATGATATCAACCATATTTTACCGTTGGTCCTGAAACATCGTCTTGACGCTGATGCCCTGGTCAGGGTAATAAATGATGATTCCCGAGCTGCCAATATGTTTAGTTCGGGGGGGGGCAAAGTATCAAATAAACCTGATGTAGCTGATGAGGCTGATTATTATAAAAAAGATGGACGTCCGTTAAAAGATCTGAAACGTAAAGAACTAATCAATACCGAAAAGTCAATTGGTTTTGATCAAGTTGTTTCACAGTAGAAAAAAACTGGGGCCCAAGTAATAACACCCAATGTAAAAGCCATTCTTCCCATCGAAGAATGGTCTTTTTTTGGATCACAATAAATCTATATAAACTTACGATAATCAGTCCAATTGTCCCTTAAAAGCCGGGGCGTATCCAGACCATACGGACAGTTCACCTTACAGTGGCCACACTCAGTACAGTTGTCAATCCTACTCATATTTTCCTTCCAAAAATCGTTTAGGTATACTGAGGTCGGGGCTCTCCTGATCATCAGAGACATCCTGGCACAAGTGGCAATATCAATGTCCACCGGACATGGCAGACAATATCCGCAGCCCCGGCAGAACTCACCACTTAGGGTCTTTTGATCGCTGCGGATAATCTTCATCATATCCTCATCTAGTACCGGCGGTATTTCTAAATAACCGATAAATTGGTCTAGCTGTGCCTCTGTTTGAATTCCCCATATAGGCAGAATATGATCATATTGGGCTAGAAAAGAATATGCCGCTGCTGAGTTGGTTATTAATCCGCCAGACAAGGCTTTCATGGCTATAACGCCTACCTCTTTTTCCCGGCATGACATTACTAAGTCTTTTTCTTTGTCAGCAGCCAGGTAACTGAAAGGAAATTGAAGTGTCATATATAGACCCGACTCAACCGCCTCTGTAGCTACTGTAAGCCGGTGGCTGGAAATCCCAATATGGCGAATTAGTCCTTTATCTTGAGCTTCTAACATGGATTCATATAGGCCGGTCCCGTCTCCAGGCTTGGGACAAAAAGGAGGATTATGAAACTGATATACATCCAAGTAATCCGTCTTTAGCATTCTTAGCGAGCACTCTAAGTTTTCCCAAAATTCTGCCACTTTGAGGGCCATGGTTTTTGATGCGATGTTAATTTCGCATCTAACATCGGCCAAAGCCAGTCCAATCTTTTCTTCGCTATCGGTATAAAATCTAGCCGTATCAAAAAAGTTGATACCATTTTGATAGGCCTTTCTTAATAAAAAGACGGCCTCTTCCGTACTAATGCGCTGTATCGGTAGTGCCCCGAAGCCATTCTTGTTGGCAATGATCCCGGTTATCCCCAACTTTACTTGCTGCATTTACTGCCTCCCTAGCGGCATAATAAATAACTTTTTCCCGACTAGGTTAATTTTGTTCAGAAAATAATAATGGAGCGGGAAAAGGGGTTCGAACCCTCGACACCCGGCTTGGGAAGCCGGTGCTCTACCACTGAGCTACTCCCGCCCGTCATCTGCTGACACGGTTATTCTATAACAAATCACCTTCTTTAGTCAAACCACTTAGCCTTATGCTAGTGGCTCCTTCAATATGATGACTTTAAAATATAGGAATAATTTTAACTAAAAAATTAAAGCTAATAAAAATCTCTTGGTAGGAGGGTGAACAGATGAAAGTGTTATGGAAGGGCGCCATCAGTTTCGGCCTGGTAAACATTCCCGTTAGTATGTATGTGGCCACCGAAAATAAAGATATTAAACTAAATTATCTTCATAAACAGTGTATGTCACCGATTAAATACCAAAAGTACTGCCCCCATTGTGACAAAGAAGTAACCAGTAATGACATTGTCCGTGGTTACGAATATCAGAAAGGGACTTTCGTAATAATCAATCCAGAAGATTTTGAACGTATTCCTCATGAAAACACTAAAACCGTTGATATCCTTGACTTTGTCAACTTGGTCCAGGTTGACCCCATATATTTTGATAAAACCTATTACCTGGAACCAGCTCCCGGAGGAGAGAAGGCGTATACCCTAATAGTCGAAGCTATGCGGAAGACCAGCAAAATTGCCATTGCTAAAGTGTTCATACGTTCTAAGCAATCCCTGGCAGCAATCCGGGTCAAGGATGATGTGCTATGTATGGAGACAATTTTTTATCCTGATGAAATCCGTTCCTCTAGCTCTTTGAACCACGGTTTGAATCCTGACCGGCTCCACGATAATGAAGTAAAAATGGCAGTTAGCTTGATTGAAAACTTATCAGCCGATTTTGATCCGGCCCGCTATGAAGATACTTACCGGCAGGCCTTATGGGAAATGATCGAAGCCCGGATAGCTGGGCAGGATATAGTGTCCCCCGCTCCAATCCCGGAAAAAGGTAACGTGGTCGATTTGATGGAAGCATTAAAGGCCAGCGTCAAATTAGCCGAAGAGAATCGAAAAGCTGTTAACAAAAAAACTTCTAATACACGTAAAAAGGCTCGGACTGGAAGCTAAACGCGATAGCCCTTCTATCCTATTTTAGGCAAGTGATAGATACGGCTCTGTGCAGACAACCCCATGACGGTAGCGACTATATTTATCCGGTCAAGTGGGACGGGATTCGCCTGACCAGCAAAATCTTGATCATCATTTGCAGCAGGTTATCCGCCAGGTGATTGGACCATATTTTGAAAGCGAGGATGTTGCCATGTTTAATCCAGATTGCCTCCAATCTCTGTTATCACGACAGTCAGAACTCGAGGAACAGATAAATCGCCGGCGTGATATCCTTAAGACTCCATTATCTGAAGCGATTGATGAACTTTCGCTCTATGATCAGCATCCTGGCGATGTAGCCAGTGATACTTTTGAACGCCAGAAGGAAATTGGTTTGCTGGAAATGTTAGAGTCAGAATTACAGAAGGTTCACCAAGCTTTAGCTAATATGCAGAAGGGGAATTACGGTATCTGTGAACAATGCGGCCATGATATTGAGCCGGCCCGTTTAACACGGCTGGTTAATACTAATTTATGTGCGGCTTGCGCCCGCAGTCTGCCTGATAATTTTCACCGCCCGGCTGAAGAAGATGTCATACGCCCCAGTGTAGCTTTCCAACCAGGACATGACATTGCCGGATACAGTTGGGATGAATATAAATGAAAGTATTATCCGTATACTGCAGAGACAAAAAGCTGCCCCTCCCGGAAGTAGAAGCTCCTACCCCGTGGAGGGTCATTCGGCTGCTGATTAATACCCTATCTGTGTATAAAAATTTTGGTGTTGATGATGGTTAAATAGCTACAACACACCTGTCTATTTCGGGAACCTTGGCTAGAAATCCAATTGAATAAGTATAGGCCTTTTGGTAAGGGGGTGAAGCCAAATGTCGTTCATAGTCTTCTTCACTGTTCCACTTGCTAACCATATAACATAAATTAGCATTGTTCACTACTTGAACTACCTCATAGGATATGCATCCAGATTCTTTCCTGTATTCAGCCACCAGATCCGCCCAACCGTCCATGAATACCGTATTGTGGCCGGGTTTTAAAGTCAGTTTACCAATAACGACAATCATCCAACCGCTCCTTTCCATAATTTATATAATAAATTATACCAAAATATGCTTCATCCTGAATCAGTCAGCGCTACATGATCCAGCTTTTATGGCTGGCTATAATCCTATTAACTGATATATCCTTTGCAGATCTATATTCTCTCTAACCACCTGGGCCAGACGGTCAAAAGCTGCCTCACGGCTATCACAGTAGTTGTATTGGTTACCCATAGGTGTTAATCCTTTTCTTTTCCTGAGTTGATTTAAAAAAGCACGGCGAAATCCATCCGAATCAAACAGCCCATGTAGATAGGTCCCCCATACTAAACCGGTATGGTTTACGGCTCCGTCCAACACCTCTGCATTAGGTTGATTCTGGCGCCGTAAGCGAAAAGCCGGGCTTGCTCCAGAGCCGCGAAAGGAATGCCCCATATGGATTTCGTAACCGATTACTTCCCGGTTGTAATCATTATCTATCGATATACCACCGCTGAGTACTTCACCCTTAACCTGCCAGGTAGTTTTTTCGGCACAAAATTCTGTTTCAATATCTAAGAGTCCTAATCCCAAAACCTCCTTTTCCGGTGACTCAATCCCGTTGGGATCTCTTATCAACCGGCCTAACATTTGCAAGCCTCCACATACGCCTATAATGGGTACGCCCGCCTCAGCCACATTAATTATTTGCCGATCCCAACCCCGCCCCCTGATCGACTTAAGATCTCCGATCGTATTTTTCGAGCCGGGTATAATCAGACAATCAATACTGCCTATGTTTTCGCCCGGCTTAATATATTTCAGGATTACATCCGGTTCAGCTGCTAAGGGATCAAAATCAGTGAAGTTGGAAATGTGAGGTAGATAAAGCACCCCTATATCTATAATCCTCTCTTCGGACCTACAACCGCTTATCAGTTCATCATTAATAGTGTCTTCTTCAGGCAAATTAAAGTGACAATACGGTATTACGCCCAGAATGGGAACACAGGTTCTGGCCTCCAAAAAATCTAAAGCTGGCTGCAATAATTCACGGTCGCCTCGAAATTTATTGATAATTATACCTGCGACCATTCTTCTATCATCTGGGGGTAGCAATTCCAGTGTTCCTACTACTGCAGCTAAAGCACCCCCTTTGTCAATATCTGCCACCAGTAAAACCGGGGCATCCGCCATATGGGCGGCCCGCATATTCACTACGTCATTCTTTCTAAGATTAACCTCGGCCGGACTGCCAGCACCTTCTAAAACTATGATCTGGTATTCACGCTGCAGACGATCAAAAGACTCCAGTATCGCCGGCCACACCATCTTTACGTAATCGTTATGATAATAGCGTGCGCTGTACGTGCCAACCGGATGTCCTTGTACTATAACCTGAGAAGCATTGTCAGCCGCTGGTTTTAGCAACACTGGATTCATATCTGTATGAGGTTCCAAGCCAGCTGCCTGGGCCTGGACTACCTGAGCCCGACCCATTTCCCCTCCATCGATTGTTACGTATGAATTTAGAGCCATGTTTTGAGATTTAAAGGGTGATACCACATGCCCGTCTTGCCGAAAAATACGGCATAGGGCAGCCACAAGTATACTTTTTCCTACATGAGAACCTGTTCCTTGAACCATCAAATTCCTAGAGTATTCCATACAGCACTCAGCTCCACTCATAAATGGTTTGACTGATATTTGAACACTTGGATAAAATAATTGTCGGCGTACTTATCCAATACAATTACTTCTCCAAGGGCTATATTGAATTCCCATTGCTGGCTTAGATCTATACCGGTAAGATGACATAATAACAGTCGTAGCGGTCCGCCATGGGTGACAATTACTATTGCTTTCTCCCCCGACACTTTCTTAATATATTCCCAAGCCTCCATAACACGATCTTTTACTTGCTCAGCCGTTTCCCCGGCAGGTATCTTTACTCGGGCCGGATCGTTAAGCCATGCGGATGACAACTCAGGGTAACGCTTTTCTATCTCGGTAAAGGTGAGTCCTTCCCATTCCCCAAAGTCCATTTCTCGTAAGGAGAAAACCCGGTGAACGGCAAGATTATGGCGACTGGCGATTTCATGACCGGTTTCCAGGGTTCGAAGAAGATCACTGCAAAATATGCGTTCGATATCCTGTTCGAGCAAGAGCTCTGCAGCAGCCCGGGCCTGGATCCATCCCCTTTCGTTTAAACCCAGATCGGAATGTCCCATGAAGCGGTTTTCCTGGTTCCAGCTAGTCTCTCCATGCCGGACCAGTATCACTCGTTTAGGCTGCAAATCTTTTACCTCCTCTCGGCTGCTAAAAAGTCTCTCATCGCTTCAATTAATTGCATGTTTTCTGCTCTGCTTCTTACTGCAATTCTCATGAAATAAGGCCCCATGCCATTAAAGGATGAGCAATCCCGCACCAACAAACCGGACTGAGCCAGCTTTTCCTGCCAGCGCCGGGACGTGATACCGGTTTGACGGCAATTGACTAGAATAAAGTTCGCTGTCGGGTAATAGGGATGCAACCCAATTATTTGCCTAAGTTCATCATATAAAAATTGGCGTTCCTTCCATACGTAGCGTTGCAGACGGAGACGGAAATCGGCTTCTTTTAAGGCAGCTGCCCCAGCTACCTGTGCAAGAGCATTTACGCTCCATGGATCCCTGAGGTTACGCATCATATTAATGAGGTTCTTGGTCCCGATCGCATAGCCTATGCGCAAACCAGGCAGCGAATATACCTTGGTAAGCGATTTAAGCACAATCAAATTATCATTACACGATATTTTCTCGATCATTGAATATTTATTGCCATTTTCTACAAAATCCAGATAGGCTTCGTCAATTACGATAAAGCAACCGTTTGCCTTCCCGACCTTGACAATATGCTGCAAATCATTGAGCCCCAACAATGTCCCGGTTGGATTGTTGGGGTTGCATATAAAAGCCAGGTCAGAACCCGGAATTAGATCACAAAAATTCTCCACTGAAATAGAGAACTGATTGTCTCGGGGTTGTATTTTAACATGCCTTATTTTCGCACCTATGGAATTCACCGCGTATTCGTACTCCGAGAAGGTTGGAATGGGGATTAATACACAACCGGGTTTTATCATATGGACAATGAGGTAAATAAGCTCGGCTGCTCCGTTACCAGCCAGTATATTTTCAACTCCAACCCCATGTTCTGCGGCAGCTATACGGCAAAAGGCAGTACATGCAGGATCAGGATAATGCGTAATAATTTCCAGAGAATCTCTAACCGCCTGCATAACCTTGGCCGGCACACCAAGGGGACTAACACTGGAGCTAAAATCAACAATATCTTCTGGTGGCAGATTATTTTTCTCCGCCAACTCGTAAATGTTACCTCCATGCATCCTTTCCTTGATAGGCAAGTAATCACCCCCGATTTTATACCCAGCTAATACGTTGCTTGTTATTCGACTACGGGTATATATGAAAATTAATTATCCCTACCAGCCATAATAACAGAATAGTATTTTCCCCTACTTCATTCAAAGCACCATAAACATCTCCGGTTAATCCGCCAATCTTGGCTGCTACCCACAGAGCGACCATAAGAGACAAAATACCGGCACCCAAAGCTATAAAGATGCCAACTGTTCCACTGACCAAGAATACAATCAAACCTGCTATCAGGGTACTAAGTATTATGTGAAGTAGCCTTTTTCCTTTATTAAATCCCTGTCCCAGTCCTCCTTCTTTACGGGCATAAGGGAAAAAGTGCAATGCCCAAGACATGACCCACCGCCCGCTTACTGCCTGGACTATAATCAATGTCGGTAACGCCGAGCCTGGCAACTCAATAATTAGGCTATAACGCAATAAAATATTTAGTATTCCCGCTATAACGCCCATAGAGCCTACCCGGCTATCTCGCATAATCTCCAGAATTCGATCCCGTGATCGTCCGCTGAAAACGCCGTCGCAAGTATCTAGCAGCCCGTCAAAATGGATGCCACCACTTATAAAAATAGGCACTATAATAATAATTACTGCCAATATCCTAATGGATAGAAATGGTTCCAAAAATAGATATACTCCCGCATTTATTAAACCTATTATTCCCCCCACCAGAGGGAAAAAGATAATCGATTTGCTTAGATTATTGGAAAGAACATCTGCCTCTATTCTAGGTACCGGTATTCTAGTTAAAAAGGATAACGCGGTTATAAAAGCATTCATTAGTCTCTTTCACCAGCCTTAAGGATGCATAATTTTATAAATACAAGCACCGGATAAAATAGCAAGTATTCCGATAGTATAAATAAAGTGGGCGGTTTGTTTAATGGCACCAGCGTCTAATTGGTTATATGGAATTCCCAGCAAAGGACGAAATGAAGGAACGCCCTCGTAATAATTGGTCCCTCCCAACTGAACCCCCAGTGCGCCGGCTACTCCAGACTCAGGTATCCCGCTATTAGGGCTGGGATGCTTGGCACTATCATGAAACATCGTTGTTAAGGCCTTACCGGGGGCGTACCCTAAAACGGTAGCTGATAAAACAATTAACAAACCTGTAATTCGTGCCGGTATATAATTTGCTAAATCATCCAACCGGGCTGAAGCCCATCCGAAGTATAAGTAACGTGAGTTCCGATAACCTACCATAGAGTCTAAAGTATTAATGGCTCGATAAGTCATGGCCAACGGCGCACCACCAACAAAAGCGAAAAGTATCGGTGCTACTACCCCATCAACAA
>JAXDBN010000111.1:0-6207 GCA_034678805.1 Syntrophomonadaceae bacterium
CAACATAAACCAAAACACAATTCACAATTACCTCGTAATGTATATCGCATCTCTTGAAAGCAAACCAGTGCGTGTCCGTAATCCTTTGACAACATCCTTTTGTTAACCCTCCATGATCTTTTCCTTCTAAGTCCCTATATTCCTAATTTATGTTACCACTTATCTGAACATTTCAATGTACATTCCTGTTTTATTGCAGAAATATGAAGGCGGTGACGTTTTTTACCTGCCAATAGCCAGGCAGCATATCGAATATCTTTTTGGTTCTCGGGAATATTATTAAAAATTGAATTTATTTAAGGGGGAAATTTAAATGGAGAGCAGCGAGCTTAAGTCCCAAGACGGTTATGATATTGGTACCTGGCATTTTCTAAAAACCGGTTGGTGGGTTTTACATGTTGTTGCCATAGGCGCAGTATTTTATGTCGGCTATGCGGTAGGTATGAGCAGATAATTCATTGTAGAGTTGAGACTTTCGGATAAGCCACGTGCTTATCCTTTTTGTTGTCCTTTCTTACCTATGTAATAAATTTCTTCCACAATAAAACGTTTTCTGCCGGAATAACCACATCAGACCTTTATTGCTTTAGAAAATGAATATTATTAGATCAGCCTGGCTCCCCCATCAACAACGATGATGGTACCGGTCATATATGTATTAAACATTAAACAGAGATAGGCCTGAACGATTTCGTCCGTTGTAGCTAGCCTTGCCTGCGGAAAAGTCAGAGCGTATTGGTTGGTCTCTGTGGGTTTGGGCTCAACAAACCCAGGACTGACGACATTTACTCTTATCGGCGCCAACTCAACTGCCAGAGATCGGGCAAGGATTTCGATAGCTCCGTTGATGACCCCCATGGTCGACGAGCTTTTAAAAATCTTCTCACCGGCAATACCAGATGTCATGATAACACTGCCGTTCGGATTTATTATAGGTTGGGCCATCTGAATCAACCGGTATGAACCCCAGAACTTGTTTTCAAACTCTTCTTTGGCATCATCGATGTTGGTGTCATTGAATAGAGCTGGTCTGCCCTTTCCCCTGACAGTTATGACCAAGTGGTCTATGTGCCCAGCCGCATCAATCAGAGATCTGGTTTGATGATCGGAGGTGATATCAAAAGAACGCGTCTCAATATTCTTCCCTACTGAGTCTTCTAGAAAGCGGTGTTTTTCAGTTGCAGTTCGCGAAGCAATTACGACTGTGGCACCAAGTTCATAAACCCGTTTAGCAACGCTTAGGCCAATACCTGCGCTGCCGCCAACAATCATAATCTTCTTATCTTTCAGCGTATGCATCATTACTATCTCCTAGTTACATAGAATATTTTTGAATTGTTTAACTCATGCTTTTCTTAAATAAAATCGCCAATAATAGCGGTCCAATGGTAAGAAGCAGTCCTACGATGCCTACATCTATTAATGTGAGGATAAGGGGGAGCTTAAATAACAGATCAGTAAATACAACTAATCCCAGTATTCCAGTGGCTATAAAAATCCATTTTATAAATCTTTCAAGTTTTGCCTGGCCGAAAATCTTTGCTGCACAAAGAATTGACAGACACATGAAAAAATATCCGATCCCTTCCAATGCCCCGGGAATCGAATGGGGATAATAATTTGCATAAAGCCAGAGTGATATACCCTCGGTCATATTATGCATCAGGTTATACCGCACTATTGCCATCTGGATATAATAGTTAGTGCTTGATATAGCTGTGTAGATTGCAGCCAAAATTAATGCCAGCAGACCCCATATTCTTTTTTCCTCTTCTGCTAAGGAATATATGGTAACCATCATGGTTAAGAAGGCCAGGGTAAGGAAAAAGCACGGAATTGTCCAAGCGAAAAATGGTAATTGCCGAAAAGAATGTGCATGGGACTCGATTCCGCTCCAGGGAGCATACAGAATTGGCTGATAGAGAGCAAAAGCAATCAAATACCAAAGGTTTAGAATGGCAGTCCCCAATGAAGACCAAAATCCCATTCTAAATACAATTCTGTTTTTCTCGGAAACTCTAATAAATGTATTCATTTCGTACTCCAAACCATTGTTCTCTGATCAATCCCAGGCTTCATACCTAATATTACCATTAAGCATCCATCTAAGACCAGTTTAACTAATTCTATCGTCATACCCCTTCGGTGTCTCGGTATCTTGGCCTTAGGAATATTTTGGCGGACGTGGGGGGAGACTCATAACAAGCGCACGTTCTATGGATCGGTGAATAAATCCGACACACTTAGGATTATCGAATTTGATCATCTTAAAATATTCACTGCCAGTCATTTTTTAAACCTTTCTTCATTAATTATTAATAATCTTTCTTTTTCTAATCCGGTCGACAAAGTCTTGTTTCTATTGAAGGAGTTCGATACCAGCTGCTTCTCGGTTATAACGTGCTACTTCAGCAGCGTCGGTGTGAAACGAATTGTGATTCATCGGGATAATGAAATAGATGCAGGCAGCAAGTAAATGGAGGTTTTCATGTGAAAGGCTCATTTGTATTAGGCAGCATTAAGGGAATCCGGATAAAATCTGATTTCGGCTGCGTTTTAATTTTGGGCTTGTTTGCCTCCCTGCTGGCAGCCATATATTTTCCTCATACTTATCCTGCCTGGACTCCCCCTGTAAGGTGGACGGTTGCCTTGGTTATTAGTTTCATGCTCTTTATTTCAGTGCTGCTTCACGAGTTGTCCCATGCGTTAGTGTCTGCCAACTTTGGCATGCCGGTGAAGGAAATATCATTATTTATTTTTGGAGGCATGACCCGAATCGAGAGCATCCCTGATCGGCCGGTCATGGATATCCAGATGGCTCTGTCCGGGCCCGCCATGAATTTGTTCCTATATCTTTTTTTGTTGTTGGGCGCTAAGATCCTAGGTTTGTTCCATGTCCCTGAGGCCATAACATTGTCGCTCGTCTACAGTGCTCAGGCCAATATTATCCTGCTGATTTTCAATTTGGTTCCGGTTTTCCCCCTTGATGGAGGCCGAGTATTACGGGCTCTAATATGGCATTTTAAAAAAGATTTTCAATGGGCAACCAAAATCGCCGCCAATGCTGGCAATGGGTTTGGTTATATAATGATTATTTTCGGGTTATATCTGATTCCGGCTGGAGAATATTTATTCGCTGTCTGGTTTGTACTTAACGGGTGGTACATCCATCGGCTGTCTCAGTCCGGTTATTAATCCACAGATCCCGTTCCATTTGTATATATGAATGCAACAGAATAATCTAGATCTGTTTATTGGCAATGGAGACTATGCCATTACCCATGATCTCCACCTTATAGGTGTCATCCTCGTTCTTATAGGTGAGTATATATCTGTCTTCGGTTGTCTCCACTGACTCCAAAGACAACTTGCCTCTTAGATGCAGCTCCTTTTTCAAGAGGCCCTCCGCTTTTTTTATGGCAGTTTCTTGATCTAAATAGAATCCTATATACGAATATTTATCCTTGGCGAACTGGATAAAATGCCCGATTAATTTACCTGCTCCAGTGTCAATTATGGAGGTTTTCAGTTGAACCAGGGTATCGTACCCAAGTCCAATCGCATCCCATACATTAAGCGTTTCAGATTCGGTGATGATGTAAGCGACGGGAACATAGTTGTTCAATTGCTCCAAAACCATTGCCTTCAGATTTTTTTCCTGGTAATCAGGCAAGTTGATGACCGTGACCGTCAATAATTGCTTTTCAGCAGAAATTTCCTCAAATTCGTGAAACCTTAAAGATGCCGTTTCGAAATTTACCATTTAGTCAGTCCTCCTCTAAAATCCTATCTCATTTTCAATAAATTAATATATCTAATCTTAGTCCCATTCGATTATTATTGCAGCAAATATGCATAAATTTTGATTAACTGAAGGTTTGGTTTAACATTATAAACCCGAGTATGCCCAGTGGTATCAGATTAATGAACAAACCCAACCAGCCCTCGAAAGTATTGCACTCGCGGCGGCCTCTTAATCCCAGCAGAAGACTCACGGCAACCCCCAGAATAAACAAACCCAAAGCGGTTCCCCGGTTCATCATAATATTAATTAATCCTACCACTCCGATAATAATTGGCAGATATATATAGTATTTCATGTAGACTTAAACCTCCAATTACGTGCCCCATGGTCTCGCTACAACGATAAGTCTCATAGAAACGTTCATATCGTATGGACTCTTATCGTAGCCGCCATATATATCAATTATCGAAAAACCAGCTTCCTGCAGCAGAGATCGGTATTCTTCATCAAGGATTATTTTGAGGTGCACATCATGCTGTTTCATCCCGTTTCTCATATCGCTATGAAATATATCAAGAATGTGTAAGGTTTGAAAGCCTTTTTTCAGATCCCGGACGAAAAGGCGGGTAAAATCGCGGTTGTTAACCACTAAATCGAACCGAAACTTATCCTCAAGCGTCTTATGAGTAGTACCCTGGGTTATTATCAGAACACCATTGTCATTGAGTCTCTCCCGCATAGATGATAAAGCTGCCAGTAAATCAGCCTTATTGTGCATGTGCAGGAGTGATGAGGTCAAACAAAGGATGGCATCAAACTTGTTCTCCCAGATATCTTGTAGATGCCGGTAATCACCATGTCTGACTGGTACATCTATTTCAAATTTATTAAGGTTATCCCGGCAGACTGCCAACATGGCTTCGGAATTATCACTGCCGCTAATATCATAACCCAATTCTCTGAGCATTATAAGATGTTGACCGGTACCGCATGCACAGTCCAGTATAGATCTAGTCTTATTCTGAAAAAATGTCTCGACCAGGAAATCTCTTTCAGCCAGATTTATGTCGTTGATTTCGCCAAATAAATCATAATCGCCGGCCCAGGATTCATATTCATCAGCATAAATCATAAGAATACCTCCTCCTTATATCACAGGGCTTTTCCGTCTTGATAATAGCAACTGAAAGATCAGGGCAAGTAATCTTCGCGTATGGGTGAAAATATTTCGACAGCAATTGAATCTTCCAGGATATCGGCAGCGTGCTCAACGTCGCCTAAGATTGCCCAGCTGTCCCCGGGATATATATCATGTTGCTCTTCGCCTATATAAAGAATGATGTGTCCGGCTACTAGATAGCCTACCTGTTCCTGTGGATGTTTATGCTGCGGCAGCCGGCTGCCTTGTTCCATTCTGAACTCGGTCAGCAATGATTTTTCGCCGTATACAAGCGTTTTCCTGACTATGCCCTCAAGTGCTTTAATGTAACCGTCGGGATTGGCTTTATGTACTCTGTTCAAATTAATATCATCCTTTCTTACAGCGGTGATAGGCATTGTATGATTTACTTGTTTCAATACTATCCCATAATATTCCTGCTATTTATCTATCTATTATGATCATTGATGCTATGTTGCCCACACGGTTAAGTGTAGGATACTGGTAATTGAATAAACAACATACATATTCAGAATATTAGCTATAATAGAAGTTACTGACAACTAATCAATTTTGTAAATGGGGTGAATTTATGTCCGAAATGATGCCCTACATTGTTCTGGGTCTTTTAGCCGGCATATTAAGCGGCGTGGTTGGGATCGGAGGCGGGATTATAATTGTGCCGGCGTTGGTTTTTGTTTTTGGGATGAGCCAGTTAGAAGCTCAGGGAACTACCCTGGCGGTGTTGATACCTCCTATTGGGCTTTTGGCCGCATGGAGCTACTACACCCGCGGTTTCGTGAATGTTAAGCTGGCTTTGCTGATTATAGCTGGATTTATAGTGGGAGGTTGGATAGGCGGCAGGATCGCGGTTGACTTACCCAACGCCGTTTTGCAAAAAATATTTGGAGTGGTGCTGTTGCTGGTATCCATTAAAATGGCAGTGGGAAAATAAGTGGTGTAGCTTTTTATTCACAAAATTTATCTTTTCCCCCACGATCCCGGTTATTTTCGTTGTCACCAGCTGACTGATCTTATTTTATTAGTACATATTTTTCACATCAATCCATATTTGAGCAGGGATAAACTCCGAGTCCCTGCTTTTCTATTTTCATGGGAGAGTGCCATTTCTTGCCTCGGTTGAATATTATACAGTGTGAGCTGCCTGAAAATTTTAAAAGGAGGATTTAGAATGACGTGTAAGCACAGAAAACGTCGCGTGGGTTTTGTGTATAGCATGACCAATAGTGCCAGTGATAATGAAGTAGTGGCCTTGCGCCGGGGAATAAACGGCAAGCTGAGT
>JAXDBN010000112.1:0-15539 GCA_034678805.1 Syntrophomonadaceae bacterium
TCTTCGTTGATTTTACAGGTGCCTGAATCTAAGAGTTGATTTACTTTTAACTCTTTATTTTTAAGGAAGTGACGGGAAAGTTCTCTGGGGGGATTGGCTCCAAATAGATACAAAGGGAATAGATAACCGTTTTCCAGAATCATTTGTTCATCTTCAGTAGCCAGGAAAACACTGCCCGGGTAATGTTCCAGGAAAAATGAGTTACCACCGGAATGATCTATATGGTTATGAGTATTGACAATGTATTTAATGTTCAAGTTATTGGCCTGCAGCGTATTGGCTATTTTACGACCCTGCTGGTTGTTGTCGCCTGTATCGATTAACAGGGTATATTTGTCTTTAAACGAATATACACCGATATTGGTTGGGGCAGAAATATAATATGTATTACCGTTGATTTTAGTTAATTCCATGTAGTCCTCCTTGATTTATTGGGATAGTTTTTGTATATCCAGCGGAATGCCCTTGGTGGGAGCCAGTGTCAATTCTATGGCGTCTGCAGGGCAGTGGGAAACACATAGGCCGCAACCCATACATAGGTCATCATCCAAAAGCGGAAGATCATTTTCCAATTTAAGCGCCTTGAAATGACAGGTAGAAGCGCAGATACCGCAGCCGCTGCAATCGTCATAGCTGAACACGGGACTATAACCGGAATGAGCCAAGCGGGGCACGCCCCGCAAATATGATTGCATCCCCAAGCAGCAGCAACTGCAGCAATTACAGATGCAATAGAATCGATTATGCATCACGTCTTTGAACCAGGCGGTATGTATATGTCCGCGTTCTTCTTCAGCCGCGATTATATCCAGTGCTTCCGTTACAGTTATTCGGCGGGACCGGTCCGGTTGATGATCGATAACAAAAGATGTATAGGGCTCACCCACCACCAGACAGACATCGCGGGGCAAACAGGCATCTTTCTTCAAAGCCCGGCACGGGCACTCGACTACGGCCAAGCTGGGGACAGGTGCCTGCAGTATTATGTCTTTGGCAATGGGATAGGGGATCACATGGTCCATATTGGATAGGACCAACGGTTGGTTAGTCATTACGATTTTTGCTGCATCTTGTTTAGTTAACATTTTGCCGTGATAGGTATCAGGAGATTCATTTTTCATTCGACGAATGAACCATGTCCATGTAGCCGGTTTTAGATACCACTCCGCCCGGGCAGCATAAATATATCCCTCCACTTTTTTTGCCAGGGGCAGTTTGGAGAGGTTCCAGAATTCTATGGTAGATTGATGAGGCCAGAATTTCCTTTCCATTTTCAGCCATAGAGCAAGAAGAACCACTAACCAGACCGTTAACACAGCGAAGATGTTCATAATTTCAAACCCGCTGCTCTTAGTTTCCACGCCAGTTCTTCCTGTCCGGGCAGTTCGTTCAAATCTATCGTGATCGATTTATATCCAGCTGTTCTCAATGCATTTTCGGTAAATTGGTCGCTGATCTGCTGCCGCTTGTTACCTTCAGCTGATTTAAGGTTAAGGATCAGAACCGGATTAAAGCTTTCAGTCTCATAAACAACCATGTCCACACTTCTTTCCCTGATGCGATGCAAATATTCCTGACGGTTTTCGCTACCGGTAGGGACGATTAACAGGTCAGTCAATGGTACATGTGGGAATATGGTATAACGACTGTTTTGAAACAGCTCCAAGAACGCCTTCAAAATAATGAGTTCACGATTGGGCATGGGATAATCATTCTTTTTATAGGGCATTTGATCAGCGTTTATCCATTTTTCGCTGATATCAATAAAATCGCCTCGCGGGGCAGGCTTGCTTTTGACCATGGTGGATTTAATACTGTCCACCAGTATTTTGACAATTACAACGATTATAATAGCAGTTATCAATGGACCCATATTGGTTTGTCCTCCGGAAGATGATTATAATGTGATTATTGTTACTGTTATTCTATATGATATACAAAAATAATGCGGCTTTTACGGAAAATTCCTCAGCAATACTTTATAGGCAGCCATATTCATTGTAGAATAAAAAAATGTTCACCGTGTTTTAAAGCCATGTTAAAGGAGGTTACAATGTTGAGGTATTCAAGCAGCCGGGGTAAATGTAACGGAATTACCGCGGCAGAAGCCATAAAAATGGGTATTGCACCTGATGGAGGACTTTTCGTTCCGGACTATATACCATCAATAGATAAACAATTATTAGAGCGTATGACTGACATGCCGTACCAGGCCAGGGCCGAAGAAATCCTGGCATTATACCTGCATGATTTTTCTGCCCAGGAGATTACCCAATGCGTTGAAGCTGCATATAATGCTCGAAGTTTTGATGACCAGCGTATTGCCCCGGTGGTACGCTTGCGTAATGGGGTCTTTATTCAGGAACTCTGGCATGGACCTACCTGTGCCTTTAAGGACATGGCTTTGCAACTGCTGCCCCATTTGTTAGTAACTAGTGCCCACAAGACCGGTGAAAAAAATGAGATAGTAATTCTGGTGGCCACTTCAGGGGATACCGGCAAAGCTGCCCTAGAAGGATTCAAAGATGTGGCTGGAATAAGGATAATAGTATTTTATCCCCAGGATGGGGTAAGTGAAGTACAAAAACGGCAAATGGTTACCCAGACAGGCGGGAATGTCTTCGTGGCAGCAGTCGAAGGCAACTTTGATGATGCCCAAAACGGGGTTAAGAAAATATTTGCTGATTCGGTCTTTATTAGTGAACTGGCCGACAATGGTATGAAGATGTCATCTGCTAATTCTATTAACTGGGGAAGGCTCCTGCCTCAAATAATATATTATGTATCTGCCTACATTGACCTGCTCTCATCTGGTCAAGTCAAATATGATGACAAAATTAATATAGTGGTACCAACAGGGAATTTCGGCAATATACTGGCAGCTTACTATGCCCGCCGGATGGGTATACCAGTAAAAAGGCTGATATGCGCATCCAACATAAACTATGTTTTAACGGAATTTATTAATACCGGCGTATATGATCGCCGCAGGGATTTTGTCCGGACCATATCACCGTCCATGGATATACTGATTTCTTCAAACCTGGAGCGGCTTCTATATGAGATTACCGGGCATAATGCCGAAAAGGTAGCCGGATGGATGGATGAGCTCCAAAAGATGGGCAGCTATCAGGTTGACCGGGAGGTAAGCGAAAAAATCAGTGAGGTATTCTGGGCAGGGTACGCTAATGACCAGGAGACCCAGGCAACTATTCGTGACACCTGGGAAAAACACAGGTATCTGTTGGACACCCATACCGCAGTAGGCATTAATGTCTACAACCAATATGAGCAAAGCACTGGAGATAAGACGGTGACAATTGTTGCCTCAACAGCCAGCCCATTCAAATTCGGTAAAAGCGTTGCGGAGGCTATAATGCCAGCCGATATGCTTGAGGGGATAAATGAATTCGCAATAGCCAGCAGGTTATCTCAACACACTGGAGTAGCTATTCCGTTGAGCTTGAAGGATATTGAGCAGAAGGAAGTTTTGCACCGGACAATATGCTCAAAACAGGATATGGGCAAAGTAGTTTTGGACTATCTAAACCTTAAAAAATAGTTACAAAAAATAGGTGAAGCTGATATGCTCCCCCAAAGGCTGACAGAGAAAATTTACTGTCATTTAAGGGGGAGCAGTTTGGTTTTCTGGTTTGTTCTTTTAGCCTATGATGAAGTGATCCATTAATTCAGGTCCGCTCTCGAAAAAACGTCCCGAGCCGGCAGTTTCTTCATTGTATTGGCGGGCACCTGATTTGAAGGGGTGATTTTTGTCATATAACATAAAGGGCACCGGATCTTTGGTATGGGTGCGAACCGATAATGGGGTAGGGTGATCCGGGGTTATTAGTATACGTAGGTCCTCAAAGTTATCTAAATTCTTGATTACCCTGCCTATAACTTCTTTGTCTATCTGTTCAATGGCCCATACTTTCTTTTCCAGCTCACCTTGATGACCGCATTCGTCGGGTGATTCAATGTGTAAATATACGAAATCCTGTCCGCGTTTTAGTTCAGCCAGCGCTGCTTCAGCCTTACCAGCAAAGTTGGTGACAATTCCGCCGGTAGCCCCTTCCACTTTAACCGGATGTAAACCAGCACAGATGCCAAGACCTTTAACCAGGTCAACCGCGGATACAACAGATCCTTTAATCTTATATTTATCCTGAAAACTGTCCAGCGCTGGTTTGCTGCCCTGACCCCAAAACCAGATGGAAGTAGCCGGATTTAGACCACGGTCCCGTCTAGATAGGTTTACCGGGTGGTTAATGAGAACCTCCTGGCTTTTGAGCATTAAATCCATTAGCGGACGGCTGTCTGCTCCGTCGGGCAAATAATCCGAAATACTTTGACCGGAGATATCATGCGGCGGAGTCAGTTGCAACGACTTGTCCACACCTTCCTTCCAGACTAAAAGATGCCGATAACTAATCCCGGCATAAAAGGTAAATCGGGAATCATCCAACACCTTCTTGAGGGCTGCAATTAATTGGGATGATTCAGCTGAAGATATCTCCCCGGAAGAATAATCTATCATACTTTTATCAGCATAAATATTTTCTTCGGACAAGGTAACCAGATTACAGCGCAAGGCAAGATCTTTCGGCCCCAAGTCTACCCCCATGCTTACTGCTTCCAGGGGAGAGCGGCCAGTGTAGTATTTCTCTGGGGCATAACCTAAAACCGATAGGTTGGCAACATCACTGCCGGGTGGGAAACCGGAAGGTATGGTCCTGACCATGCCGATTTCTGCCAAAGGGGCTATTCGGTCCATATTAGGCGTTTGAGCAAACTGCAGCGGGGTCTGGTTGCCTAGTTCTTCTATTTTATAGTCGGCCATTCCATCAGCCAATATAACCAAGTATTGCATGATAGTAACACTCCAAGCCAAATAAATCTTTCCCTAGTATAACATATGGGTCAGGTTATTCAGGAGTATACAACAGTCCATTCGACCCAAGAAAATAAACCCGGAGAAATCGGGTTGACTAGTGCAAATCCTGATGATATAATAATTTTCGTTGCGGAGCTGTGGTGTAGCGGTTAACATGCCGGCCTGTCAAGCCGGAGATCGTGGGTTCAAATCCCATCAGCTTCGCCATATTATTTAAATAGTAGGCCTCGGTAGCTCAGTTGGTAGAGCAGCGGACTGAAAATCCGCGTGTCGGTGGTTCAAGTCCGCCCCGAGGCACCATTTGCGGAAGTGGCTCAGTGGTAGAGCATCGCCTTGCCAAGGCGAGGGTCGCGAGTTCGAATCTCGTCTTCCGCTCCATTAAGAGCAGGAAGCGTTACCAAGGTGACGCTTTTCTTATGCTTGCCAAGCCGTTATAAAGTTGATATAATTACTTTTGCGCGTGACGCAAATTTGGGCGGGTGGCGAAGAGGCTAACGCTGTGGTCTGCAAAATCACCATTCACCGGTTCGAATCCGGTCCCGCCCTCCATACAGATAATAAACCTCCGGGATCATCATCCGGAGGTTTTTTATTTAACTCTAATATGTATATCTTTTACCCCAACCATCCCAGTGAACAATCTCGTCCAGTGGTCTCCTGTCCCTGGGCTCAGGTGCTTCATCAGCCCTGCCTACCGGCACCAAAGCCACTACCCGAAAACCATCTGGCAATCCCAAAACCTTCTTCACTCCGGATTCACTAAAACCACCCATCCAGCAGGAACCATAACCGAGCGATTTTGCAGCCAGCAGCATATTTTGAGCGGCATTGGCACAATCAAGCAGCAAGAAATGTTTTCTCCCTTTTTCACCGTATTTTTCGCAGCGATCAGGATCCGCACATACTACGATGACAACTGGAGCAGTATCCAGCAGTTCCTGATCAAATGCCACCTCCTTGATTTGTCTGCGTTTAACTGGATCCCTCAATACGATGAAATGACAAGGTTGGAGGTTGCCGGCGGAAGGAGCCCAACGTCCGGCTTGCAAAATGGTCATCAAATCCTTCGGATCAACCTCATCCGGTTTATATTTTCTTATACTGCGGCGGCTCATAATTGTATCGATACAATCCATCAGCATACGCTCCTTTCTAAGGTTAAAGCGGTGGCACCCTTGCAAAAAGCCTTTCGATTTGGTAAACTAATCATCGTGCAATGGACGTTAACAGCTAAAGGTAATTTTAGTATAACCTCGCTGTTCTTCTCCATGCAACAGACTTGCCCGGGTGGCGGAATAGGCAGACGCA
Organism: Syntrophomonadaceae bacterium; assembly: GCA_034678805.1. GTDB lineage: Bacteria > Bacillota > Syntrophomonadia > Syntrophomonadales > Syntrophomonadaceae > PHAA01. The sequence continues at coordinate 6,203 of JAXDBN010000112.1, forward strand.
CGGGACTTAAAATCCCGCGGCCGCAAGGCCGTGCCGGTTCGACCCCGGCCTCGGGCACCAATATCAAGCACGAAAATACCGAAGGTTATTGGCCTTCGGTATTTTTGCTTCCAGAATGATAGCTTTTATAAAGAAATAACCAGAGGCATGAACAACCTTTAAAAATGTTATGTAGGACTATGGACTGACAAAAAGTGGGCGAGAAATAAGCTGTTTTCCCGGGTAAGATATTATGAGGACTTTTTTGGGAGGTGATGTCTTTAATGGCGAAAAAAATGTTACCCAACCCCGGTGCTTTATTCGGAATCCCAACCCAGCATCCGCACGAAGCTTTTATAAGAATGGATGCCATCTTCAAGAAGCACAGAGGAGCCCAAGCATAGTCCCGTTAACGAGGGCCGACAGGCCCTCGTTTTTTAAATCTGCAACTGATAATATTTAAATCAAAATGGTTTATTTTTCAAGAGTTATTAGGGAGAAGCCATAATCCAATAATTATTGCCAAAGAATCTCTTTAATAGTATCATTCTTCATGATTTAATTTGGCTTCGTACGTTATGACTGGATTATAATTATTAAGTCTGCATACCGTGATATAAGACGAGAAAATATAGATTTACATAAAACAAAGGGGTCAAACATGATGGGAAAATATATAAAGGTGCTATTTCTGGCCATACCAGTCAGCCTATATTTTCGTTATTCAGGAAACGAGATGGCCACATTTTTTACCGCTTGCCTGTCTATTATACCCCTGGCCGGACTCATGGGTGAAGCAACTGAAAGCTTGGCCTGCCATACCGGAGAACGAGTAGGGGGGCTCCTCAATGCCACTTTCGGCAATGCTACCGAATTATTGATTACCATATTCGCCTTGAAGGCCGGATTGTTGGAGGTCGTAAAAGCTTCAATTGCCGGCAGTATACTTGGAAATATACTGCTCGTTTTAGGCTTGTCCATTATGGTCGGGGGGTTCAAAAACGGTGAACAGAAGTTCGACCGGGTCCATTTCAGTAATCAAACCAGTCTTATGTTTTTATCCATAATCGCCCTCGTGATACCGGCGGTATTTTTCCATACCGAGCAGCAGCATCACACTCTGGAGGAATTCAGCCTGATAGTTGCTGTTATATTACTTTTGTTATACCTGGCAGGATTGCGGTTTGCGATGGGAAGGCCTACAGATGATATTTGTGAGATTGAAACGGAGACTGCTCGTTGGAGTGTGCAAAAGGGAATAGTCTTACTGGCTGTAAGTACCTTATTGATCGCCCTGGAAAGTGAGTTTTTAGTGGGTGGGATCGAGAGTGTGACCGAAAACCTGGGGTGGTCACAATTTTTCATCGGTATCATAATCATTCCGATTATCGGTAACGCAGCAGAACATTTTACGGCAATTACCGTAGCTCTGAAAAATCGGATGAATCTGTCCTTTGAGATAGCGGTTGGCTCCAGCACCCAGATAGCTATGCTGGTTACGCCAATACTGATTCTTCTAAGCTTTGCTTTTGGATCTCCAATGACGATCATGTTCAATTACTACGAACTGGTAGTATTGGCTTTGGCAGTTATTATCTCTCAGTTCATAAGCATTGATGGAGAATCAAACTGGTTTGAAGGCGCTCTGCTGGTAGCGGCCTATATTATTATAGCGATTGCTTTTTTCTTCCTCTAGAGAATTTATGTATCTATAGTCCGGCACTCAATGAACACCAGGTATTTATTTCCGATAAGCTCAAGATTGGAATTAGTGTTATAGGCATAGCACCACTCAACTAGAACTGAACTATTGGCAAAGATCGATGTCCTATGCAGAGATCTGATTTTTGCGGCATATTGCAGTAATTCGTTAATTTCATCTTCAGTTAGAAAGGCTGCGTTTCCATATCTGCTGGTATCGTTTTCCAAATGATTCACAATAATAGTTAGATCTTTATGGCCGCGGGTAGTCAGGTTCCACAAATCCTTGTCTACTGCTTCAATAATGGTCCTGTTCTCCTGGATATCGATGACCCCGCTTTTTACGGCAATGAAGTAGGGGTAATATATGACCAGGTCGTTCTCCGCGAATTGGGCTAAGTATTCCTTGCCTTTAGAGAAGGCTTCATCTGCAGTGACTCCTATTGCCCGCGGCAAGTTGAAGTCTTTACCCTGCTGAATGGCTACTCTGACGGTCCACAGCTTATTAGGATCCAACTCTTCTTTGCCGGTAAAATGACGCCATGGCACTGTCGGTATGTTCATTCTACTGAGTTCATAGAATCCTTCCAGCTTGTTCATTTTAACCCTCCTTGGCCGATCTACATTAAGTTGTTAGCAGAGTGTAAGGTAGGAAGTAAAATATTGTATGAGGCGTTTGGAAATACAGTTATGTACTCACGGTATATTTCTCCCTCAGCTAAATAATTCCTGCTTTTATGACTCGGAACCAATTTGGTTTCTGCACACAAAAAAATACCAGGAGCAAATTGCTCCTGGTATTTAGACCACTAATACTATCGGCGACTATTGTTTCTGGGGGTGGTAGTGGGTATGCAATAGCTCATGGGACTTGTGGCCAAGTGGCTCATGAAGGAAATCTTCATAAAGAACCTTTACTTCAGGATTATCGTGGGACTTGCGTATAGGCAGGCCGGCATCCTCAGCATAAATGGCATCAATTCTTTCTTTTCTCTTGGCAATAGTAGACGGGATGGGCTGACCGCCTCCGCCAATGCAGCCGCCGGGGCAGCACATGACTTCTATGAAGTGATAGGGAGAGGTACCGGCTTTAATTTCGTCCATGATCTTCCTGGCATTACCGAGTGAATTGGCAACTGCTACTTTTACCTTGGTACCTGCTAAATCTACTTCGGCTTCCTTCATGCCTTCGAATCCGCGCACCATGGTGAAGTTTACATCTTCCAGGGTATTACCTGTTACAACTTCGTAAACGGTTCTGAGTGCTGCTTCCATAACACCGCCGGATGCACCAAATATAACTGCGGCACCGGTATAAGCTCCCAGTAGAGAATCGAAGTTGGCTGGAGCCAATTTCTCGAAGTCAAGTTTTTCTAATCTGAATAGTTTACCTAATTCGCGTACCGTAAGTACCAGGTCAACATCCTGATATCCGCTGGAATTCATTTCCGGACGTGCTGCCTCGAATTTCTTGGCAGTACAGGGCATAATTGATACCGAGTAGACCTTGGAGGGATCTACTCCCATTTTCTCCGCCCAATAGGTTTTAGCAAGGGATCCAAACATTTGTTGCGGTGATTTACAAGTAGACAGGTGATCCAGTTTGTCTGGATAGAAAGTCTCAATAAAATTAATCCAGCCGGGGCTGCATGAAGTTATCATGGGCAGAGTCCCACCGGTTTTCAGTCTCTTCAGTAATTCGTTACCTTCCTCAATTATGGTCAGGTCAGCTGTAAAGTTGGTGTGGAAAACATAATCAAAGCCAATTTGTTTTAGACCGGCCACGAATTTAAGCATGTCCAATGCTCCGGTAGGCATACCAACCGATTCAGCAACTGCAACTCTAACCGCAGGAGCAATCTGAGTAATTACTATTTTATCCGGGTCAGCAACTGCAGCCAGGAATTTATCCATTTCTTCGTTTTCAACTATAGCACCCACCGGGCAAGCCAGAGCACACTGCCCGCAAACCACGCAATTAGTATCGGCCAGAGGCAATCCGTCCTTGGTCTGGACAATACCGTTAACGATTTCAAGGGCTCCAACCGTCTGGATATCATTACATACCTCTACGCAGCGGCCGCATAAAGTACACTTTGACATATCGCGGACCAGGGAAGGGGTAGATGTATCCTTAGGAAGATTGAGGGGGCGGTTATCGAAGGAACGAATCAACAGAGTGTCGGCCAGGGTTTGGAGTTCACAATTAAGATTGCGGGCACAATTCAAGCAGTCTTGGGGATGAACGGATAGGATCTTTTTAAGGTTCTCCTGCCTGGCTTTCATGATTTGGGGACTGAAGGTTTTTACTACCATATCGGGGACGACAATCTCATTACATGCCGTTTTTAACTCCCCGTTGATGTCAACCACACAGACCTTACAGTTGTCCTTTACTTTCAGGTCGGGGTGGCTGCAGAGAGATGCAATCTCAAAGCCAGCTGCTTTAGCGGCCTGCATGACGGTTGCTCCCTCCGGTACAGTGGTACTGATACCGTTGATAGTGACATTGACCATACGATTTCTCCTCTCCCATCTCTTGTGAAAATTGTTACATCATGTTCATAGACTCAGTTTATTGGGTAGGGAAGAGGGTGTCAAGCACAATATAATGGTGAAAAATCCAGTCGGGAAAAGCCGGTATAATGCCGGATGACGGTCCTCAAACATTGGTAAACTCTATCTCTGCAGACCATGCTAAATAAGCAGTGGCACCGGCTTAGATTCTTACTGGATTAGACCGGCAACATATTCAGCAATAGCCAAGCAGGATGTCAGTCCTGGTGATTCTATGCCTATAAGATTTATGAATTGGGGATAACCCTCACTGCTTTCTTCCTTGATTAAAAAATCAAGTCCTGATGGACCGGGTTCTTTGAGCCGGGGCCGAATCCCTGCAAATTCAGGACTGAGGTTCGCGGGCCTAATTCCCGGTAAGTAAGTATGGGCGGCCTGAAAAAATTCCATTCTATATTTGTCATTAACACTGTAATCCAGTAACTCAACGGGGTAGGCATTAGGGCCCAGCCTTAATCGCCCGCTCATATCAGGTGTAATATGAATACCCAGACCATATATGTCCGGCAGAGGGTAGACCATGTGACAGATTTTTTGACGAGTTTTTAGAGAAAAGTATTCACCCTTTACATACTGGAGCCGATAGCGATGTTTGTCTATATCCAGTCCCAGTAAAGCCGCGACTGCATCGCAGCTTAATCCGGCGCTGTTGATAACCCTTACCGCCTGGAACCGGTCACGATTGGTAACTAGTGTATAATCTCGGCCTGAATAATCAATAGCCAGTAATTCGGAATAAAAATTGAATATTACCCCTTGATCACGACACAGCAGGTATAATCGCTGCATCAATTCCATGGCATCTATTATTCCGGAATCTGAAGCTAAAAAGGCGGCCCCTGCTTGCAGAGAAGGTTCCATACTTTTTAGTTCTAGTTCCGACAGGAACCGCACATTGACACCATTGTCGACTCCCTGAAGACGAAGCTTTTCCAAATCTTCGGCCTGGGTTCTGCCAGTCAGCACTATTTTACCTAAACGATTATGTGGTACCCGGTGCTTTTGACAAAAGTCGTATAACTTGTGGCGGCCCTCAATGCATAGCTGTGTTTTGAGCATCCGGGCAGGATAATAGATCCCGGAATGGATTACCTGGCTGTTGCGGCTGGAGGTCTCTTGTCCATACGTAGTATTCCGTTCCACAACCGCAATGGACCGGTCCTTTTGCCGAGAAAGACTATAGGCAATCGCCAGGCCCACTACCCCTGCTCCGATTATTGCTACATCGACCTTTTCCATATCAGATATTCAAACCTCTCAGGTATGACTTATTATTTATCGGAATATAGCTGACCGGCAGAAGCCCAATTGGTGCGAGGCAATTCATCTATGATCATCTCTACAACCTCTGGTTTGATATTTAAAATACGTACCGTTTCGCGAGTCAAGACCTCGGCCAATTCACGTTTTTGTTCCAAGGAACGGCCTTCCAGCATCTTTACATTTATTAAGGGCATTTCTATTCCTCCTTGCTGATGATTTTTTCCTATTATAGCCTTATCGATTGCTGAGAACCAACAATGTCGGAATAATGCTTGGATGCAGCCGGGTTGTAGGCAGGGTAAGAACCTATTACCCGCAGGTCCGTAACCATAGCCTCTAAACCCCGCAACGCCTTGACCACATTAGCTTCCAACTGGTGTCCATCGATATCAATGAAAAACAGGTAGTTGCCGATCCTGGTTTTGGCAGGGCGTGATTCTATCTTGCTCATATTGATATTGCAAAGAAAGAACTGCTCCAGAGCCTTGAACAGCGCCCCAGGTTGATCACCAACCGATAGTATCAGAGAGGTTTTATATGAATACACCCCATTACACTCATAAATTGTGTCGGTTTCGTCTGGTCTTCCCAAGCCCAAACTGACAAAACGGGTCTCGTTATCTGTACGATCTTGAATTTCTTGCCTCAGAATTTTCAAACCATAAGTGCGCGCGGCTGTTTCTGTTCCGATAGCCGCCCAGGGTTTATCGGAAGCAGCTACCCGGTAAGCTGCTTCAGCTGTGCTGGGTATATCGACCATATTAATATCACCCAAATTATTGTTGAGGTATCTCCGGCATTGTGCCAGGGCCTGGGAATGGGATAGTACAGTCGAGATATCTTCCATTTCAATACCTGGGCGTGCCAGGAGATTATGCTTGATGGGCAGGATTATTTCCCCGGTTATCTCCAGTTCATATTCATAGGCCAAAAGATCCAAGGTTAAGTTAACCGAGCCCTCACATGAATTCTCAATAGGAACGACCCCGCGTTGGGCTTTACCTGATTGAACTGCAGCAAATACCCCATCGATGGATGAACAAGGCATCAATTCCCAATGTTCGTCAACACCAGTTGAGGCCAGGGCGGCCTCCTCACAGAAGGTGCCGGCAGGCCCTAAATAACTGATCAGCTTTTTCATGACTGCTCTCCTTTGCAAAAAACCTTAGGCAATATTTTCTCGGTTATGGTTGTTCAAAGGCAATTTACGGCCTACTGCTGGAGTAACCAACGATAATTTTTTCATGACCATTTCCAGCTCTTCCGGGGTTAGAGACTGGGGACCATCGGACAATGCTTTTGCCGGTTCAGGGTGCATTTCAAGAATCAACCCATCAGCACCTGCGGCTACAGCTGCCAGGGACATAGGCAGTACTAATCCCCGGTCACCAGTAGCATGGCTGGGGTCGACTATAACTGGAAGATGGCTAAGACGTTTCACCAAAGGCACTGCACTCAGATCCAGCGTATTGCGTGTGGCTGTTTCAAAGGTGCGAATACCTCTTTCACACAAGATCACCCGGCCATTGCCTTCTGAGATAATGTATTCGGCCGCCATTAGCCATTCTTCAATAGTAGCGGACATACCACGCTTCAACAGCACCGGTTTATCGGTTTGCCCCACGGCCTTTAACAGACGGAAATTCTGCATATTGCGTGCTCCCACCTGGACCATGTCTACATAATCCAGTGCAAGCTGCAGGCTGGATTCGTCAATTACCTCGGTTACCACAGGCAATCCAGTCTCGCGAGCAGCTTCTTTGAGAATCTTTAAACCTTCTTCTTCAAGCCCTTGGAAACTATAGGGGGAGGTGCGGGGTTTGAAAGCACCTCCCCGAATCATTTGCCCGCCCGCTTTTTTTACCTGGCAGGCCGCAGTCATAAGCTGCTGGTGGCTCTCCACTGCACAGGGACCGGCGATAATAGCAAGGTCATCTCCGCCGATCGCTAAATTGCCCACTTTAATTACTGTATTTTCTTCTTTGGCTTCGCGACTGACTAGTTTATAAGGCTTCATAATAGGTACAATTTTCTCCACACCCGGCATGAGCTGTAAATCATTCAGTTCGCTTACCGGTCTATCACCAACAGCTCCAATTACAATCCGTTTTACCCCTCGAATCATTTGGGTGTTGAAGCCTAACTGGTCCAATTTCAAATTGACCGCTTCAATTTCATGTACACTCGAACTCATTTTCATAACCACTACCATTTTTCGATTCCTCCTTATAAAAAATAAACGCCCATAGCCAGCACTCCACAAGGGACGCAAGCTATGGGCTTCCGCGGTACCACCCTATTTGATCCTTGAAGGATCCCCTCATTCAAGGTACGGGATCAATAATTACCCCCAGATAAACAAAAAAACCTTTCATCCCAAGGGACGAAAAGCATATGCTTACCGCGTTACCACCCAAGTTGATCTGACAAAGCCAAATCCGCTCTTTGATAAAGGTGCGGGAACTCTTGTTCCGATACCTCCTTCCTCTAACGTCGGAAGTCTACGGCTCAGCCTACCCATCCCTAAGGGGACTTCAGCCTGCAACTCAGGAGAGAACTTCAGTTAATCATACTTTAAAAGCGCTTCCAGCCGATGACGCTTTCTCCCTGTAAAGCTGGGATTAACTTACTTTGCTCCTTCATCGTTTTTGCAAAGATGAAATTACCATGAAGTATAGCACGGGTTTCAAGGTGATGCAAGTAATTAATTTGCCAACATTAGGACAAGACTTTGACTATTTGGGTTTCACTGATATCGCTGAATATTTGACTGCGGCCTAATCCGGTCGGCAATACCAGCTGTAACTTACCGCCTACAGTCTTTTTATCCTTATACATTTGTTGAATAATTTCCTTTTGGTTTAGATTGCTATAGGAGACGGGCAATCCCAGGTGCGCAATAAGGCTATGAATCCTTTCCATGTCTTGGCGGGGAAGTATTCCAATTTGATTGCTTAGACGGGATGCACATACAATTCCAATTGCCACCGCTTCACCATGATTATAGAGACGGTAATCAGTCAATGCCTCGAAAGCATGCCCGAAAGTATGACCCAGATTCAGAAGAGCCCGGACCCCATTCTCTTTTTCATCCTGAGCCACAATATCGGCCTTTATTTGGCAGCAGCGAGACACCATATGCTGCAGGCATTCTTTGTCCCGCAAACCTATCCTGTCTATATTTTGTTCTAAATAAACAAAGAAATCCTGATCCCAAATGATCCCGTATTTCAATACCTCAGCTAGTCCGGTCAAATATTCCCTGACTGGCAAGGAATCAACAAAATCTACGTCGATGAAGACCAGCGCTGGTTGATAAAAGGTGCCAATCAGGTTTTTACCCTGAGGTAGGTTAACTCCGGTCTTACCACCTACACTGCTGTCTACCTGAGCTAGCAAAGTAGTGGGAATCTGAACATAAGAAATACCGCGCATATAAATGGAAGCAGCAAAACCAGCAACATCACCGACTATTCCGCCGCCCAGAGCAATAACAGTTGATTTCCGGTCCAAGCCCGCCTCAACCATCTTCTCCGAAAGAGACATAATCGTGGAAAGATTTTTATGCTCCTCGCCGCCAGGAAAGACCGCCATTTCAACCTGAAAACCAGCGGTGCGTAATAAACCAAGTACTCTGTCACTGGCTAGATTAGCTACATTTACATCTGAAATGATCATTAGTTTATAGGTACGAGGAATAAAGTCAAGGCAGGGAATCAACTGATCCAGCCATTTACTGCCAATATGGATTTCATAACTGCGATCACCGAGTTCAACTCTCAATTTGGCCAACTCCCTTTTGAATTTTCAGAATTAC
>JAXDBN010000113.1:0-3511 GCA_034678805.1 Syntrophomonadaceae bacterium
CCTCAGCATCAGTGACGCGGCCATGAATATTCTGTGCAATTATGATTGGCCCGGCAACGTCCGGGAACTCCGCAACGTCATTGAAAACGTGATCGTATTTACGGAAGGAACCATAATCACCGAGGACAACCTGCCTTCCTATCTGAAAAAGGGCAGTATTCAAGCCGGGTATGCCGCCGAACCTGTCGTCAGCCCGCCGGCAGAACCGACCGGGATGGGGGGAATAACCATTGAAGCGGCTCGCAGCTATACGCGCCGGGCTTCGGCGGAAAATGAACGCGGCGAGATTATCAGGCTAATGGATGAATACAAAGGCAATATCAGCGAAGTAGCCCGGCATATGGGTTTATCCCGCAATACCATTTACCGGAAAATTAAAACCTACAAGATTGATATATAGTGTCACACAACTTGTCACGGGCTGTAACTTTAGCAACATAAGGTGACAATGGGTTACAATAAGTTACAACTATAGCCGGGCCTATCAACTGCAGAATTTTTGGTTTCCAAACCGCTTGGAGCCGCTCACAGAGCGGTTCTTTTATTTTGTCCCTAATTATTGGATTGATTGGCACGTTGCTTGCTTTTACATAGTCACAGATAGAGAACGGCATATTAAAAACAAAACTGGGGACCAAGACTTTTTGCACCAGCAGATCGGCTTGCATAAACAGCCAGTAAAAGGAATGGAGGGCGGGAAATTAAAAAATACTACTCTTGTTACCGTAAATGATTATGAAAGGACGGATTTATCAATGAATTTTATGGAAGAGTACAAACAAAAACTGATCACTCCCGAAAAGGCGGCCCAACTGGTCAAGTCCGGCGATTTTGTAGGTTATGGGCATTTTAATTTATTCCCGGCCGAATTCGATAAGGCCCTGGGCAACCGGGCCGGGGAATAGAGCCTGGTCAATGTCACCATCGATTGTGCCTCATCGGTAAGATTCCCCATGGTGGTCAAAAACGACCCGGAAATGAAGACTTTCACCTACTACAGCAACCACTTCAACGGTTTGGAACGCAAACTGGGCGATATGAACCGCATTTCCTATGTACCCACCCAGTATCATGACCTGCAGAAGATCCGCGGAGATGTGGTCCAGCCCTTTCTGAAAAAGAATATAATGTGTATTTTGGGCTGCCCGATGGACGCCCACGGCAACTTCAATTTCGGTATAGCCGCTTCGGACACCTATGCCACCCTCAAAAATGCTGATTTGATCATAGTTGAAGTTAATGAGAAGAGTCCCTACTGCATGGGCGGAGCCATGGAGAGTATCAATATCAAGGACGTCGATTATATTATCGAAAGCGATGAAAACGTGTTTATGATGCCGCCGGCGGCGGAACCGTCCGAAACCGAGAAACAGATTGCTTCCCATATCATGCCCATGATCCCCAACCGGGCCTGTTTACAGCTGGGCATTGGCGGTGTCCCCAATACCATCGGGGCCCTGATCGCCAAATCCGACCTGAAGGACCTGGGCGTCAATACCGAGATGTTCTGTGATGCCATGGTGGACATGTACGAAGCCGGCAAGATCACCAACAAATACAAAACCCGTGATGTGGGCCGCAGTTCCTTTACCTTCTGCTTTGGCAACAAGAAAACCCATGAATTCCTGCACAAGAATCCCCAGATAGCTGCCTATGACTGTAACTACACCAATAATCCCAAGTATATAGCCCTGGAGGATAATGTAATTTCCATCAACAACATTATCGAAGTAGACCTGTTTTCCCAGGTATGTTCTGAATCAAACGGGATCCGGCAGATTTCCGGCACCGGCGGTTCACTCGATTTTCACATCGGCGCCTGGGAATCCAAAGGCGGCAAAGGTATCCTGGCTTTTAATTCAACCTATAAGGATAAAGAAGGCAATGTAAAATCCCGTATCAATCCGTGCCTGCCCCGAGGCGCCGTGGTTACGGTCCCCCGGGTAATGGTACACTACCTGGTTACCGAATATGGGGCCGTCAATATGAAAGGCCGCTCGATATGGGGTATGGCCGACGGGGTTATCAGTATTGCCCACCCGGATTTCCGTGATGATCTGATTAAAGCCGCCCAGGAGATGAAGATTTGGTCACCGACCAACCGGATTCCTTTCTAGAAGTAACAGCTCAATACAGCTAATACGGTCAAATAAATATGGAGGAGATAGGAAATGGCATCGAATTTTGCATATAAAAACACCAGGGATTTCAAATTCATTCTGAAAGAATGGCTCCCTCTGAATAAGATACTGGCTTACAAGAGATACCGGGACAACTACAGTGTTGATGACGTGGATACCATCATGGATATGGTTCTGAAGATGACCAAGGATGTAGTGGAGCCGACTTCCGAGGACGGGGAGATCAACCCCATCAAGTTCGAAAACGGGCAGGTTATTATTTCACCCACCGTCGCGCCGGTCTACAAGAAGCTGATATCGGAAGGCTGGGGCTGCACCAACAATGACACCAGTGAAGGGGCAGTGGTACTGCCGCAGGTAATGATGTTCCCCCTGTGGGAGATGTTTTCCGCCGCCAATCCGGCTTTCGTACCGCCTTTCCTGGCCATGGCGCAGGGATCGACCATGCTGATCAACGAACTGGCCCCGGAAAATCTCAAACAAAAATTCCTGCCCAAGATGTTCGCCGGTGACTGGACCGGGACCATGTGTTTAACCGAGCCCCAGGCGGGTTCCGACGTGGGCGAGATCAACAGCAAAGCATTTCCCACCGGCGATCCCGGGGTCTACAAGATCAAGGGGCAAAAAATATTTATCAGCAACGGCGACAACAATTTTGCCGAAAATATAGTCCACCTTTTCCTGGCCCGGGTAGATGGCGCCAAAGCTGGTACCGGCGGGATATCATTGTTTATCGTACCCAAGTATTGGGTCAATGATGATGGCAGCTTGGAATTCAACGATGTGGCCGCCACCGGGGTAGAAAAGAAAATGGGTATGCACGGCAACCCCACCGTTTCCCTGAGTTTTGGCGACAATGACGGCTGCCGCGGCTATCTGCTGGGCAGGAACCCGCTGGAACACGAGGGCAAGGGTGACGGTATGGCCCTGATGTTCAAGATGATGAACGAAGAGCGCCTGGTATGCGGGATTCTTTCCATCAGCGTGATCGCTAATGCTTACCACAATGCGCACGAGTATGCCTGCACCAGGATCCAGGGCACTCCTTTTACCAATCCCAAGAAGGGCAGAGTGCCGATTGTGGAGCACGAGGATATCCGCCGGGCCCTGCTGAGATGTAAGGCGATTACCGAAGCCTGCCGGGCTATAACTTATAAGGGTTACTTCAATATCGACATCAACCACTGGGATCCCGATCCCGAAGAGAGAAAGAAAGCCGACGACGAACTGCAGGTGATCATCCCCCTGGCCAAGGCCTACTGCAGCGAAATATCCTGGGATCTAGTCGGCACTGAAGCGATCCAGATCTATGGCGGCTACGGCTATATTTCCGATTATCCCTGTGAAAAGCTGGCCCGCGACACCAAGAT
>JAXDBN010000114.1:0-10850 GCA_034678805.1 Syntrophomonadaceae bacterium
GAGTTTGCCCGGGGGCTGGAATTGTTGGGTTACGACATCATATCAACCGGAGGCACCTATCAAACCCTTCAGGAGGCGGGCATCAAGGTAAGGCAGGTTGCTGACGTAACGGGATTCCCGGAAATCCTGGATGGCCGGGTAAAGACCCTGCATCCAAAAGTACACGGCGGTATCCTGGCGCGCCGCATTCCCGAACACCTGCAGCAGATTGCCGCCAACGAAATAGAGCCTATAGATATAGTGGCGGTAAATCTTTATCCCTTCCGGGAGACGATAGCCCGTCCCGGTGTAGCCCTGGAAGATGCCATTGAGAATATCGATATCGGCGGCCCTGCTATGGTGAGATCGGCAGCCAAGAATCATCAGGATGTAGTGATTATAGTCAAACCGGAATTCTATGGACCAGTCTTGCAGGCTCTGCAGACCTCGGGTGAGGTAGGAGCACAGATGCGGTTTGAACTGGCCCGGGAGGCCTTTTCCCATACCGCTGCCTATGATGCCATGATTTCTGCTTATTTAGCCAGGCTGCAGGGCGTAGAGTTCCCCGATAATCTGATCCTGGCAGGAGAAAAAGTGTATGAATTGCGCTATGGTGAAAACCCCCATCAGAAGGCTTGTTTCTATCGAAATTTGAATCCGGGTGTGGGTTTGGCGGACGCCAGGCAGTTGAACGGCAAAGAGCTTTCTTACAACAATATTATCGATGTGCAGGCGGGTTGGTCATTGGTCAAGGAATTCGAAGATGCCGCCTGTGTTATCATTAAACATACCAATCCCTGCGGGACCGCGGTGGCTCCGACTTTAGCTGAAGCCTATGAAAAAGCTTTTGCTGGTGATCCGGTTTCGGCTTTTGGGGGTATAATAGCCTTTAACCGCCGGGTGGATCTGGCTACTGCCCAAAAGGCAGCCGAGCCTTTTATGGAGTGTATTATTGCACCTGGCTACGATACAGATGCCCTGGAACGGTTACAGACCAAGAAAAACCTGCGGGTTTTGGAATTACCCCTGTTGCCTGCCGATGAAATGCAGATTAAAACGGTGGACGGCGGATTTGTAGTCCAGGAGAGCGACCAGGGGAGTGCGGACATGGATGATGTACAGGTGGTAACCGAGAAAGCCCCCACTCCGGAGGAGCTACAAGAATTGGCTTTTGCCATGAAAGTAGCCAAACATGTAAAATCCAATGCTATCGTGGTAGCCAAGGGTGGTATGAGCATAGGGGTTGGAGCCGGGCAGATGAACCGGGTAGGATCAGCCGGTATTGCTCTGCAAAACCAGGAGGCTTGCCGCGGTGCGGTGATGGCATCCGATGCCTTTTTCCCGTTCAAGGATACGGTGGAATTGGCAGCTGCGGCCGGAATTACGGCTATTGTCCAACCGGGTGGATCGATTCGCGACCAGGAGAGCATTGATGAGTGCAACCGGCATGGGATAAGTATGATATTTACCGGCATACGCCACTTCAAGCATTAAAAACGGGGAGGCATTCGTGGTGGGTAAAAAGGTATTGGTAGTAGGGTCCGGGGGGCGTGAGCACGCCCTGGTGTGGAAATTGGCTCAGAGTCCGGAAATCGAAAAAATATTTGCGGCGCCTGGCAATCCGGGCATGGCTGCTCAGGCCGAATGTATAAATATAAAAGCAGATGATGTTGAAGGCCTGCTGGATTTCGCCCGGGAAGAGGGAATTGCCCTTACCGTGGTAGGCCCGGAAGCCCCACTGGTTAAAGGCATTGTCGATAGTTTCCGCCAGGCTGGTTTGCTGATATTTGGCCCCACCGCCGGTGCGGCGCGGTTGGAAGGCAGCAAAGTTTTTGCCAAAAACCTGTTTAAGAAATATGGCATACCCACCGCCCAATTCGAGGTATTCGATAATGCTGAGAAAGCCAGGGCGTTTGCAGCGTCTTTCACTGGCCAGGGCCTGGGAGTGGTGGTAAAAGCCGATGGATTAGCCGCTGGCAAAGGAGTGGTGGTCGCATCCAGCCAGGCAGAAGCTGAGCAGGCTATTACGCACATCATGCAGGATAAAAATTTTGGATCAGCCGGAGACCAGGTAGTAGTGGAGGAGTGCCTGCAAGGGGAAGAGTTGAGCTTTTTCGCCATTAGTGACGGCAGAAACTTCGTTCCGCTGCTTTCGGCCCAGGATCATAAAAGGATTTTTGACAATGATCAAGGACCCAATACGGGGGGTATGGGTGCTTATACCAATCCTCCCCTTTATACACCTGAATTACATGAACGTGTTGTGGAAGAGATTATCAAGCCCACCATTGCCGCCATGGATAAGGAGGGCTGTCCCTATACCGGGGTTTTATATGCAGGTTTGATGATAACCGCTGAGGGACCCAAGTTATTAGAATATAATGCTCGTTTCGGCGACCCGGAAACGCAGGTTTTAATGCCGATGATAAAGAGTGACCTGCTCCCCTTGCTGGAGGCCTCAGCCAGCGGCGATTTACGGGGGGTCCCGGTGGAGATCAATTCGGGAGCCTGTGTAGGCGTGGTACTGGCATCGGGGGGTTACCCGGCCGATTTTGAGAAGGGCAAGCTAATCGAAGGGCTCAGCCAATTGGCCCCTGATACTATGGTTTTCCATGCTGGAACCGCAGCCAGGGACGGAAACCTGGTTACCAACGGCGGACGGGTCCTGGCAGTGGTATCACGAGGGGATACTATCAAAGAGGCCATTGCCAAGGTTTACCAAGAGGTTGACAAGGTCAGTTTCGCCGATATGCATTACCGGCGTGACATTGGCCGGCGAGCATTATCCTGAAATGTGGGCAAGCCCGCAAGATTAAAAAATGCTGCAATGATTGAGAAGGCGGAAGACTTAATGGAAGTAAACCTTAGAACTATTAAAGAAAACCGGTTGGTTAACGATTATTTGAAAATGGGTAACACCTACATCGGCAACATGGGTGCTCTGGAACATAATATTCAGCACGCAGAATACACTTCTTCCTTATGCCATGACATTCTTACCCAGTTGGGTCATTCCCAGCGGGAGGCAGAGTTAGGGGCTATCGCCGGGTACCTTCACGATATCGGCAATCTGGTCAACCGTTATGGTCACGGCATGTCAGGAGCTCTGATTGCTTTTGATATTCTCATGGACATGGGCATGGAACCGGAAGAGATAGCTATAATTATGGCCGCTATTGGCAATCATGAGGAGCATGCCGATGGCAAACCGGTAAACAATGTGGCAGCTGCCTTGATTTTAGCGGATAAATCCGATGTTCATCGTTCCCGGGTTCGTAAAAACGATTTTTCCACCTTCACTTCCCGTGACCGGGTTAATTATGCGGTTACCCAATCAGGGGTGGAGGTTAGGGCTGCGGAAAATACCATTATTATGAGACTGCAAATCGATACTGAGGTTACCTCGGTGATGGAGTATTTTGAGATATTTTTGACTAAAATGTTGATGTGCCGGCATGCCGCTGAACATCTTGGCTGTGAATTTAAACTGCTGATAAACGATACGCGGTTGCTATAGTCCGGGTATTACATGTATTATTAATGGATGGGAATCAGTAAGAACCCTTGCGAAGGAGTTTGGTATGAGAAATAGAGAAATTCCCAAAGGTTTACGGGATCTACTGCCGGACGAAATGAAAAGCCGGAGAAAACTCGAAAAAAGGGCAGCCGATTTGTTTACTTCCTATGGTTATGAAGAGGTTTTAACCCCCACTTTTGAGTTTCTGGAAGTTGTTGAAGCCGGCGGCAACATAAGAGAGAAACTCTTTTTATTTATGGACCGTGAAGGCGGAATCTTATCGCTGCGTCCGGAAATGACCGTGTCTATAGCCCGTTTGGCAGCTACTCATTTGCAAGCCGAGAAATTACCCCGCCGTCTTTTTTATTCAGCTAACATTTTTCGCCATGTCCAGCCCCATTTAGCTCAATACCGGGAATTTTGGCAGACCGGCATAGAGCTGCTTGGTGCAAACGGGCCGAGAGCTGACGCTGAAGTGATAAGCCTGGCGGTAAAAGTCATGGCTGAGTTTGGCCTGGACAATTTTATGGTGAGTCTTAATAATATCGGCATATTCAACAGCTTGCTGGATATCAGCCAAATAAATGCCGAAGACAAAGACCGGATACGCTCTTTAGCTACCAAAAAAGACCTGGTGGAATTGACCCGGACATTGGATAGCCTGCCCATGGATGATCTTTTGAAAGAAACTATCAGTTTACTGCCGACCCTGCATGGTGGTCTGGAAGTTCTCAATAGGCTTCCCTGCGTGGAAAAAGACCGGGCCAGCGCTGCAGCGGTTGAAGAACTGGTTACTATATACGACGCTCTTAAAGATATGGGAGCAGAGCAACATGTATTAGTTGATATGGGAATCCTGCGGGGTCTTGATTATTATACCGGTGTAGTATTCGAAGGGTTTTCGCCGGATCTGGGTTATGGATTACTGGGGGGAGGGCGGTATGACCGTCTCTTATCCCAGTTTGGATTCCCTTGCCCGGCGACCGGATTTGCCCTGGGCATGGATCGTTTGACTCTGGTACTGAAGAGCCAGGAAGAGGAAGCTGCCCGCTATTTGATCGGGGGCGAGAATTGGACGGCCATGGTGGAAGCGGCTGACCAATTAAGAAGTCAGGGCAAAATAGTTGAATTGGATGTTGAGGGCCTCCAACGGGACCAGCTGCAGGCTAAAATAACCGGGCGCCCCGAGTATACCCTGATCTACCTGGAAGGCCAATCCGAGGAGGATAAATAAATGAATGGCAAACCTTTGACTATAGCCCTATCCAAGGGAACCCTGCTAAAACCTACCGCAGAACTATTGGATGCGGCCGGGCTTCCTTCCCAGGGACTTATTTCTGACAGCCGGGCTATGATTTTCGATTACCCGGGAGAAACCCCTATTCGTTACATTATGTGCCGCCCTACGGATGTACCGGCTTATGTGGAGCACGGGGCCGCCGACCTGGGCATAGTGGGCAAGGATGTAATCGTTGAACAGGGCAAGGATGTTTTCGAAATGGCCGATCTTGTCTATGGTTATTGCCGATTCGTGGTGGCAGTGCCGGCCCAGAATAAGGATATCGCTCTTAAAGATTTGAATTATAAACGGGTAGCTACCAAGTTTCCCCGTGTAGCTGAAAGTTTTTTCCGTCGTCATGGTTTGCAGGTTGAGGTGATCGAATTGCACGGTAACATTGAATTGGCACCGCTGATGGGATTATCCGATGTTATTGTAGACCTGGTATCCACCGGACGAACCTTAAAAGAAAACAATCTGGTGGAGTTGGTTACCATTATGGATTCAACCACGCGCTTGATTGGCAACCAGGTCAGCTTCCGGACCAAGTATGACATTATCCAGCCTTTATTGGTGAAAATAAAAGCTTATTTAAAGGAGCAGTAACCATGATTATTAAAAGATTTGATACTTCCGAGGGAAACCTGGACGCTTTCCTGGAAGCGGGTCAGGTAAATATGGCCCAATACGAGGCCGGTGTGCAGGAGATTGCTCATGAAGTAAAGACCAGAGGCAACCAGGGCATATTTGCCTGCACCGCTAAATTTGACGGGGCTGTCATAGATGAATCCAATTTCCTGGTAAGTGATGCTGAGATAGAGGAAGCCTGGGCAATGGTCGACGATGATTTTGTTATTGCGTTACGTAAAGCAATTGACAATATTACTCTGTTTCACCAGAAGCAGCTGAAAAACTCCTGGATGGAGCCTGATGCCAAGGGGAATATTTTAGGACAGCTGTATCGTCCCATGAAACGGGTGGGGATTTATGTGCCAGGTGGAACTGCCGCCTACCCATCCTCGGTTTTAATGAATGCGGTTCCGGCTATGGTAGCGGGGGTTGAGGAAATCGCCATGGTCAGTCCTCCGGATAGAAACGGCAAAATGAATCCCTATACTTTGGTGGCGGCTTCGGAACTGGGATTAACAGAAATCTACAAAATGGGCGGAGCCCAGGCTGTTTTTGGGCTGGCCTGGGGTACCGAGACTATCAAAAAAGTCGAGCTTATAAGCGGTCCGGGGAATATTTATGTCACCGTGGCCAAGAAAATGGCCTATGGGGATGTAAATATAGATATGCTGGCCGGCCCCAGTGAGATCCTGATTGTGGCTGACCGCACTGCCAATCCGGTTTATGTAGCGGCGGACATGATGTCCCAGGCTGAGCATGACGTGCTGGCGCGCAGTATACTGGTCTCAGATGATGCTGACCTGATGGAGGCGGTAGAGAAGGAGATTGAACGCCAAATCCAGGCTTTGTCCCGCCGGTCAATAATCAAGCAGTCGCTGCAGGAGCACGGTGCTCTTATAAAGGTAGCCGATCTCAAAGAAGCCTGCGCAGTGGCTAATCTGGTGGCTCCTGAGCACTTGGAATTGATGGTAGACAAGCCCTTTGAGATATTGAGCCTGATACACAATGCCGGGGCGATATTCCTGGGACAATACACTCCTGAACCGGTAGGCGATTATATTGCCGGGCCTAACCACATACTGCCTACCGGCGGTACCGCCCGTTTTTATTCGCCGGTTACTATTGATACCTTTATGAAAATCTCGAGCATTATCTACTATTCCCGTACGGGCATGGAGGAAGATGCTGATGATATTATCAAATTGGCCCAGGTGGAAGGTCTGACTGCCCATGCCAACTGTCTGCAAGTAAGAAAGGAGAGTTAATATGGCCGATGAAAGAAGAATTGGTGAGATCAAGAGAAAAACCCGGGAGACGGAAGTCTTTGTAGAACTGGATCTGGACGGCAATGGATTGCACCAGATCGATACCGAGATCACCTTCCTTAGCCATATGCTGACTTTGTTTTCGGTCCACAGCCTGTGTAATCTCAAGCTGGCCGCCCGTGGTGACATGGAGGTAGATGACCATCATACAGTTGAGGACATTGGCATTTGTTTAGGTGAGGCTATTAAACTGGCTCTGGGGGAGAAAAAGGGTATCAACCGGTATGGTTCAGCTACCCTGCCGATGGATGAGGCCCTGGCACGAGTGGTTATCGATTTGTCCAACCGTCCCTGTTTGGTTTATGAGGTCGGGATCCCGGCTGAGAAGCTGGGTGTTCTCAGTTCGGAAAATATAAAGGAATTTTTCCAGGCAGTAGTCAACCATGCCGGTATCACCATGCATATTGACTTAATACGGGGCGAAAATTCCCATCACATTATCGAGGCAGTATTTAAGGCATTTGCGCGTGCATTTAGAATGGCTATTAGTATTGAGCCCAATATTGAAGGGGTATGGTCCTCCAAGGGCCGACTGTAGGAGGAAAAACTCAGGTGATTGCAATTATTGATTATGGAATGGGTAACCTGGCCAGTGTCCAGAATGCGTTCCGTAAGATTGGGTATGAAACCCTCATTACCTCTGACCCGGAGGACATTCTCAAGGCAGAGAAGGTAGTTTTACCCGGGGTGGGGGCTTTTGAGGATGCGATCCGTAATTTGCGCCAGCGCGAAGTGGATAAAACCATTTTTGAAGTAGTGGCCCGGCAAACCCCTTTACTGGGTATATGCCTGGGACTCCAGCTGCTGTTTACGGAAAGTGAAGAGAATGGCTTGCACCAGGGCCTCAATATTATTCCTGGACGAGTGAAACGTTTCGACCTGCCGGCAGATTATAAGGTGCCCCAAATCGGTTGGAATAGTATAACTGTGAATCCGGCCAGCCGTTTGCTGGCGGGGATTCCTACTGGCAGCTACTTTTATTTTGTTCATTCGTACTATGTCGTACCTGATGATGAATCAGTGGCAGCGGCCCGGACCGACTATGGGATCAGCTTTGTTTCCGCAATTGAGAAGGATTCCATAATGGCCACCCAATTTCACCCAGAGAAATCGAGTAATTTAGGTCTGCAAATCTTAAGAAATTTTGGGGAGCTGGCGATATGATTATATATCCTGCCATAGATTTGAAAGACGGACAGTGTGTCCGGTTAATTCAAGGCCGCAAAGAAGATAAAACCGTTTATTCCAATTCCCCCGGCGAGGTAGCCTGGTCTTTCGAAAAACAGGGGGCTAAATATTTACATGTGGTTGATCTGGATGGGGCGTTCGAGGGCGGCCCCCGCAACCTCAAGGCGATAACTGAGATCGCCCTGGCGGTTAAAATCCCGTTTCAGGTGGGCGGAGGTCTGCGGACCCGGGCGGACGTAGAGCGGTTGTTGGCCCTGGGAGCCAGCCGGGTGATAATTGGCACCCGGGCGGTACATAATCCGGTTTTTATGGAGGAGTTGCTGAAAGACTACGGCCCTGACAAAATCGTGCTGGGTTTGGATGCCCATAATGGTATGGTGGCTGCCGAGGGCTGGGTGGAGAAATCCAGCCTGGATGCGTTCGAATACGGCAAGACGATGCGCAAGCTGGGGGTCAAAACAGCCATATATACCGATATCTCCCGGGATGGATTGCTGCAGGGACCGAATCTGGCCGCTATTGAAAAGATGGCCCGTGACAGTAAATTGAAAATAATCGCTTCCGGGGGTGTTTCCACGTTAGAAAATATAGCTGCCCTCAAAAAGCTGGAGCACATTGGCGTAACCGGGGCTATAATAGGCAAAGCCATTTATGAAGGCAAGATAGATCTGGCAGATGCATTATTGGCAGCCCAATTGGAAAAGGAGTCGTAAAATATGCTGGCCAAGAGGATAATACCTTGCCTGGATGTCCATGCCGGACGAGTAGTCAAAGGGATCAACTTTTTGGATCTGAGAGATGCCGGAGACCCGGTGGAACAGGCCGCCTTCTATGATCGCGAGGGGGCTGACGAACTGGTTTTCCTCGATATAACTGCCTCTTCCGAGGGGCGTCAAACCATGCTGGAGGTGGTGCGCAACACCGCCCGGCAGGTATTCATACCGTTTACGGTGGGAGGCGGTATCCGCACCATCGATGACATACGGGAAACGCTCAATGCCGGTGCCGATAAGGTTTCGGTTAATACCGCCGCAGTTCAGCAGCCAACCCTAATAACCGAAGGCGCTATGAAATTTGGCAGCCAATGCATAATAGTTGCCATAGATGCCCGGCGCCGGGCTTCGGGGGGCTGGGAAGTATATATCCATGGCGGGCGCACTCCCACCGGGATAGATGTGCTGGAGTGGGCGCAAAAGGCACAAAGCCTGGGAGCGGGAGAAATACTCCTGACCAGCATGGATAAAGACGGTACCAAAGAGGGATATGACATTCCCCTGACCGCAGCAGTGGCTGAGGCTGCCTCGATACCGGTTATCGCTTCCGGGGGAGCAGGAAACCTGGAACATCTCTATGATGCTTGTGCTGCCGGAAAGGCGGACGCCGTATTATGCGCTTCCATTTTTCACTACCGGGAGTATACTATACACCAGGCCAAGCAATACCTTATAACAAGAGGAGTAACGATAAGAACATGATTGACAAAATCAAATTCGATGAACGAGGCCTAGTGCCGGCTATCATCCAGGATTTCCAGAGCGGGCAGGTCTTAATGATGGCTTACATGAATGAGGAGTCGCTGCGTAAAACCATTGAGACCGGGAAGACATGGTTTTATTCCCGCAGCCGCCAGCAGCTGTGGATGAAAGGTGAGACTTCCGGTCATATTCAAACCGTTAAGGATATGTGCTATGACTGTGATGAGGATTGCCTGTTAATTCAGGTGGAACAAAGCGGTGCGGCCTGCCATACCGGGCACTATTCCTGCTTTTATCGTAACGCCAGCGGTGAAGAGGTTGAACCAATCGTATTTGATCCGGACCAGGTTTACAACCCGCAGGGCAATGCCGCGATTTTATATGAATTGTACAACGTTATTACCGACCGCAAAGCGAATATGCCGGCGGGCTCCTATACCACTTACCTGTTTGAAAAGGGCCTGGATAAGATCTTGAAAAAAGTGGGGGAAGAGAACGCTGAGGTTATAATCGCTGCCAAAAATCGCAGTAAAGAGGAATTGGTATATGAAAGCTCCGATCTCATCTATCACTTGTTAGTTCTCCTGGTTGAACAGGGGATTTACCTGGAAGACATTTTTGCGGAATTAAAATCGCGCCGTTAATCATGGCTCAGTGATATAAGTTCACATACAGGTTAGGCAGCCTGCCCCGGTGCTGATAGGCCGGGACGCAGGCTGATTTTTATGTTTTAATTGCCTGCCTTAATTTAACCGGCTCTGACAAATCAGCCATTAGGGCCTATAATTGGCATAAGCAATTCACGTTTTTGCATAGATGAGCGATTAATCTAAGCCGGGAATTTGTGTTATCATTAGATAAATTGTAGTTCCTTTAATAACGAAAGCAGGTAAGGAAAATGCTTGATGTCTTAACTGGCTTAATCGACCGCCAGCAGGAAGCGGTCTTTCATTTTGACGGGCCCTGCATGGTTTTAGCCGGGGCCGGCAGCGGCAAAACCAAAGTATTGACCAGCCGCATCAGTTACCTGATCGATAACGGGGTAGGAACGGATTCGATTCTTGCTATTACCTTCACCAACAAGGCTGCCCAGGAAATGAGGGAAAGGGTGTCCCGCCTGATTCCCGACTATAGCGGCCGCTGGATTCAGACTTTTCATGCCGCTTGTTATAAAATCCTGCGCATGGAAATTCAACATCTGGGCTATGATCGCAGCTTTGCCATTCTGGGCGAAGGGGAAGGGAAGACCCTGATCAAAGAAATCCTCAAGGAAGAAAATGATTATGAGACTAAACCCGAGGAAGTATTATACGTAATCAAACAGGCCAAAAACAGCATGGAAAGCCTTGATGCATTTTACCAGAACCTGAGACTTCCTAACTTTGTGCGGGACAAGTATTACCGCATTCATCGCATCTATGCTGCCAGGCTGAAAGAGTTCAACGCTCTTGATTTTG
>JAXDBN010000115.1:0-3326 GCA_034678805.1 Syntrophomonadaceae bacterium
TTAATCTCAACACCAGTTATGCTTATCCCATGGCGGTGGAATACCCGTATACAGGCTATAGCAGCCAAGCTACAGCTGCATCGGGACAAAGCTATGTCGGGTTTAACGGTACCTCCTGGAATGATGCTACGTCGGTTAAAGCCAAGATGAACGTTTGCATCAAAGCATTTACCAGTACCGGGCCGACGACTCCAGATCTGGTGATCAGCTCTCTGGATGCTCCGGTCGGCGCTGCACCGGGCGAAATTGTCGTAAATAATACCGTTAAAAACCAGGGAACAGCTGCAGCCGGGAGTTTTACGGTTGCCCTTTACCTTTCCGGTGATCAGATCCTGGACGGGGCAGACACATTCCTGACAGCCAGGACAGTAAACGGTCTCGCCGCCGGTGCCAGCAGTTCTTCTGCCGATACGGTAGTCATTCCCTCGGCCGGATCTTACTATATAATTGCGGTGGCAGATGAAGACAACGCTATAACGGAAAGTAACGAAACCAACAACACCGCTTATGATTCTATCCAAATAGGCCAGGCCGATTTGCTGATAACCTCGGCCAGCGGCACCAGCACCGCTTATCCCGGGCAGCAAATAACCATTAACAGTACCGTCGCCAATCAGGGTACTCTTGCCGCTGCGAACTTCGGGGTAGGTTTCTATCTTTCAGAGGATACAGCCTATGGTGAGGGGGACATATCTTTAGGCTCCAGGACGGTATCTAGTCTGGCAGCCGGGAGTTCCAACACAGATACAACTGCTGTTACCCTTGATGCGGAGAGTGCACCAGGCAGCTATTATGTAATCGTTGTAGCTGATCCCAGCGATGCTGTAGATGAAAGCGATGAAACCAACAACACCAGCGACGCTTATGCTATTACCATCACTGAAGCTCCCAAACTAGATTTGTTCATAAGTAATCTGAGTGCCCCGGATTCGGCAGTGGTTGGAGCACCCATAAGTGTGGTCAACGCTGTCACTAATGAAGGCCCCGGAGACGCCGGTAGTTTCGTGATTCAATTCTATCTCTCCAGCGATGCAGGTTTTGATGCCGCTGACATTGCTTTGGGATCCAGGACAGTATCTGATCTTGCAGCCGGCGAAACCAGTTCACTTACTTCCTCGCTTACGATTCCGTCATCTACCACAGCAGGCAATTACTATATTTTAGCCACAGCCGACCCGGCCAATAGTCTGATTGAAACCGATGAAGGCAATAATAACAGCAGCGCCGGGCCCATTTCCATAACCGCAGCACCGGTAGCTATGCCTGACCTGATCATGACCATTGTCGATGGGCCGACTTCAGGTCGAATCGGTCGTTCCATCTCTATCTCCAACACGGTTAAGAACCAGGGGACTGCCAAAAGTAGCAGCTTTGTGATCAAGTTCTATTTCTCCTCGGATCTAAGCTTAGATACTGCATCCGACATCTACCTGGGCTCCAGGAGCGTATCCAGCCTGGCCGTAAATGCGACCAGCAAGGCTACTACCAGTCTACAAATACCCTCTAATACTTCGCTGGTCGGCAAGAGTTATTATATCTTTGCTGTGGCTGATGCCAATGCAGTGGTGACGGAGAGCGTTGAGGACAACAACACCCGCTATGATTCTGTCCCGGTGAAAATCTCCAAATAGGAACTGCAGGTCCTATAACTTAAATTAGCAGGCAGGAGTCCACCTCCTGCCTGTATTATTGTCTCAATAGACTAGATCAGGTGAAAATAGAGGACGCGGCAGGTAGTGGGCTTAGCTGGATTGCAGGGTACCATACCAGCCGCAGGATGGCAGACGGTTCCAACCAGATCGGCAAAAAAAGGATGGACTCCTGACAAGAGTCCATCCTTTTATCCTGCTGTCTGCTTAACGGGAGCTAATTCACTGATACGGACGTTAGCCTGTGGACAGTTATTCCAGCTGGATGGTTACCTGTCTGGTGGCTGCGTTCCAAACCGCGTTATAACCGAAAGCTTTGGCTACCCAGGCAATGGGCAGGCAGGTCCGGTTGTTGGAGATTTCCGGCACCACATCCATTGGGGTGGGGATGCCGTTCACCCATAAATTATGGCTACCGATGATTAACGTTACCCTGGTACCGCCCTTGGTCAGAAGCACCGTCCGGGTGGCTTCATCCCAGATAATGTCGGCATCGGTTAAACCCATGGCGTAGGCTACATAACGAATCGGCATATAAGTCCGGCTGTTCTTGATATAGGGTGAGACATCCATCAGCTTCGGCGTACCAAATAGGGAGTAGTAAGGGGAATCTATTGTAAACACGGTAACCTTCGCCGCTTTATCAACCTCAAAATAGTAGAGGCTTCCATAACCGGTCCCCTGATCGTTAGTGCCATAAGCCTTTACATAATAAACCACCCCGTAGTCCAAACCAGATAGCTTATACTTGAAGGTCTCATTTTTATCGAGACTGCCGTCGAAATCGATTTTGACCTCATCGTCCTCAAAACCGGGAGAACCTACATAGAAACCGTAGTGCTCGATTTCTGAATTGCCTTCTTCCCGGAGCGTTCCGTACAGGACCGCATATCCATCACCGGTAGTAGGTTCCCAGGTATAGACCTGCGGTTTGCCGTTGCTGCTTAAAGTGGTGAAATTCTTGATGGTACCGTAGGCAATGCCTTCACTATTACGGGCATAAGCCTTAAAATAGTATTTCGTGGCCGGGTTCAAACCGCTCAGGTCATAATGGAATTTGTCCCCTTCGTCGATATCGTCGCTGGCATCGCCCACCTTGACCTTGGCAGACGGAGAAGAAGATGGACCGTAATAGAAACCGTATTCGGTGATTTCATCGTCATTACCGAAATCCGATATTTTCCCATTGAGGATGGCCGAATCGGACTCGATTTCAGCAGCATTGTCAGTGATTACCCCTGGGAGCTGACCATCCTTCTTAGTAGTGAAAGAATAGATTTCCCCATAACCGGTACCGTCACTGTTTTTAGCATAGGCCCGGAAATAGTATTTTGTGTCCGGATTCAATCCAGTCAGATTATAATCAAACTGCTCCCCTTCGCTTATGTTATCGCTGACATCACCAGCTATCTTCTTGCTGTACGGATCGGAGGAAGTACCGAAGTAGAAGCCGTATTCAGTTACTCCGTCATCGTCCCCGAAATAAGCAATCCTGCCGTTCAGGGTAGCCGAGGTCGGCTCGATATTGGCCGCACTGGCGGTAGTTACTCCAGGTGCTCCCTGGTCATTTAATTCGAAGGATTCCAAACTGCCGTAAATGGTGCGCTCAGTATCAAAATCCAGGTCTTGATATTTTACGTAAGCCCTGTAATAGTAGGGATCGTAATTGTCGTAGCC
>JAXDBN010000116.1:0-6272 GCA_034678805.1 Syntrophomonadaceae bacterium
CAAAAAAATATCAGCGGTCAGCGGGTTTCCCCCGACCGCTGCTTAGTGCTTTTCGTATTGATGCTATTTATACTACTACCTTGATGGGCGAATGGCCATCCACCTTGATTACCCCATCACGGACCAGCTTGACGAAGATATTGGCCAGCAGCGGGTCGAACTGGGTGCCAACATTGTTTTCGATTTCTACCAAAGCCGCATTGACGGTCAGGCTATTACGATATGGCCGGTTGGAGGTCATGGCATCGAAGGCATCGGCGATAGCCAGGCAGCGGGCCGCCAGGGGAATATTCTCACACCTGAGGCCGCGGGGGTAGCCCTTGCCGTCCCAGCGTTCGTGATGACCAATGACCGCCGGTATAACGTGGTTCATGGAAGGAAGATGCTTGATAATGGTAATCGACATCTCCACATGTTGTTTCACTATGTCAAACTCCTCATTGGTAAGCCGGCCGGTCTTGGTCAGGATATGCTCCGGTATGCCAATCTTGCCGATATCATGCAGCAGGGCAGCCTCCTGGATCAGCTCTATGTGGGATTTATCCAGGGACAATTTGCTGGCCAGAACGGTGGCATATTCCGCCACCTTCTGGGAATGGCCGAAGGTATAATGATCCTTGGCGTCGATAGCGGCGGTCAGGGCGTATATAGTGGCAGCGAAATTAGGTTTCATGGCCCCGCTGGCGCCCATCCTCCCCTGCAGGGACGGTTCGGTCATTTGGATTTCGGGGGTATAGATGACGGTCTTGTTTTTACCGGAATTCTTGGCGGTGTACATGGCAATGTCAGCCCGTTTGAGTAATTCCTCAGTATTGGGCGCGGCATAGGGATAGGTGCAGACGCCGATACTGGCGGTAAGGAACCTCTGGGTAACGTCGTTCATACTGAAGAAGGTCTTCTCAATATCCATGCGGATCTTTTCAGCCAGATCATAGGCCATCTTGGTATCGTAACGCGGCAGCAAGACGGTAAATTCCTCCCCGCCGTAGCGGCACACGATGCCTTTTTGACCCACATTGCGGATGAGAATGGAGGCCACGGTCTCCAGGGCGTTATCACCCTCCACGTGTCCGTAGAGATCGTTGAAGAGTTTAAACAGGTCCAGGTCTATCATCAGCAGGGACAATTCCCCAGAACCAAGTTTTTCAACCTCCTCCTGCAAGGCCCGATGGAAGTAGCGGTGGTTGCGAAGTTTGGTCAGACTGTCGGTCATGGCTTCGGACTGGGAACGGGAATACAAGCGGGCGTTGTCAATAGCGATCCCGGTGGAAGCACCCAGGTAGGTCAGCAGATCAATGTCGCCCACATTATAACCGGTATTATTATTCTTGCGGGTCAGCATCAGCAGGCCAATGACCTCGTTGCGGCTCTTGATGGGGATGATGACTTCGATGCCCAGTTCGTCTATAGTCCTTTTTTCCTTGTCCCACATCGATTTAAAAAAGGGAAGCGAATGCATCTCCTGCCGGGACAGACTGGGGTGGTCGGATTCAAACCACAGAACAATTGGATTATCGTTGGGTATAGTCAGATCCGGTCGGAATATCTGGGAGGTATTGTGGAATACCTGGTAGGTCCCGCGCTCCTCATCCTTCATCAACATCATTACGCTATTAGCCCTAATGGCCTGCTGTACAGATTCGATCAATAGATTGGCGATACTATGAAGATCAAGATTATTGGAAATGACATGGCTGAAACTGCGTAGGGCCTGGCGGCGCATATATTCGGCCCGGGAAAACACCCGGTCAACGAAATTACCGCTGAGTTTGTAGAGTGGTTGAAATAAAAAGGCCACCGCTAGTGCACTTAAAGCAGAAAAGTATGAAACTGCTTCACCATTTATTTGACGCTGGACAAAAAGTACAAGGTAAACATATATGGCCGTTAGCACCAAAGCAAAAACAGAATATGCTATCCCTCGGGTAATTATGAAACGAAGTTCTAACATCCGGTACTTGTAAATAGCTATTGTCATTAAAATAGCATTAACAAAACAACCCAGAACCGCAATGGGATACTTATGCAATGCAAGAGAATTAATGAGTGTTCCTAAGAACATAATCGAAACGCCGATAATAATTAATCCGATTTGGTCGTATGTAACATTTCCGCTTTTGATGCTCTTCCATGCTCTGATAATAATGGCCAGAATCATAATAAACATTAGCGAAAATAAAAGATATGCCATTGGTCCAACCGTATAAACAAACTCCACGCCGTTGAAATGGCGTCCGCCTATTGCTATATCATAATTCACTACCGTTGAGGTGACTATCACATAGCCAAGGAGGTTCAAAATCATTGAACCCCCTGCAACCAATCCCCAAAGAATAATATAAAAAATGCTTATACTCGCCGTATAAACCGAGACAAAAAGATAGATCAGGAAAGGAGTAAACAGCATTCCGGCAATCATAATCCGATGCCAGAACAATACTCCTGGGTAAACCTGGGTCTGCATTAGTATTGCTGGGGCAGTCCATACAATGAGACCAAGTAATACCACTATAAACATACGTATATTTTTATCTTTTTTTGCTAATGTGAAAAACAGCAACAGTAAGCAGTAGCTCAATAAGGCTATTGATGGAACAAACTGAGAAAGCAATTCTAAGAGAGGCATTAAGACACCTCTCTTCTGGCACTATCGCCGGCCATTTTAAGAATTTCGACCATGTCATAATGGTAAGGATTCATGCGGCGAATATTACGCCCGAATCTATCTAGGAACTGTCCCATGGTACCGCGAGGCATGACAGTCACAGTAAGTGGATTCAATCCCAGCAGGGCCTGCAAGTCTTTATAATCCGAATCAATATGGCGGAAGTATATGGATAGATGTTCTCCGATGATTTCACGATTCAGACCTGATCTTGTCCCCTCCGGGCCAATCTCGACGTAGAGATGCAGAAATGTCCGGTTGTCTTCGGTCACGTCTTTTACCGCGAACCAATCATCGATGTCGAGTTTGGATGTACGGATGGCCTGATCGATGGTATCCTCGGTGATGCGGGTAAATCCAGCAATATCGATTATGGTCGGAAATCTGTCAATATAGGCGAAATGCGGTAGTTTGATGCCTTCTTCTTTGTTGTTTAAGGATAAACACTTGAACATATCCCCGGTACGGTAACGGGCGAAAGCCCCGCCCTTGAAATTGGATACTACCAATTCGTACTGGTTACCGGGCAGCAATTCATTCATCAGATATGTATTTGGCTGGTATTTGGGATCATCGAGGTTTTTATCTATCTCCATCTTGGGGATAAATTCATAAAAATCGATGTCAGGGTAAAAAACCAGGCCATCCTTTTTCCAGGTTTCCGTAGCAATACAGCCGCATTCTGTGCCTCCAAACAACTCGAGCGGCCTTACTCCCCAGTATTCTTCGATTTTGGGTTTAAGACTGGCGCTGTCAGTCCCTGTACAAGCCAACCCTTTCAGGGTCCAGACATCCTTTGGTCTAATGGGAACCTTGTCTTGTTTGCTGTTGAGCCAGGCTTTAAAAAGTCGTCCATTCATTTTGGGCGAATTCCTAAGTATATTCATTCCCCCGCTGCTTCCCGATACAAATGATTCGCCCATTCTGGCCACAATGCTGCTTAATCCAAAAAACAGGTCCACACCCCGCTGCAGTCCCATCTGAAATCCAGCCCTGGACCGTTCTCGAAATCCCATTAATTCAGCTTCGTTGGTTGGAGGCATAAAATTCACTGTGAAGGTGTTGTTCACTAGATGCGGTATCAAGCCGGTCAGGTAAGGCATGGGAGCCATACCGTACAGAAAATTCTCACCGCCGCGAAGGCTGAATTCGCCGCGGGTGTTGCTGGTGGCGAGAATTATGACAGCCATAATGGCATTTGTGTAATTCTTGAGCATTCCTTCAGTGTATGGAGCTATTTTGATAGGATTCTTGGCCCCTTCCCACGTGGTTTGGATCCATGCCAATGGTTTGGCAGGCAGGGCCGAATCGATTTTCGGCAGCAAAAAGTCCGCATAATCCTCGTATTTTGTCAACGGAACGATTTTGCGGAATTCGTCTAGAGTAGACGGTCTTTTACCCTTCATGATGTGATTACCCAGCTCGCATTGCGCATATAGCTCAAGCTGTTCAACCAACAACCGGTTTTGGATCTCCATGTACTGGGGCATGGAAAGATCGAGAAACCCACAATACTCCTGCCAGATAAGGTCATATTGTTTTCTGCGGAGTTTTTCATCCAAATTCACGGCTCTTCCCCCACACACATCATGTCCATATTCGTAACACGACCGAACAGCGCAAAACAACGAGTTTAAGCGCTCGATCTTGGTTCATCATTATTCTGTTTCAATCCTGGCTTGGTCGTACCGGCTATTCCTGTCATATGTATGAAGCCAAATGCCGAATTTGCCGATAGTAAACTGAATTCAGCATATCTAATTAAAATTCTAATTACAACAATATTCGTAAATATTACCAAAATATTTTGTATATTTTACGTTTTGAAGGAAATTATTGCGATTTCTCATAATAGGTATCATAGGAACCTTTCTTATATATACGTCACAGAGTTTGAGCAATGGTAATCAAAAAACAAATATGAATATCGGCTATAGAATATTCGTTCTTTATACATATACCCCATAAATCGGCACCAATCATGATAATTTAAGCAATGTTACCATATTTGGGCAGTAATTTCTACACACTAATCCCGGGGGACGCCCATTTGCATTGGAGTACATGAAATTTGTCGCATTACATGGCTCCAATAACTATCTGCTGGTCTAATAGGTCCAGGTAAACATATTGAGGGGCTTTAATAACTTCTTTTCGATTCAATAAAATATTGACGGCTGTATTGGCCGCCATGATTGAAGCCAGTCCCACCCCGATGCTGCACGTCGGCACGGGCCTGGTACCCGCGATAATTTCTCCCAGCATTCGACTATCCATTGCTGTGTTTATGTAAGAAGGAAACACGGGCAATACCTTTTCAGGCGCTACTACGATACTATCTAGTGGTTCCAGGTCTTGATCGGCTGCCAAACCATTGTATTCCTCCAAAGTTATCCCGTCATGGGCGAAATTGGTCAGCAGGGCGCCAAACCCAATCGCTCCGGCAAAACAATAATAGATACCTTGTTTTCTAGCCGCCCTTTGCAGATAAATACTTTCTTTCCAGGCTCCATAGTCCATCTCATCCAAGACCAGATCGGCCCCGGCAACAAATTTCTCTGCATCTTGGTGGATGTTTATACCATGATTGTCGTAAATAATGTGAACTTCGGGATTGATTTCTTGCATCGATTGGCACACCACCTCAGCTTTATATCGTTCGTTGGTAAGAGATGAGCACCCATACTGTCGGTTGGTATTGCTGGACTCGAACGTTCCATTGTCGCTTATTCTAATGCTGCCGATCCCCAAACGAACCAATCGTTCCACCAGCAATCCGCCCACCCCCCCGACTCCGGCTACGGCTACGGTGGAATTCCTCAGTAATTCCTGTTCTTCCAGAGTAAATATGCCGCTATTGCGTACAAAACGGTCCAGGTATGGATCTATCAAATTTGGTGCCCCCCCTTAGTTTACACTCCATTAGATTGTCAGCAGTTTTAGTGTTTTTCAAGGGATATTTCGTGGCTTCATCGCCGCGCATCGTTTTAGTATCGAATCCTTACATTTCCGACTTAAAATGACACTTCTATTAAACATGACATAATCCTTTACTGCAATCCACTTTTTTCCTATCAATGCCCTGGCCACCTCGATCCCTTCCATTAGGATTTCACCGGTTGGTTATTAATACCGAATAAAAAAGCCCCAGATCAACAATGCCACCACCCTGCATGGGCCGACCATAGACAGCAACAGTGATGGTGTCGATGATGGCGCCATTCCGTTGTTGGCGGCCGAGGCCAGTGAATCAGGAGTAGGCGCCAAGTCTGAAAACCAGGCGGGCGGAAAATCTTTTATGGTGGTTTTGGTTACCGCCGATGAAAACGTGAGCCAGGCAGTATCCATAATGAAGCAATATGGGGACCAAGTGTAGGTAACCGAGCAACGACGAGTGGAATTATACGAGCTGCTGGCCGCCGGTATCAGATCACCTTGCGCACCAATCGGCAGATGTGGTAGGTGTAATGAGCGCCGCGGCCTGATTCGCTCAATAATTCATTAGCCAGACCGTTAAGTCCCTGTTGGGCTACTTTTTGGTCGGTAAAATACATGGCCAGCAAACCATCGATGACGGTCTTGATAAATCCAGCCTGATACATGGTGC
>JAXDBN010000117.1:0-6324 GCA_034678805.1 Syntrophomonadaceae bacterium
ATCAACAACCTGATCAAGATAACCGAAGATGTCTATTATGCGCGGGTCTATCAAACCACGTTGAATGTGCTGCGCACCAGTCAATGGAATGACAGCGTCAATCGCAAGCTGACCGTCATCTGGCAGAACTATTCCCTGCTGGCGGATGAAGTCAATATCCAGCATTCCAATTTCCTGGAATGGATCATCATAATCCTGATCGCGCTAGAATTCGGGTATGCAGTTCTAATCAGCATTCTGTGAGGATTTGGGCGGCAAACTCCCGGTAATCGCATACAAGGCTACGATTTTGGCAGCCGAAATTACTCTTTGGCTGTTTTAAAGTCGTTAAAAGGAAGGATTTCTCAAATCGGTGGCGAATAATTTTACTGCAGATTTTTCTGGAGGAACTATTAAATGCCACTAAAAATAGTCGTAGCAGATGACGAGCTGCCAATATGTAATTTAATCAGCAATATGATCGATGAATTTGATGACTGCGAAGTAGTCGCGCAAACCAGTGACAGCGCCAAAATATTGGAACTGGTTGATCAGTACCGGCCTGATGTCGTGTTTACTGATATCAACATGCCGGGTATGGATGGGCTGACCCTTGCTCACCGGCTCCAGCGGGAGCATCCAGGGGTGGGGATTGTGTACATCAGTGGTCATGCCAATTTCGCTTCCGATGCCTATAATCTGGATGTTATCGACTTCATCGTCAAACCGCTCAGCCGGGGCCGGTTGGAAAAGACCATGGAAAAAATCTTAAGATTCAAACATATGACAGCCAATCTCAACAATGGATTTGGCCCGACCAAACTAGCCCTGAAAAATGGCCACGGGCTGACCATTGTAGATACAAGCAGAATTTTTTTTATCGAAAAGTGCGGAACGAAATGCATAGTTCACACCCATGCCGGTACCTATGAAACTACTGAGACACTGGCGGCCTTGGAGAAAAAACTGAATGGCAGCAAGTTCTTCCGCTGTCATAAGAGCTTCCTTATTAATATCGATAATGTGGAAAAGGTTGCACCGTACGCCGACCGGGCCTATGAAGTAACGTTTCAGGACTACGCCCGGTCTGCCTCCATGCGCAGGGATAAGTTCGAGGAATTCGCCCTGCGCATCAATTCATGACACTAAATGCTTTGAAAGCACCACCCTGGCTCACGCATCGTATTGAGGTATCATAAAGTAAAAGATGACCTTGCCGCCTTCCTGCCGCAGTTCCAACTTTCCCCTCAGCCGCTCGGCCAGCTTGAGACAATTATAGAGACCCAATCCACTGTGATCATCCTTAGACGTAAATCCGGGTAAAAAGATCTGTTCTGTGTCAATGCTTTTGGTGCTGGCGTTTTTCACCCGGCAGACCAAAAAATGTTCCTGCTTGAAAATGGAGATTTCGACTCTCTTTTCAACCTTATCGTTCAGCACCGACTCCACCGCATTGTCAATTAGGTTAGCCAGTATACGGGCGAAGTCCATGGCCCGCTCCCGGAGCCGGGCCAGATCAGCCTGCATATCCACGTCTATCTCCACCCCGCGGGTGTTGGCCTGCGATATCTTGGCGTTTATCAACGCGCTGATGACCGGATTGTTGATTTTCAGCAGTTCACTGTAAGCTGATACCTCGCCAATCAGCTCATCCAGGTATTCCTTGAGTTCGATATTCTTGTCCTGATAGGCCAGACCGTAAATTACCTGCAGTTGGTTCAACATATCATGCCGCTGTCCCCGTACCGTATTGACTAGATCCATTAGGTGTTCAGACACGCCTTCCTGAGACGAAACCATCAGGGCTATACTTTGCCGTTTATAGTATACGATCACGAGATAGAAACTGATAAATGCTAAAACAGTGGCGGTAATAGCGGTAGCGTAAGTTTTAACCTCATCACCTGCCACGTTGGAGCCTCGTACAACTTCCGTGTACAGCCCGGTGATTAATACTAATTGGATGAAAATAGCAATAAAAACCGGATAGGGCTTACCAAGACCCGAGCCTAGATTTGCCCTAATTGCCTGAAACTTATCTGGGAATCTCCTAACCGCCAAGGCCATAGGCAGCAATAAGGCATAGGCGGGCAGAAAATATGTTAACCAGTGAACTGGTGATTCGCCGATCTCATTAAAGGATTGCGGGAATATCATAACCGAGACGGGGACAACAATCAGCAGGACATAGACTATCCCTATAATATAGGATGTGGCGTAAATCTTAAAAATCCAGTTCACCTTTTCTCTAAATACCAGCCAAGCCACCAGGAAACCGCTGACCACTTCGGCCGGAAACTGGAGCGACCAATTCTCGACCTGATAGGTGAGTGTCTGGGTCAGCGACGCCAGCAGTGCGTATACCAGCAAACGGGGCCACAGCCTTTTGATGTCTTCGCCCCAGATTAACAGGGCGGCGACAGTGGTAAACAATACATAGGGTAGAACCAACAATAAAAACCTCAAAATTTCATGTCTCATCACAATACACCTCTATATTTAAATCCAGCTTTGTTTTTCGGTCTCGTTCAACCAAGTGTATATATTTGCCTTCGACAACAGAAATCCTTTTTATCGACAAAATATGATCAAAATAAAAGGCGTAATTATGATAGCCAAACCAGTAATTATCTATTAAGGGCCTACTCCATAAATTTCCTATGCTTTAAAATATGTGACTAGAGTTTAGCATTGGTGTGAAGCAATGACGCTGGACATTATGTGGTCACTTTTTGTCTAGAAGAGCTAGCAGTGAAACCGGCACACCCCTGGTTAGGGGTGTGCTTTTTTATTTAGACAGTAAATATATCTGAGCAGAGTGCGCTCAATTGGTGCCTATTTCTTAAAGTGGAGGTGATTAGGGAGTTCAGGTGTTGGGGTATGGCCTGTGAATGTAAATAGGTGAACGGGGAGAGGAATGAATTGAGATCTAAAATTAAACTGCTTTTTAGCCTAATCCTAATATTGGTTGTAGTGGGGGCGGGAAATGCCTTTGCTGTACCAGCATCAGATTTAACGGGACACTGGGCTCAAGGTACTATTGAGAAATGGATATCGGAAGGTTTAGTATCTGGGTACCCGGATGGAAGTTTTCAGCCTGACAAACAAATCAGCCGGGCGGAGTTTGTAACATTGGTTAATAAAGCTTTTAAAAAGCAATCAACCACGGGCATAGTTGCCTTTTCAGACGTTAATCAAACCGATTGGTTTTATGATCAGGTAATAATAGCCGTAACCAATGGATATATCTCGGGGTATCCAGATGGCTCATTCGGATCCAATAAACCTATCACCAGAGCAGAAGCTGCAATTATAGTTTACAAGGTTCTCGGATTAAGCGGTAATGACCAGAATGTGCTCACCCGCTTTAGTGATGCAGACAAAATATCACCATGGGCTAGAAATGGTATAGCCGCTCTGGTAAACAAAAAAATAATGAGTGGTTATCCGGATGGTTCGTTTGGGGCTGATAAAAATATGAGTAGGGCCGCGGCCATTGTTCTTCTGGATCAGGCCCTCAATTATGACACAAATGCTGCTGACAATTCAGAAAAGGAAACCGATCCAACTGATGATAGCAGCGGTGGAGCCGGGGATAATTCGTCGTCGCAGGCTAAAGTAGATACCGATAAAGACGGTCTAAATGATGCTTTGGAGAATTATATTTGGACAGATCCGGGAAATATTGATACGGACGGGGATAGTCTAACTGATGGGGATGAATATAATAAATTCAAAACCGATCCAACCAAACCGGATACCGATGGAGATACCGTAAATGATGTTCAAGAATTAGCCCAAGGCACTGATCCATCAAATCCGGACAGTGATAATGACGGATTAAATGATGACAGCGAGGGCAGACTGGGATTTGATCCCCTTAATCCTGATACTGACGGGGATGGGGTAATAGACTCTAAGGAAGAGGTCGAACAAGTCCTCGCTCCAGAACTAGCAACCAGGTATCTTAATGAAGAGAACGGTGTTGTTCCCTCGTTGAAATTAACCTGCAGCGGTGATTTGAATCACTCCACTATTATTTATGATGAATCCAGCAATCCAGTAATACAAGCTGTAGGCTGTATTGTAGGAAGTCCTATAGATATCAGTTCTACAGTTGATTTCAGTAGTGCTGAACTAAGTTTTACTATTCAAAACTCAGTTTTGGCGAAAAATGATATTAATGATCTTATTATTGCTTACTATAATCCTGATACAAATGCCATTGAACCCTTGGACACCTTAGTGGATGTCTCCAATGATAGAATATATGCAATTGTGCATCATTTCAGTACTTATATGGTATTGAACAAAAAGGTCCTGCTTTATAATTGGGATGTGGACAATAGCAGCAGCATCCTGGTAAACGGCAAAGCCGATATAGTATTTGCGATTGATACTACCGGTTCAATGGGCAGTACCATTTACAACGTTAAGAACAACGTTATCAATTTCGTAAATGAACTGGAGGCCAAAAAGGTAGATGCTCGATTGGGCTTGGTGGCCTTTAAAGATATCACCGTAGATGGGATGGGCTCTACTCGAAATCTAGGTTGGTTTACGGATCCGTTAGATTTTAAGAACGCTGTCAGTAGTCTTTATGCCGCTGGGGGAGGAGATGAACCTGAATCTGATGTTGATGCCCTGGAAGAAGCCAGGAACATGGGGTTCAGGGCCGGTGCCAGCAAGTTTATCGTTTTGATAACAGATACCTACTATAAAGAGGAGACTCGTTTCCCAGAGGTTACCTCC
This sequence comes from Syntrophomonadaceae bacterium, assembly GCA_034678805.1. Taxonomy (GTDB): domain Bacteria; phylum Bacillota; class Syntrophomonadia; order Syntrophomonadales; family Syntrophomonadaceae; genus PHAA01. The sequence continues at coordinate 4,732 of JAXDBN010000117.1, forward strand.
ATGGACCAGGAAGTTGCTCTTTTAAAGGATGATGGCATTGTAACATCGGTAATTAGCAATACTTCATATGAAGCCTACTATTATGATCTGAATAACGAAACGGATGGTTTATTTGCTAACATTAAGGCTAGTTTTTCAGCGACTCTGAGCTTGCTGACGGACATGATAGGCTTCACAACCACCGATGGGGTATGGATCCGTTTGTCCAATGGTACTAGTGTCAAGCTTAAAAAGGCCCCCGACAAGACTGACATGATTACTGATTCAGACGAAGACGGGCTCCCCGACAGTCAGGAATTACTGGATGAGGTCCCGATAACCTTGAGCGGGGTAACATTCTATGCCTGGAATTTCAGGAGCGATCCGACAAATCCAAACACGGATGGCGACGATTTTGATGATGGAGAGGATTATTTACCCACGGTAGTTTATAGAACTCCTGTAATACTGCTGCATGGCTATACAAGCGATACCTACGAAGCATTTGGTGCCAAAAATAATCTATGCGGAGTAAATGATGAGGAAAATAGCACAGATATTGCAAAGGGTTCGAAATATAACTACACCTCAGTGAAGGACCAGAGTATTGAGGGTTCCTTGACTGCTAATAGGTTAGCCTATGCACTGGTTGACAGTGGTTATAAGATTAATCAGGACTTATATGCATTCAGTTACCCCAACGTTGATTTAGTGGCATACAACGGACTTAAACTATTTGACTATGTACAAAATTTAGTAAAGGACCCTGAGACATCCAAATATTTTATGACTGATGGGAATTCTTATCATTATACATTTGATTTGGTTGGTCATAGCATGGGTGGATTGGTTTCCAGATACTATATCGAAAATCTATTGGGATATGATCATGTAAGAAGACTGATCACCATTGACACACCACATTGGGGCAGTGATTGGGCTGACAGCAAGAATGCGCTGATTTATTTAGGGTCTAAAGATTATGCTGCTGCCGACTTAGATCCTAAAAGCACGCTTTACGGGGGGCCATTAATTGGATCTCCGGAGCTTAAATACGAGAGTCATGGGCTAACCCAATATTATGCTCTGGCAGGAATGGATTGGCCAGACCCAAGCATTCCAAGTGGAGCCGAAATTGACAATACATTTTATGTTTCAGGATCTGTGGACAATTTTGATGACCTCGCAGAAGAATTATTTGGAGATAATGGCCTGCTTTTAAATGCTGTCGGACTAAACGCAGTGAAACTTATGGGGGATTGCGTAGTCAATTTTCGAAGTCAAATTGGCTGGACTATTGATTGGGCTGGATTGTTTAGCTCAAAACCAAAGAAGCAAATAGACATGGATGGAATATGGGTGGATATCGATATGAAGCCAGGACATCGCTTATGGGATAGTCTGCATAATGATATTTTAACCAGAGATGTTGCCCTAGAACAGATAATTGAGTATCTATCCGACGATGACCCATCCGTTGGTGGCGGAGGCGGCTGGTAAAATCGCCTCGTCTTTCTGGTCTACTCTTTTGTCCTGCTTAAGACGAGGATATAGGCAAGCAGGATTTATACAACCATTGATACGAAGGAGGTCGCAGATATTGAAAAAAATCCT
>JAXDBN010000118.1:0-5857 GCA_034678805.1 Syntrophomonadaceae bacterium
TCTTCATACGCTGGTCTTCACGCGGCCGGTCCTGCCGGTCCCGCGAAACATTGGCGATTTTATCCACCACTTCGAGCCCGGTGATCACCTTGCCGAAGGCAGCATACTGGCCGTCCAAATGAGGTGAATTGGCATGCATGATGAAGAACTGGGAACCGGCCGTATTAGGCATCATGGTCCGGGCCATCGACAGTACGCCGCGCTCATGTTGCAGGTCATTGCGGAAACCATTACCGGTAAATTCACCTTTAATTGAGTAGCCGGGACCGCCCATGCCGGTTCCCTGGGGGTCTCCACCCTGGATCATAAAATTGGGTATTACCCGGTGAAATATAACCCCGTCATAATAACCGCGTTTAACCAGACTGATAAAATTGTTGACTGTGTTGGGGGCTATTTCGGGATAAAGCTCGGCAGTGATAATCCCGCCATCCTCCATTTCAATAGTCACTATGGGGAACTGGCTCATAAATATCTTCCTTTCAAATCAGTAATAACATTTAGTTATTTTACCCTCATCTCCCAGTTTTAGTCCAGTATTTTCAGCACCCAAAATCATGCTGCTTTTTCATTGCATCAGCTCTCTGCCAAGATAATGTTTCAGCAAACGCAGGGATATTTCCTGCCGGTAGGACCGGGTCGAACGGATATCATCCACCGGTTTGATTAAATCCTGATAAATTCTGTTGACCTCCGGTATTATGGCAGCCAGCTCATCCTTACCGGCCCCGGCCATGAGGTTTTCCGCGGCCCGGCTTCTTACCACGGTAGGGGCGACTGCGCCCAGGGCTATCCTCACCCAGTTAAGATGGTTGGGCTCATAATCGGCTACCGCATAGAATGATACTTTGGATATACTGTTGGCTTTTCGCGCGCCTACTTTGCGGTAATAATGGATCCGACACCTTTCCAGCGGGATCTCTACCCGGGTTAGGAGCTGATCTGATTTCATAATGTTCTGACCCGGTCCGGTGATAAAATTATTAACCTCTACTTCTGATGTCCCGGCCAGCGATTGCAGGTGGAGAACTGCGTTCAGAGCATACAGCATCGGCAGGCTGTCACCAGCCGGTGAAGAATTGCATATATTCCCGCCGAGGGTGGCGATATTCCGTATAGGCGGTGACGCCATTTGGATTAAGGGGATTTTAATATATTCAGGTATTCCAGGGTGGCTTATTATAGCGGCCAAAGTGGTTCCCGCTCCGATCAGGAGTTTGTTGTCCTTTATTTCTATGCCGATTAATTCAGCTAAATGGCCGATTAGGATTACCGGTTTGTCAAAGCAGGGAAGTGTCCCGCTCCATGATCGATGCCGGACCATGAGGTCGGTACCGCCGGCCAGCAGTATGGTATCCTCAGAATTAATTATTTTAAGGGCTTCATTCAGGTTCAAGGGCCGGCAGGTTTTTACCATAACCCTTCTCCTTCCCGGGAAGCAGTCAGTATTGCCTCCACTATCATCCCGTAGCCGGTACAGCGGCATAAATTGCCTGACAAACCAGCCCGGATATCCGATTCCGATGGGTTTGGGTTAACCGAGAGCAGCGCTTCGGCGGCCATTATCATAGCGGGGGTGCAAAAACCACACTGGACGCTGCCGGCTTGGGCAAAGGATTGCTGGATAATGTCGAATCGCTTGGTATTACGGAAACCTTCTATGGTTATTAGCTTTTTACCCTCTATCGCTCCAACTGGGAGCAGGCAGGAGTTAACCAACTGCTTGTCCAGCAGCACCCCACAGGCTCCGCATTCTCCTTCTCCGCATCCCTCTTTGGTGCCGGTCAGCTGGAAGTCATCGCGGAGCACATCCACCAGGCGCCGTAAAGGATTGGTAGTGATAACCTGGGGCTGGCCATTGAGCTCGAATTCAATCGTCATCTGCACTGTGCATCAACTCCATAATGTACTCGGGAGTCAGAGGTATCTTATTAATCTTCTTACCGATGGCATTTTGGACTGCCAGAGCCAGGGCCGGAGCCACCCCAACCACAGGTAATTCACCAAGGCCCCGGGCACCAAAGGGTCCATCAGGATATGGGTTATCATCGATAATTTTGCATTTGATGGGCGGACAATCCATGGCTGTGGGGATAATATAGTTGGTCAGGTTGTTCTGCACCACTTTCCCGCCTGCCGTATTGAGGATCTCGATACAGCCATAACCTAATCCCTGGACCAGTCCGCCTTCAATCTGCCCCTGGACTATCTTTATATCTATCGGTGTTCCGATATCGTAAACAGCATAAATACCCTTGACATCAACCACGCAAGTCAGGGGATCAATTTCAACCTCCACTACATTGGCGCCCCATGAATATTCCGGGTAGGCATGGCCCACGAATTTTTCCTTGTCCCAGCTGAGGCCCACCGGGTATTTATAATCCCTGAACACCTCAAATTCTGGTTCCTCCCAGCGGACCTTCATGTCCTCGCAGCAATCCTGCAGCAATCGGCCCACGATCATAATGGTCCGCGATGCCACCGTAGGGCCGGAATCAGGCGAGGATGCCGTATCAGGGTAATAATGAACAACCTGATCGATAGGTATGTGCAGGGATTCGGCCACAATTTTACGCAGCGTGGTCAGAACTCCCTGCCCCAACTCGGTACTGGATACAAAGATCTGCACCTTGTTGTCTCTATATTTCCTTAATCGCACCCGCGATTTGATAAGGTCCCGCTCCCCGCTGCCGGTAAAACCGCAGCCGTGAAAAAAGAAGGAGCATCCAATCCCGAATAGTTTGTCCGGTGATTGTGGCTGGTTGTGCCGTTTCAATCTATATCCCGACATAGCGTCAATTTCCCCGGCCATCTGGTCCAGGCGGATATCGTTTTTAAGTATTCCCCCCGTTGAAGAGGTATCATCCTGGTGGAGAAAATGCTTTTGCCTGAATTGCCAGGGGTCCAGGTTTAACCGGCGGGCAATATTCTCCATATGCATTTCTATGGCAAAAAAGGCCTGTGGTCCGCCGAAACCTCGGAAAGCGCCGCTCACCATTTTGTTGGTGGCATAAGCGCGCCCATTGACCTCCAGATTATCGATATTATAAACCCCGCTGGCTGACAGGATTAATCTCTGCAGCACCACGCTGGAGAGACCTGCGTAGGCCCCGGCGTCGGTTTTGCACTCGATTCGCCGGCCCAGGATATGCCCTTCCTGATCCAAATAACTTTTGTATTTGATTACCGCGGGATGACGCTTGGTGGAACAAATAATGTCTTCCTGGCGATCATAGACCAGTTGCACCGGCTGGCCAGTCTTTATGGAGGCCAGGGCGGCGTGAACAGCCAGAATGGAGGGGAACTCTTCTTTACCCCCAAATCCTCCCCCGGTCGGCAGCTGCACCACCCTTATCCGGTCCTGCGGCCAGCCCAGTGCCTGAAGCAATGCTTCTTCAACGTAGTAGGGGCATTGGATGGAACCATATACGGTTATCTGTTCGTCCGCGAAAACCGCCAAAACCGATTGGGGCTCCAGGTAGAGCTGTTCCTGGTAACCGGTTTCATACTCGTCTTCGACAACATGGCAGGCATTTTGAATAGCCTGCTCCAGGTCGCCCTTGGAATAGTGATATTCCACAAACCATGGCTGGTCGCCAAATATGAAGTCATCCTGGCGTTTATCCGCCGCTTCGATACTCAGGATAGGATCTAAGTCAAGGTAATCGATTCGGATGGAATCGATAATTTGGAGGATGACCTCTTTATCAGGGCCAACCACCAGCAGAAGAGGTTCACCGATATAGTTAACCGTGTCGCGGGCGAAGAAGGGCTGGTCGTCATAAACGATGGGCACTGTATTTTTCCCCGGGATGTCACGATGGTCGATTATATAATAACCGGAGGGCAAGGAAGGAATCCCGATAGCCCCTATTCGAGCCCGGGGCCGGTCGGCACGTACAGTCCTGGCATAAAGCATTCCGGGCAGTATGATATCGGCACAGTATCTGGCCTGCCCGCTGATTTTATCATCGAAGTCGAACCGTTTGATAGGAGTACTGATCCTATCCACTCGGTTACCCCCTTACCGATCAATTTTAACGTGATCATCCACGATAGCACATATCAAACATAGTTCCCCAATGATCGCTACAGTAAATGGATTCACAAGCCCATTTTACCATAATGTGGCGGGATTTTGAGAGCGGTGGGGGGCCAATGGATCAATCGAAATATTTGCTGTACCCGAGGGTTATGGCCTGGATTTTACTATCCGGGGTTAGATTATGATTGCTGCGTTCCCGGTTCTCCATGCTGGAAAATATCAGCAGCACGCCGGGTTCGGTGACAAACCAGCCGGCCAATTTTTCCGGGCTCTGGTTACCTATAAACTCAGGGTATAGCTGCCGGTATCGATTCAACTCAGGTATAGATGCGTCACCCACCTTAACACCCTGAGCAGTCGGGAAAGCGGTGGAAAAAACATCGATTTGCAGGACTTTGCCGGTAGTCTGGCCGATTACCAGATCACAGCCGGAATTATAAGAACGTACGGTCCAGTTCTCCCCGAAAGGGCCAACCTCTTCACGCAGCTTCTCGGTAAAAACCTGGCCCAAGACCTTTTCCACTTCAGCTGCCGTCATCCCTAAACGGATACCGCCCAGGGCTTCCCGGCTCTGTCCAGCAGCTGGATCGAGTTGATTGGATGGACTGGGAGTGGGCGAATCTATGGTGCTGCCCTGTCCCGGGTTGTTAATATTGTTGCTGTCTTTTGGAGTTGGAGCGCATCCCCAAGTGCCACAAGCCAATATCAATATGAGTAAAGCAGAAGTAATTTTGTTCATACCAATCACCCCTTTACGATTAATACATATTATTTGTTTTTATGCTTGCATTGTTTTAGGATGAACAAAATGCTTTTATTTAACCTTTTCCCCGGGTGGAAAACCGGTAGGCCTCGCTCAGCCAATTACGCAGCGTCTCATCCAGGTCAGCGGCGGTACTGATTACCACGTGATGGGTCCACCGCTGCCGGTAAGGATTTATCACCTGTTTGATTTTGGGATCCTCAATCATCCGGTCCAGGCCAAACGAGAGGACCAGGCTGCCCTCCGGCTGCTTTAGTTCATACTTCTGCGGCAGCCACACCCAGGCAAATTTACGGCTGGTTCCAAAACTTATTCCAGACTTCATGACCTCGACCTTCACCGGTCCAATACCAGTCATTACGGTCTGGATAGCCCTAAAAATAATCATTTGTTCCGGGTAACCGGCAAAATAGTTTTCGATTTCCCCGGGGCTGGCTTCCGTCATGAATTTCACCTGCCTGATGGGAGTATATAAATCAGAAAAGAACTCTTCCTATATGATGGTAGTTTTGCCGCCCTAAAGCAACTATTGATCTCACCATTTGATTTTACCAGGGTCTAATTTGTATTATAGTGATGTGAATATAAAATGAGGTGATACGTTTTGCTAAAGGACTTGATTTTCCAGAACCGCTCCTACCGGAGGTACTACCAGGACCGCGAGATACCGATGGATACATTGCGGGAACTGGTGGACCTGGCTCGTTTGTCCCCCACCGGCAAAAACCAACAGGGCCTAAAGTACATTTTATCCAACCAGAGTATTCTAAACCGGCGAATTAATGACTGCCTGACCTGGGCCGGGTATATCAAGGGTTGGAAGAGCCCCCCGGAAGGTGAAAAACCGTCAGCCTTTATTGTAATGGTCAGGGACATTGCAGTGGGCTCGATATGGACCCAGGACCTGGGTTTTGCCGGGATGAGCATATTGCTGGGCGCCGTGGAAAAGGGTCTGGGGGGATGCTTCCTGATGGCTATTGATAAAAAGCAGCTGCGGGAAATACTCCAATTGGATGATAATTTTGAGATAGAAGCAGTGGTTGCGA
>JAXDBN010000119.1:0-3883 GCA_034678805.1 Syntrophomonadaceae bacterium
ACTAGGAATGTAATCTTCAGCCTAAAATAAGCTAGCCGAAACTACTGCTAAAGCGTAGAATATATGTGATTCGATTCAAATAGCCGGGCTCGCTGGGGCCCGCAGAAAAGGAAGATATTCTATGGAAACCACCGGCCGCAAAAGCATGGCAGTTTTGTTCGCCTCCATTTTCCTGGTAGGGATCGGTTTCAGCATCATTATGCCGGTCCTGCCCTACTATGCCGAATCGCTGGGGGCCAACGGGTTTAAACTGGGACTCCTTATTACGGTCTACGCGGTCTGCCAGTTCCTGTTTGCACCCATTTGGGGCGCCTACTCCGACCGGATCGGCCGCAAGCCGGTACTGTTGGTCGGCATAACCGGGTATGCGGTGACCTTTATTCTTTTCGCCTATGCCACTAATCTCTGGATGTTGTATATAATCCGGGCCCTTGGCGGCAGTCTCGCCTGTGCCACCATGCCCACCGCGATGGCTTATATCGCCGATTCCACCAGCCTGGAAAAACGCGGCTCGGCCATGGGTATGATCGGGGCGGCAATGGGTATGGGCATGATTTTCGGACCCGCTCTAGGCGGTATACTGTCAACCGTCTCGCTCGGCTTCCCTTTTATTTTCGCCGGGATATTGGGTATCATCAACACCGCGGCCATCTGGTTCCTGCTGCCCGAGTCGCTGGCCCCGGAACAGCGGGTGGAATCCAATAAGATCCAGCGAGCCTCCTTGCTGGAAGGTTTGCATAGCCCGCTGGTGATCTTTTTCCTGGTAATCTTATGCGTCAGTATCGGCGAGTCAGTTAATCACGGCACCTTTGCCCTGTTTGTGGAGGCCAAACTGGCTTTCAAGGCCAGCGATATCGGCTGGGCCTTCACCACTGCCGGTATAACCGCGGTACTGGTTCAGGGCCTGTTGGTGGGAAGATTGATCAATCGCCTGGGCGAAGAGAAAACTGCCACGATCGGCATTGTTTTATTGGCCGCCAGTCTGTTTCTCTTCACATTTACCAACAACATTCTGGACACTATGTTGTTCATGGCTATATTCTCCACCGGTGTAGGCCTGGCCCGCCCGTCAATATCGGCAGCGGTATCGAAACGGACCTTATCCTCCCAGGGCTCGGCCATGGGCATTCTCCAGGGTTACGACAGCCTGGGCCGGGCTATTGGACCAGCCCTCGGCGGATGGATGCTGGACCAGGGACTGAACCGGGGTTATTATACTGGTGTGGTGGTAGTAGTGATCGGACTGTTAACCATGACTTTAGGTTCACGGCTGCGCCCGTTGTCACCTATAACCGCCCGCAAAGAGGTAGACGGCTGTTAGATGAGTCAAGGCAATGGCTTATTTAGTTATGAAGAGAGGGCATATGCTTAGTTATAGTAAAGGAGTCCTGTTCAAATGATCCCGATCATAAGTTTTGTGGGCCGGCATAATGCCGGTAAAACAACCTTGCTGACCAGATTGGTATCCGCTTTGTCGCAGCGGGGACTGAAAATAGCTTATGTCAAGCATGCTCATCATGATTTGACTATCAACCCTGCCCAGAACGCGGAACCGGTATTGACAGCCGGGGAGGATTCGGAGCTGGTATTTGCTGCCGGGGCCAGTTTTGTTGTGGCCAGCTCACCTCACCTCAGCGTCCAGTACCGCCGTTATGAGGCCGAACCGAATATCACCAGTGTGCTGGCCAGTGTCCCTGCCGGTATGGATCTGATAATTGTCGAGGGTTACAAGCATGAAGCCCTGGCCAAGGTTGAAGTGCTGCGCCGCGAGGTAGATCCCACCCCCATGCTGCTCCCCGGGACAGTAGCTCTGGTCAGCGACTTCCCATTGAAGGCTGAATTGCCGGTCTTCCAGGCTGGTGATATCGATAGCCTGGCCGATTTCATTCTTAAGCCTTCCAGCCAAGACAGCTGATTGCTGCCAGCAGATCATCATCACTGTTGAAAATCATAGTAATAGGCCCTGAACTCCAGGAAGAGCCGGGCGGTGATCGGAGGGATCTGATCAGAGCCGTTGGAGTCGGGGGGATTGTCCTGTTCCATTCCGGTTTGATCGCCTGGCATTTCGGATCCCGCCGGAGCGATCGATAAATCTTGCGGGAGCACTATTTTCACCTTGGTAATTATGTATAAACGGGGAGCGGTTTCGATTCGCTGCACAAACATAACCAGATTGCCATAGTCTCCCCGGGCTTCCATTTGGAAGTCAAGCTGTTGGCCTGGTGTTTTGGAGGTCGTCTGATTGGATTGGGCGGGACGTGTTTCCAGGCTGGCAGCATCCCGGTAACTTACGCTGACCACTTCCACCCCGGTATCGGCAGCGCTGGATTGAAGGAAATCCATGATACTGGGAACCATTGGCGAGGGTGGGATTTGCGCCAGCACCTTCCGGTAATTGGTTTCAACCAACTCCTGCTGTCTCTCTGTACCGTACTCTGCCGTCAGATTCTCCAGTTGCTGCAACTGATTCTCCAGGCCTGCTTCCGAAGCCAGCAGCTGCTTATGGCAGGTTGCCGCCGGGTAAAGCATGAAACGATCGATTACATATCCTACCCCTAATATTACCAGGATCCCTATTAAAACCTTTTCCCGCTTGGAAAGCCTCATTTGCCTTGCCCCTTATGTTCTACCACCATAGTAAATTGTATCTGGCCGGGAGTGATAGATTTGGTGGTTAATTCCTTGGCGTTTAGCATTAGAGGGCTGGCATTTATTCCGGCCAGGAGCTGATTAGTGCTGTAATACTCCGCACAGTTGCCCTTAATGGTAATGGCTACAGGATCTATGTCTATCTCTTCCAAAACTATCTGCACTGGCAGCAGGTAATTGACCTCATACAAAAACTGGCTATAAGTAAACTTTTGCTTACCTAACATATTTACCACTGAATTAAGGGTATTTGTCTCAGCCTCCATTTGCGCAAAATACTTGAGCCGGTCGATCTGCATCCCCTGATTTTCAACCTCATCAGCAAGCAGCTCATACTCCATCTGCTGTTGTTCCAAACCGGACTTCTGCTCATACAGGTAAATGGATATACTGGTCAGCAGGCAGGTGACTGCTATTAATGTCCCCACCAACCATAGGTTCCTGTGCCCGGTTGGTTTTCTTAAAAAATTGATTTCCAGCCTGACCGGTTCTGTCATATCAATAACCCCCGTGCAGCCAGCCCCAAAGCCAGGCCGAAATCCAGTTGTAATGCAGGTCGGACCTGATCATCTGTCCCAGAAGGCCACTTGATCTTATCCCAGGTTTGTTGCCCTACGGTTTCGGTTTGCAAACCTAAGGCTTGTTCCAGTTTGGCACCTAAACCAGGCATGGCGCCAGCCCCGTGCAATATCATTTTCTCTACCCTATTGTTGTCCTGGTTTTGATTTTCGTAATAACGCAGGCTGTTTTTGATTTCGTCCGCTAATTTTTCTAAAGGTGAAGAATTGTCAGCCAACATGGGATCATCCCCGTAAGCACTATAGTTTACTGTATTATTGTTAGCCAGGGAACGATAGAAGACCGGTATGCCATCATGAAACACCGCCAGGTAGGGACGATGCGCGCTGACCGCCAATAAACCGACCGCTTTCCGGCCCTCTCCGCCCCAGGCACGCCATAAAGACAGCGGTTCGATTTCAATGGCTGCCGGTTTCAAGCCCGCCTGGCGGCAGGCCAAGGCTAGATTATCAACCTGTTGGCGGCGCACCGCGGCCAGAAATATCTCCACCTTTTTACCGGTATGATCCCGGAACCGGCGGCAGGGAAAGATATCCATCACCGTATCCTGTATGGGGATAGGCAGGAATTCGCTGGCTTTATAGTAGGCAGCGGTTCTTAACTCATTGGGTTTGAGGTTGGGCATGGTGATGGCCCGCATATAAACCTGGTGAGC
>JAXDBN010000120.1:0-15929 GCA_034678805.1 Syntrophomonadaceae bacterium
AAACACTCCGGCCCGCTGTCAGTCATAACATAGGTACTTTCAGTTCCGATCGCCCCCTCCGGAAATACCAGCTTGGGTTCCAGGGCAAAGGTCATACCGGTCTGCATGGGAGTTTTGACGCCTGGTGCAAATACAGGCAGTTCATCACAGTCCAAACCTACCCCATGGCCGATGAAACGTACCTGGTCATCCCGGTAACCCAGGAAATTATCCTGGTAACCCATTTCCGCAGCCAGCTTGACGCCCAGGTAATAGGCATCTTCCGCCAAAACACCCGGTTTCAGCAGTTTTAATAGCTGTTCATTTATAAGCAAGGCATCCTGGTAAGCTTTAACCATTTTCGGGCTCAGCTCACCTATACAATAGATACGGGTCTGGTCACCGGTATAGCCATTCCCAACTGGAGTCAGGTCTACATATATCACTTCGTTGCGGAGGATAGGCTTATAGCTTGGCCCGGCCGGATAGGCAGGATTCAACCCGGCCCCGCCCACTGAACCATCAACCCCGCTGGAACAGGCTGCACTGCTCCCACAGCTGACGGTGCCTAATAGGAAATCCTGGTTAAAAGCACGCATCCGGGAGCTCTCAACTATTCCCGCACGGCGCAGGGCGGCTGTAATAAGGCCAAAAAGTTCGTTTTCCTGCATTCCTTCCTGCACCAAAACCGGTACCTCTCGAAAAGCAATGTCCATTACTCGCAGGGTTTCACGAATGTGCTTAACCTCATAGTCCGATTTGATCATACGCAGCTTCTTAATTATTGGACTAACATCAACAAATTGGCATCCGGGCCAAAGCCTCTGCAATTCAAACATTTTGTTTACCGGCAGCACATCCAGCTCCAACCCGATTTGCTTACCAGGACAGAATCCATATGATTTTATGATGGCAGGAAACTCCCTGGCGCTTTTCATGGAGGCAATATTGGTTAAAGGCGACTCCTGGCAGGCCCGCGGGTAACTTTTACGTACTGCCAGAACAGGATTGCCTGCGGCTGGCATGTACAGTTGTGAATTTTGTACCGTCCCCGTATAGTAAAAAAGATCACTATTTTGCATCAGAACGGCACCGTCAATCCCGGCAGCAGCCAATTCACGCTGAAATTTCGCGATTCTCATGTCCAACTCGGCTTTTGGTGTTACCAAAACATTTTTCCCCCTCTGTATCAAATATCATATTATATGCCAATTGAGGTAGTGATTAGCCCAGGTTTACATGAGGCATCGGCGAATATAATATGTGTCCCCGGGTAGGGGTGGTTTCTGATCGGATACCTGCCAAAGCTCGTGTTGGTAATTCTGATGAGATGAGACTATTGAGAGAACAATAGGCTGCACAATTTTTTAGGCTACTTAAAACCGGCCCAGTAATGGCCTGGGATCAGTAAAAAGATGGTGCAGGGCCATTTGTTTGAATGAAAAGCCCATGGCCAGGCCCATAATCTGAGTGAAGTAGACTATGGGTAAACAATAAGATGTATGCCGGCTCTGATCGATCGCCTTTTGCCGGGTATCCAAATTAATCTGGCACATCGGGCAGGCAACCACTATGGCCTGGGCTCCGGCCTGCCGGGCCGCCTCCAGTACCTGCCCGCCCAGGTCCACCACTATGTCTGTTTGCGAGGCCGCGAAGCCGCCTCCACAACATTCGGCTTTATGCGACCAGGCAACCGTTTCCGCCCCAAGGGCTTGCAGCAGGTTGTCCATGGCAACGGGCTGCTCGGGATCATCGAATTGTACCACTGCTCTTGGCCTGGTTAACAGGCATCCATAATAGGCAGCCAGTTTCATTCCGTTCAGGGAATTTTTTACCTGTTTTTTTATCTTAGCCAGGCCGATCTCGTTGAGCATTAACTGAAGCAGATGATGAACTCGAACAGCTTGAGCGCCAGTCAACGAAATCCCCGTAGTTTTTTCTATTTTATCCCGGCTATTCCCATCATTATTTAGTACATAAACGGCGGTTTTCAGACGATTAAAACAACCGGCACAGGGGGTCACCACATCTTCCAAACCCATGCTTTCGATTAGGGCAAGGTTACGGGCGCTTAATCCTAATGCCAGGCCATGATCCAAACTGTGGGCAGCGGTCGCCCCGCAGCAGTTCCAATCCTGGACTTCTTCCAGTTCGATACCCAAGCGCTGGCAGACCAACTGGGCAGACTGGTTATATTCATGAGCCACGGAATGCAATGAACACCCGGGGTAATAGGCGATGCGCTTCATATTATCTCTCCTTGCTGACTGGAGTCTTGGTGAACATGCGCCGGACTTCTTTAATCTTCTTGACCTTAACTGGGAATGGCCTTAATTTTCCCTTAATCAGCATTCTGGGAGCCAAATCAGCATTATTGAAATATTGCCTGGTAGCCAGATTATATCTTATTATCAATTGAGCTTCGGATACTTTACCGGTTTTGCGGATGGAGTCAAGCATCAATTCGTGGAATAATCGCACCTTATCCCGGCGGTTCGGTATTCCCTGGTGGTAAGCCTTCTCCCGTAAATAGTCCATAATGCGGGGTATATTTATCCCCGATGGGCAGCGATCGACGCAGAGATGACAGGCAACACAAATCCACAGTGAATCCATATTGAGAAGGGTTTCTTGAGCACCCATTTTAATTAACTGGATGATTTTCCGCGGGGTGTAGTCAAAGATATGAGCATTGGAACAGCCTCCTGTGCACTTGCCGCATTCCATACATAGTTCAACATCGGCACAGCAAGTCAGCTTTATTTCTTCTTGCAGTTGGCGGTCATAATTATTCAGACGCATCGGATGATTAAGATCACTATGCACGAACACCCCTCCTGCTTAGGTCTGATTGAATAATGCGACTGCCTGGGCAGCTGCAGCCGCGCCCTGGTACTGGGCTCCCTGAGTTTCAACTGCAAAACCGCAGGCACCGGCAAAGAAAACCCTTTCCCCGCCCTTGCCGGGATTGAAGGATTCACTCTCCAGGAAACCATATTGGTCCGTACTTATTCCAAATAAACGGGCTAGTTCGGCAGTTCCCCGGCTGGGTACTATAGCCGCCGCCAGCACTACCATATCGGTTTCAACCTCCACGGGTACTCCCATTAAGGTATCCTCCGCCCTGATTATCAGCCGGCCGTTCTCGGGCAAAACCTTAGAAGGGCGGCCGCGCACATAGCGTACATGTTTGGTTTCGATAACTGAACGGGTAAATTCTTCATATTCCTTACCCGCCGCCCGGTAATCCATGTAAAAAACATATGCCTGGGCGTTGGGAAACATATCCTTGAAAATTCCAGCTTGTTTGGCGGTGTACATGCAGCAGATCTTGGAACAATAAGGCAAACCCTTGGAACGATCCCGGGATCCAACACATTTAATAAATGCAATTGACTGGGGTACCGCCGGTTCCATCCGCCCTGAGTTCCATTCCCGCAAGCGGGCTTCAAATTCCAGGGAATTGATTACATTCGGGTATATACCATAACCATACTCACCGTATACAGAAGCATCGAACATTTCAAATCCGGTAGCCAGCACCACGGCACCGGCTTTGACCTGCTTTTCCCCTGCCCCACCGGTCGCCTGTAAATCCACAGTAAAAAATCCATCTTCCTTTACTGCTGTTTTAACAGTCATTCCGGTTAGAACGGTTATTCGATCAGATTTTTCCACCTGCTCGATTTTATGCTGCAGCAGGACACGGGGATCTTCCCAGCGCGGAAAACTGCCGTATAATTGAGCCACTACCCCACCTAACCGGGATTGCTTTTCTACTATCACTACCGGATACCCGGCCTGGGCTATTTTAATGGCTCCCTCTATGCCGGCTATCCCCCCACCGATCACCAGGGCAGTCTTGCTACCGTTCATTCTCCCTGCTCCCTCCTGTCGATCCCCAATTTATCCAGCACTCCGTCCAGTGGCACGCTATTGGCTTCAAAGCCCAGTTTTTTAAGAGGCACCCCCATGGCTATCCCGATCAACTGGGAAAGATCAATGATAGGTATATTAAACTCTACCCCGTAACGCCGGGCCAGATTCGGCTGTTCCCGGTCCAAGGCCACATTGCAGCCGGGGCAAACGGTAGTCATTATTTCTACTCCCGCTGCTTTGGCACTGCGGAATTTTTTGTAAAGGTGAGGCTGCACCGTTTCTTCCCTGTGGGTAAATCCCCGGCCAACCGCATAACCACAGCACAGCTGCCGCTCTTTGTAGAACACCGGTACACCTCCCAGGGCTTCTATAATCTCTTCATGGAAGGTCGGGTAACCTCCATCATCCAGGATGTTATACTGAGCGGCCAGGTAGTGACAGCCATAATGAATACCCACTCGCAGGCCGGTTAAAGGAACAACTACTCGAGCAGCTATTTCATCTATTAACCGGTACCATAATTCCTGGACATGATAAATTTTAGTCTTACCTTCATATTTGTAGCCCTGCCTGGCAATAACATTGTTAGCCATCTTCATATAAGCAGGATTATGGTTCATGATATGGGCCAACTCCCGGTTATAACCGTAACACCCATTACAGAACATGTAGGTATCCAGCTTCTTTTGTTCCACAATGGCCAGGTTTCGGGCAGTCACCGCCAGGGAAAACTCGGGCTTATAGACTGAACAGGTTAATAAATAGCCTGAACAACAGGTCTGGTCAGGATCCATTACCACCTCAATGCCCAGTTTAGCCATAATCTCTTTGATGGCGTTTTCAGTACCGGGATATTCCATACTGCCGGTACAACTGCGGAATAGAAAGATGGACTCGGGTACGGCGGGGAACAATTGCTCCGGTTTTATGACTCTCGCTTCATTCACCGGTGATCCTCCCCTCCAGATATTTAAATTCGACTGGCTTCTCGTCTTCATCGGTTATGTTTTGCAAATGCTCAGTGGCCCCGGTCAAATCAGAAAGTTCCTTGTATTCAGCTATAGCCTTTTCTGAGATTTCCGGCCACGGTGCTGCGCCAATATTGCTTCGGTAGCGCATTATCTTTTGGCGTCCTTTCTCACCGGGGGCAAAGGTCAGGCCATCCTCTATCGCGCGCAGGGCGAAACGTTTGAAGGGCATAATGTATTTTACCCCGTAGTTATTCTCGGCGGCCAGATAACGCAGCTGCATCATAAGAAGCGGGAAATGGATGTCATTGGGACAGACGGTATAGCAGCCCGCACACCAAAAACAGCGCCAGATCTCTTCACTTTGGAGCCAGCGCTGGGCTTCCCCATTTAGAACATCACTGATTATTTGGCGGGGGTTATAGGAAGGATTAAGACTGGCCACCGGGCAATTGCCCACGCACTTGCCACAAGCCAGGCAGGTTTCCAGGTTCTCGACCAGATTATACATGTCAGCCTTCTTAAACAGGCCTTCAACCTTGTCCCGGTATTTTTCCCTCGGCATAGGAATAACACCTCCTCTACTAAGAGTACCAGTCAGGGCCTACAATCATCAATAGGATTTTATCGGTGTATAGGTTTATTCGCTGATAACCTGTTTTACGGGCGCTGGTTTATCCGAATAAACGATACGGCCGGGCGAGGCCAGGCTGAGGCTTTGGGCCGCTAAGATATCAAGGATCTCATAGTTGATATTTTCTTTGACCTTATGATACTCCTCGTAATTGGTGGTGTTGGTAAAAAAGTTGATCAGGATATCGAGGCTGCTGATGTTTATATTATCCAAGCATACCAAGATCGTCTGCGGGTGTACAGCCGGGTGTTTTGCCAACATAGAGCGAATGGTGTCAGTACATTTTTCGATTTTATCGCGGGGTCCGGCATAGTCTATACTCAGGTTGAAGGTAACCTGTCGCTTGCCCATCTTGGACCAATTGGTGATAGCTTCATTGGCCAAGGTTGAATTGGGAACGGTCACCAGAGCCTGGGGGGTGGTACGGAAGCGAGTGCTGCGGAATGATATATCTTCGACCGTACCTTCAACACTGGGGGTTTGCACCCAGTCTCCGATTACAAAAGGTTTCTCCATGATTATTACGATGCCGCCAAAGATATTAGCCAGGGCATCCTTGGCGGCCAGGGCAAAGGCCAAACCTCCCAGCCCCAACCCTGCGATAAAGCCATTAACATCATAGTTCCACTCATTGGCCAGCAGTACTATTGCCAGGGCGATGATTACGAATTTGACCACCCGGGAGAAGAATATCATCAAGACATTATCCAGCTGGTACCGCTCTTTTATGCTGGTGGAGACCCCTGATTCAGTCCCCACCACCGCTGTGAGTCCCCAGGTCACGATAATGATAAGCAGGGAACGGAACAAATGGGATAGGATAAGATCGACGTTGGCGGCCAAAGGCAGATAAATCAGGGCCGCGTACAGCCCCAATATGAGTATCAGCAGCCTCAGGGGTTTCAGAGCTGCCAGTATTATTTGGTCCCCTGCCTTAGCCCCGGTCCGGGCCTTCACACGCAGCAGCAGCGGTATGATCCAAGTCCGCAGGACACACTCGAACAGCCAAAATCCTGCAAATATTAATACCGGCACGCCCAGGTACTGGACCAGCGGATGAGCATAGATATATTGAAAAAAGCTATTGACCACTGATTTTCCCCCCTAAGAAAACGATATGCTATCGCCCCTTTTTGGCGGTTTAAAAAGGGGGCTTTCACCCCCTCTTTACAGACTATTTCTCTTTCTCTTCTTTTTCCTGTTTAGCCTTGGCTATGACCTTCTCGGCATCCTGGGCCGGTACCTCTTCGTAATGGTCCACTTCCATCTTGAACTTGCCCCGGCCCTGGGTAATAGACTTCAGGTCGATGGTGTAACGGCTCATCTCCGCCAGCGGTACCTGGGCTTTGACTACCTGTTTCTTGCCGGAGGGTTCCATGCCCATTACCCGGCCCCGCTTACTGTTGAGGTCGCCGATTATATCGCCCATGTAGGTATCGGGAATCTCAATCTCTACGTTGACGATCGGTTCCAGGAGCACCGGCTTGGCAATTTCCATCCCTTTCTTGAAAGCCAGCTTGGCCGCGGTCTTGAAAGCCATTTCGGATGAATCAACGCTATGGTAGGAACCATCGTAAAGCGTAGCTTTTATCCGGGTCACCGGGTAGCCCGCTAAAACCCCTTCATCTAAAGCTTCTTGCAGTCCCTTCTCAACTGCTGGGAAGAAGTTGCGAGGCACTGAGCCCCCGAAGACGTTTTCCTCGAATTTGAATTCTTCCTCATCATTGGGTTCGAACTTAATCCAAACATGCCCGTACTGGCCATGGCCGCCGCTCTGTTTCTTATGTTTGCCTTCTACCTCCACGGTGGCCCGGATGGTTTCACGATAAGGAATGCGCATATCTTTGGAAATGACCTCTGCCCCGAATTTGCGCTGTAATTTGTCAATAATTATATCCATGTGGGTGTCGCCCATGGTTCTTATGATAGTCTGTTTGGTCTCGGCGTTTTTCTCTACCTCAACCGTGGGATCCTCTTCACATATCCTCTGTAACCCACCGCTGAGCTTGTCCTCGTCGCCTTTGCTCTTGGGCTCGATAGCCGTACTCAATGTCGGTTTGGGGAATGCGATCGGACCCATTACGGCTGGATTGGCCTTAACGGAAAGGGTATCGGAAGTATTGGTAACGGCCAGCTTGGCAACTGCACCGATGTCACCGGCGTTCATCTCCGGCACCGAGGACTGTTCTTTACCGGTCATAACCAGCAATTGAGCAATCTTCTCATCCTTTTCCTTGGTGGCATTATATATTACGCTGTCGGCTTTTAATTTACCGGTAAATATCCGGAACATATTGAGGCGGCCAATATAAGGATCGGCAATGGTTTTGAACACCTGGGCACATAAGGGCTGGTTCTGGATATCCTTGCCCTCCACCAGGCGATTACGGTCGGGAGTGGGTGAACAATCGACGATGAAATCCATCAGGGGCTGGATACCAATATTCTTAAGAGTAGAACCGCAGAATACAAATACTGCTGAACCGGCTGCGGCAGCCTCCTTAACCCCCTGGCTTATTTCCGCATCACTGAGTTCTTCTCCCTCTAAATAACGGGTCAGCAATTCATCATTGGCTTCGGCAGCGGCTTCGATAAGTTCCATTTTATAGGTTTCCACATCGTCCATCATATCGGCCGGGATATCCTGCTCGGTATACTTGCCAGTACCGGGTTCGAATATATAGGCTTTCATTTTCAGCAGGTCAACTACACCTTTGAAATTTTCTTCAGCCCCGATCGGCAGCTGCACCGGAACCACGGTTTCACTGAAAGTGGACTTTATAGCCGAGAGGGTTTTATCAAAATCAGCATTCTCACGATCCATTTTATTTATGAAGGCGATCTTGGGAATATCCGGATTCTCTTCCCAGATGATCTGGGTTTGCACCTCAACCCCGGCAGTAGACGAGAACATAAGCAGCATACTGTCAACCGCCCGCAGTGCTCCGCATACTTCAAAATAGAAATCAGCATAGCCCGGGGTATCCAAAACGTTGATCTTGCAGTTTTTGTATTCGCACGGTACCAAGGCGGTGCTGATAGTAATTTTCTTTTTAACTTCTTCGGGGAGATAATCAGAGACGGTGTTGCCGTCATCAACTTTGCCTAATCTTTTGGTTGCTCCGGTATTATAAATCATGGCTTCCGCCAAAGATGTCTTTCCGGTTCCTCCATGACCCACAAGGGCGATATTGCGAATTCCATCAGTAGGGTATACCTTCATCCAATAACCTCCTCAATAAAATTAACTCTTAAAATGGTACTATACTTTAGGGCATCAGGCAAAGTAATTATCACTTATTGCCGGTCCCGTACAGTTTCCAGAACAATAACGCGGCTACCATCAAAAACATTATCAGCTGGTAATACATGATCCCCCGGTAAGCATCCACCAGCAAGGTGAAGGCTACCGCCAAACCCACCGGGAACAGGATCGATTGAGCGATAGGTTTGGGGGGGTAATAAGGATTCATCCGTCTCTGCTGCAGGTAAGACCAATTAAAAATCAACAGAAACAGGATTATATTGATAGTCAGACTAACTAGGGTAATAATCAATCGCCTCGCAATAGTGTATTCATATATTTTTCCGGTAATTTCCGGAACTTTTCTATCATCTTATAATCAGTTAAGTCCAGGTGAATCGGGGTTATGCTGATGTATCCATGCTCCACCGCATAGACATCGCTGTCCTCATCCTGTTCTTCGATGAGTACCCCGCCGCCCAGCCAATAGTAGATATTGCCCCGCGGGTCACGCCGTTCTTCGAACAGGTTATCGTAGTTACGAGCCCCCAGCTTGGTCATACGCAAACCTTTGATCTCCTCGGGCGGCATAAGGGGAATGTTGATATTAAACAGGGTAGACTTATCCAGGCCCACTCTTATAATTTCAGTAACTATCCGGCGTGTAAACTGGGCCGCAAAACTGAAATCAACCCGATCATTATCGGTATCCAGCGAAACGGCAATAGAAGGGAAACCCATTATAACACCTTCCGCAGCAGCCGATACCGTGCCCGAGTACAATACATCGGTTCCCATGTTGGAACCATGATTGATACCCGATACGACCAGATCAACATCTTCCGGTACCAGGCGGTTTTTGGCCAGCTTGACACAGTCTACCGGAGTCCCTCCCACCAGCCAGCCTTTCTTTATACCGGGGATCCGGACTTCAATAGCCTTGATGGGATCAAAGACGGTAATGGAATGCCCGGTGCCGCTCTGCTCATTGCGGGGTGCAACTACATATATCTCAGCGATAGTATTAAGTTCATTAATCAGGGCATGTAATCCCTTGGCGTTAATGCCATCGTCATTGGTCAGCAATATTTTCATTCAAATGAAACCTCGCGCGGCAGCAGTTTGAAGTGATTAACGGGCCAGTAGATGGCCAGCGCTTTCCCCATCAGTCGGTCCTCGGTCAGCCAGGCATTCCACTCGTGACTGTCATAACTGTTGTTGCGGTTATCGCCCAGCACCAACAGGCAGTCATCCGGAACCACCACCGGGCCGTAGTCATAGTCTAATGGTTCAGCCACATAGGGTTCCGCCAGGGCCCGACCATTTATGTATACTTTCCCGTTTTTCATTTCCACGGTCTCGCCGGGAAGACCAACTACCCTCTTCAAATATGGGGTAGCAGATTTGATCGTCTCGGGTGGACGGAACATCACTATATCTCCACGTTGGGGCTCCTTAAAACGATAGATGAAACGGTTTACCCATACCCGGTCTTTTAGCTGGACCGTGGGCAGCATGGAACCGGTAGGAATTTCCCGGCCTTCTATAACAAAATTTCTCAGAATAGCTGCGAGTATGAATGCAATAATTATTACGCTAATCGTATCTTTGAGAAATTCTTTGGTTTCTTTACTCATTAGTCACCTCAATAATCTTAGATAGGTTATATCTCATAGATGGAAATGATCATCTGATTGGTTTCCCGGTCCTTACTGACTCCAAACATTATCCTCTTTGACTTCAGACTCTTGTTCAGGAAGTCGACCACCTTGACGAGATCCTGGTTGGCGGGAAAATTTTTGTGGGCAATGAGTTCCAGTTTCCCACAATCTTTTTGGCCCAAAATACTTCTCCTTTCCACATTTATATATTCTAAAATAAGCTCATCGCTTTTACAAGATGGCGGGTTGCACGTACGGTGTGCGGTTGCTGGTCCTCCGCACCATCACCGTTTATATATCGGCAATGATCCCCCGGGCTTTGCAGCGGGCTTCATATATTCTCTCCAGTTCTCTTCTGTAGCGTATCATTACGTTTTCAGCAAAAGCGGCATAGTCGGGTATACCCAGATCCTTCAGCCCGATGGTTTTGACCGGGGTACCCTCGGTTTCAATATTAAGGCCGGTATGGATCAAGGTTGAAACCACTGTGCTGGTGGCGATTGAGACCGAGAGTTTGGCCCGGTCAATATAGAGATCGTCACCAATACGCTGCAGGCTGACTTCGTACTTTTCCAATTCCTCCTTGATGGCCATAATCAAGATAAATTGCCGGTAAATCGCCTTTTCCAGGTTATTGTCAAAATGCTCGACAATGAAATTGAGCATACGGGGTGAATAAATGGATTCTTTTTCACGTACGTCGGTTAAATCAAACATCTGATCATAATTTACATTAACCTGGCCAAAAAAGGCTACGATCGCATCACCCAACAATCCATGGCTGCGATAAATCCAGTGCGGGCGCAGCTGACTGGCATCATAATCGATATCTTCCTTAATGAGCAGTGTCTTTAGCATTTATCATCCTCACCTTCTAAATTGTTCATATTATTATCCCCAGGCTGAACCATTATCTTCCTTAATATATAATATCATCAGCGCACCTAAAATATCAGTATTCTATTCCTAAGCGGGGAGCTGCTCCCGCATACATAGGATGCTTGACAAATGTCATTTCCGTCACCAGGTCGGCATTCTCAATTACGGCCGGCGGTGCATCGCGGCCGGTCAAAACCAGCTCTATCTCATGCTGGCAGCAGAGCTGCATAAAAGCCAGCAGTGACTCCACCGGGATAATTCCATAATTAATTACTGCCATAATTTCGTCCAAAATAAGGAGGTCACAGCCCCGCTGTACCAGAATCTGCTGCAATTGTTCCCATGCCTGCTGGTAATCCCGGGCCACTTCCCCCTTCTCTGTCTCGGACAATTCCCAGTAAAATCGCCTTGGCTGGCTATTGGCCACCACGGTGCGGAAGTCAGGAGCCAAACGCTGGAGAGCCTTTAATTCAGAATAACCAGGATTTTTCAGGAAAGACAGCATAAGCACCTTCCAACCGGCACCCACTGCCCGGATACCCTGGCCTATCGCTGCTGTACTTTTTCCCTTACCATTACCGGTATATACATGGACTTTCCCCAGTTGACGTTCTCTCACCCGACTCTTCCTTTCTGCCTGTATTTTGTCCACATCTTACCATCTCTTGATTAACATATCCATAATATCATGCTGCCAAACCTGCCAATATAGTTAAAGCGCCGCAAGATAGCGGCGCCGTCCAACTTATCTATTCATTTGATCCCCCGTAACCTATTTACCTAATTCCTCAGCCAGGGCCCGGCTCTTTTCGGACAAGGTCATTGCTATAGCAGCGGCGTCCTTGTTCCTGCCGAGGATCAAGGTAGAAGCAAGTTCGGCGAATATACGTTTCAAATCCATAAATAATTTGGTTACCACGAAAACTCCTCCCAATATTGATTACAAATAAGAAAAAAGTATTCAATTAAGAATACGTTTTCCTCCACCCCTAATTAAATTATAGATTCATGCCTGGAACCGGTCAATGCCATATAAGAAATAATGAGGCAATTCCTGCCATTATTTATTTCAGCAGCAGGACGATGGGACAATGGTCCGATCCCTCTACCTCAGTATAATTCAGGCAGTCGCATATATCATCGATCATATTGCTGGAAACATAAAAACAATCGATTCTCCAGCCGGCATTTCTTTCCCGCGCCCGGCTCTTGAAATCCCACCAGGTATATTCCACCTTATCAGGATACAGGTGCCGGAAAACATCAACATAACCGTGGGCCAGAAACCTATCCAGCATCTCCCGTTCAACCGGCAAAAAACCCGAATTCCTTGCATTCGCCTTGGGATTCTTCAGGTCTATTTCCCGGTGGGCGGTATTGAAATCCCCGCAAATTATGACTTTTTTATCTCTATTCTTGAGTTGATCACAATATTCAATAATTTCTTCGTAAAACTCCAATTTATACTGTACCCGTTCATCCCCCATCCCGCCGTTGGGAAAATATACGTTGAGCAGGGTAAAATCATCGTATTCAACCACCAGTACCCTGCCCTCGTTATCAAATTTATCCACCCCCAGGCCATATCCGACAGCCAGGGGCGTTTGGCGGAAATAGACCGCTACCCCGCTATATCCCTTGCGCCGGGCCGGATTCCAAGCACTGGCATATCCATTGATATCGGCTATTTCGGCAGGAAGCTGCTCCGGGTAAGCCTTGGTCTCCTGCAGGCATAGTATATCCGGGGACTCCCTGAGTACCCAGTTCACCAGCCCCTTCTTATGCGCGGCTCTTATGCCATTTACATTCCACGAGCAAATCTTTTTCATAGCTTAGGGTAGTTTGGCGGTTATCTTGTCTACTATGGCGTTTATCTCCGGCGAGATATACTCGCTGATTTTTCCCTGGTCAATCAGTCTGTTTAAGGCCATATCCCAGGGCAATCCACCCAGGAAATCGATTTCGGAATCCGCTGCCACCTGCGCGCCCTGGCTCTTGCCAAATATTTCGAGTTTCTCATCACAGTTGGTGCATATGGCGTAACTCATGTTTTCAATCAAACCCAGAATCGGGATATTCATCTTTCGGGCCATTTTAATGGTCTTTTTGACAACCATAGCCACCAACTCCTGGGGTGAGGATATAATAACAATCCCACTCACAGGCAACGACTGCATGACTGTAAGCGGTACATCTCCGGTTCCGGGAGGAAGATCCACTATCATGTAGTCAAGTTCGCCCCAGTCGGATTCGCCCCAGAATTGTTTTACTGCTCCAGCCAACAATGGTCCCCTCCACACGACCGGGTCATCCTCATTGGGCAGAAAAAAATTCACCGATAATACTTTTATTCCCAAGGGACCAGTGGGAGGAATGACTCCATAATCGGAAGCCCTCAATGCCACTGGACCGGTTAAACCAAAAGCACGGGGCTGGCTGGGACCAGTGATGTCAGCATCAAGTACCCCCACTTTTTTCCCCTGCCTTGCCAGAGCAGCGGCCAGCAATCCAGTAACTGAAGATTTACCAACTCCCCCTTTACCGCTCATGACCACTATGACATTACGGATACTATTGCGAGCACCCAGGATAGACTTCTCTGTTTCTACCCCGCAGGAGGCTGGGTCAACGCTGCAACTGCCGCTGGATGGACAGGTATTGCATTTTTCAGACATTAAATATTTCTCCTTTCTTACACGACTATTACCAATTGTGCCACATAACCAGGACTTTTTGAATATGTTTAGGTATTTCCAGCCGGGACCTTGCCCAAATCAACGATGCATATTTTTATTCTGCTCAATAATCTGCTGCAGACTCCTGGCAAATTTGCAGTCATCCTGGGCCGCCCGCTTTCTCGGCCCCTTTATTCTCTCCCCGGCCTGGCGGGCTTTTTGATTTAAGAAACGGCTTAACAACAGACTATCAATGTTATCATCGGTGTATATCTTGCCGCCCGGTGCCAGAGCGCTGCTGCCTTTAGCCATCACCATGGAGGCCAGGCCATAATCCTGGGTTACCACAATATCCCCCGGCCGGGCCAGGTTTATTATGGCAATATCGGCAGATTGGGGAGCTCCATCAACCACCACCACCGATGCATATTGGCTTTCAATCAGGTGGTTGAGGTTGGATACCATTATCACTTCCAGGCTATATTGCCCCGCCACCGCTTCCACTATATTTTTAACCGGACAAGCGTCAGCATCAACCAGTATCTTCATAAAACTGTCCTCATTCAATAGGCCGTAGTTTAGTTAATAATTTGGCACAGCTAAAAACAGCTTAATGCCATTTATAATTCATGTTATATTATTAGGTAGTCATTAGTGTAAGTTAATCACCAGCAATCCGTATATAGAATAGAGTGAACGGAGGATCGCGCTGTGCCGACCGACGAGATGCTAACCGCCCGGACTCTACGTGGTGATGTTTCTGCTTTTGAAGAAATCGTAAATCGCTACAAGAATTCGGTGTTTACCATTATATACCGTATGACCGGTCAATTCCAGGAAGCCGAAGATATTTGCCAGGATGTATTCATCACTGTTTACCAGAAGCTGCACCAGTATGACAGCAGCAAGAGATTTGCACCCTGGATACACAGGATTGCAATCAATACTACTATCAGCTCTCTGCGCAAGAAAAACAAGATCGTCACCTTGAATTTTGACGAAACCTATGGTCAACCAGAAGACTACCATTATGATTATGGTGATCCCCAATTGTTCCTGGAGCGCAACGAAATGAAGGCAGAGATAAAAACCGCCTTTGCTTCGTTGACGGAAAGCTATCAAATAGTACTTGCCTTGCGCTACCAACTGGATCTGGATAACCAGGAAATCGCCGAGGTACTCGGGGTCACTAAAGAAAACATCGAAGTGAAGATACACCGGGCCCGGAAATCATTACGTAACGCCATTTTAAAGAATAGGAATGAAAGGGGGGCAAAAGATGGATTGTCAAGAGCTAAATAACCAGATCTTCGATTACTGTGACGATTCTGTCTCCCCCCAGGTTTATCTTAAAGTCAGCAAGCATCTAAAAGAGTGCCATGATTGCCAGCAGATCTACCAGTTGACCCGGCTGGAAAACGAGGTATTGAGAGACACTTCCGATATACCAGAATTGCCTTCGGATTTTACTCCCAGGATTATGGAGGCGGTAGGTCAGTTCAATCAGGGAGCGGTTCCCCTTCGCAGCCGCAAATTATGGTATGGCGGGGTATTAGCCGTGGCAGCGGTGATCGCCTTGTGTATATATGCCCCACAATACTTGGCCAACAAAAATTATGCCAACGTTGCCGATACTTCCGGCAGCCGTAGTGATAACGGGGTTGCCCCCTATGTGGTGTCAATGAAAGAATCCGGGTCTGCGGATAGTCAGTCATCGATAAATGAAGCAGGGCAGTCAGCAAACCCGGTTATCAATCCGGACTTATTGCCGGCCGACAGCAATAAGACTGATACTTCTTCACCAGACACCGCATCTAATCCAGCCGTAATGGGATTGAAATCCACACCCGCGGATTTGGCCCCCCTGACGACAGAATCTCCAGAAGCAGCTGCCCTTAACGATAGGAGCCCGGCTTCCATACCAGACGCTAAAATTCTTACTGCTCCTGATCCAACCGCGGTAAACAATACTGTGACGGAAAACCTCGAGCCAGTTCCCACCCCGGTGAA
>JAXDBN010000121.1:0-5283 GCA_034678805.1 Syntrophomonadaceae bacterium
TCACCAATTATCAGGTCATCTGGTGTGATAGAATAACCTCCCTGGCTCATACGGGTAAAGTCCCCATATTGATAAATGTCACCGTTTTCCATATGCAGAGTTTTATGATAATAATCGATCCTCTCCAATACTTCCGAGGTTTCGCCGCCCTTTTCGGCCACATCAATCCTCCAGGCTTTATTACTCCCAGGGTCACTAATGATTCTTATCCAGTTGCCGGAATTGAGCGATGAGGCATCCATTTGTACTCCCAATCCAAATATCTCAGTCTGGGTGTCTATTGTATAGGTATGGGATTGGTTATCCGAGTCCATCACATTGATGGTTTTTTTTGCAGCGTTGGCATATACTACGCGGCCATATACCGTATTACTGTATGCCTGCAGCTTGACAATAGTATTACTGTCCAGCAGCAACTGGGCTGTTACCAAATCGCCAATCTGAAGATCACTCATACTCACTACCTTATCATCACGACAGATGGTGGCGCCAGGAAAAATCTGATAGTCCTTACCGGTATTGAGCCTAACCGCGCCACTAAGACTGGTACTACTCACCTTACCAACTATCAGTGGTCTTTTCACCAGCACTGATTGAACTACCTGATTGCGGGAAGATACCTGCATAGTAACCGCGGTGCCAGGCAGAAGCGTCTGTATAGTACTCTGTTCGCTGGTACTATAAGGGGTATCCTGGACATCGCAGTCGACCACCTTATCCTGGTAATTGATAGAGGCCCAGGAAGCCAATTCATAAACCTTATTATCGTTAATCAACTTAAGTTCCCTTTTATCGGCATCAATCTTATCTATAAATCCACTAACCTGTTGATTATAGGCATCCAGCTTCCATATTGTCTGCAAAAAAGGATTTATCGTAGCACCAACTTCCGAACCTGAAGGAATGAAGCTAGCACTGGTTACCGGTAAGCCGTTGACCGTGATACTGCCCGGTTGGGATTTTACCTGGGCATCAATGTAGTGCCCGCCTTCCCGGAACTGATTATTCATCTCCAATATGAGGCTGCCCTGATCGGTCTGCAGCGCCTGCACTCCACCGGTCTGCCAAGTTTCCCCGAACATATAAATGGCTGTAGTGCTTTTGTACATATTACTGCCCGCTAATACGGAATTACCATCGCGCCGCAACGCCCCATCATTCACCTGTACTATTTCCTGATTAACCAGACTGATCTTGCTCCCATCGGTCAAGGTCAAATGGCTGCCATCCTGTCTGCTTACTGTTCCGGTTTGCAAACACTGTCCATATACCAGGGCAAAATCCTGATTTATACCGTTCTTCATTTGGCCCCCTTTGACTATCACTGTATATTCTCCTGGGTGAGGGACCTCTATACCCACCTGTTCAACGTTATTTAATTTATCCGCCTTACCCTGGTGGTTTAAATCATTACCGTAGTAAATTTGGTTGCTGGAATCATATACGATAAGGTCCAGATCATTTACTAATGTTCCAGCACTGCCAACTTTCGCAGGTGGGTCTATCCATGCCAGGGTAACCCTGACAGGCATAGATACATCAGTGACAGTAAACTTATAGATACTGCTTTCTCCTGGTCTAAGCGGGGGAGATTGATTTATATACTGGAAAGTGCCTTCCTTTAAGGCCAGAGAAGTACCAGCCAGATCCAAGATGCCGAAACCTTGGGTTGGATCTCCGGACGCATTAGGCCGGGCGCCATTGATGAGCAAGGCTTTTAGCAACGCCGAGGTAGGATACTGAAGGTTGAATTGTTGGCTTAGCTGCTCTCTTAATAAGGCCAAGGCTCCGCCAGCAACTGCGCTCGCCATTGAGGTTCCACCCATACGTATATATTGTTGGTTAGCCGCAAAATTGCTTTCTGTCATACTGGAACAAGCAGAAATGAGTGCGGATCCTGGTACCAAAAGGTCAGGCTTAATTCGCCCGTCTCCGGTTGGGCCCCGGCTGGATACGATCGATATCTTGTCGGCGAAACGGGCGTCGGTGTCAAATCCTGGGCGCGGAACCTGACTGGAACCGATCACCAATGCATTTTTGCTGTTGGCTTCCGAAGTCAGAGTCGACACGCCAGGGCCGTTATTACCTGCACCAAATACGGGAAGAAAATCGCGATAATAGTAGGTAAATTTATCGATAGCGGCAGCATGATCGCCATAGGTATTGGTACCACTTCCCCATCCATTAACATGAATACGAACCCCGGCTGAATAAGCCGGCAATAAAAGTTGAGAAAGGTCGGCTGGGGCCTGGACAATGTTGCTTTGGTTTAGTAAAGCCTGAAAATAAAGGCTGGACCCTGGTGCAATACCTTTGTACTTTCCCCCGGATGCTTTGCCGGTGCCGGCTATGGTCGCAGCCATAAAAGTCCCATGCCCGGTCGGATCATCAGGTATCAAACGATCAGTGAAGGATTGTAAGATTACTTTGGGACTAGAGCCCGGACTAGTCTGCAAATCGGGGTGGATATCGGTCATGCTCCCTTTGTCCAGACCGCTGTCAGCTATACCGACCATTTGTCCCTCCCCATTAAGACCAGTAGCCGAAACCAATCCTGGAACTGAAAGGGGGTTGGAGCCAATTATGTTGGCTGAACGGTCATTAGCGAAGGCACCTGGGACAGCAATTTGTCCTAATATTAATATACATAACATAAGCGACAGAAAATACTGCCGCCGATGTTGATTTACACGCGTCATTTGGATTTACTCCTTGTAACCTTAGATCGTATATCTTAACGGTAGCTCTTCATGTAATCAGCGATAGCATCCGCTATTGCTTCAGCGGCCCTGTTTTTGAAGCTGCTTTGGGCCAATAATGCTTCCTCAGTGGGATTACTAATGAATGCCATCTCAACTAAAGCCGAGGGCATGTCGGTTTCACGCAGGACTTCGAAATTGGCTTGTTTGACCCCGCGGTCGTTCAATCCCAATTCGTCAACCATCGCCTGCTGGATTCTCAGCGCCAAGTTGTAGCGTTCGTCCTTCTGCATATACAACTGCGGATCGCTCACAGGATAATAACAATAGGTTTCGGTACCGGAAGGGGTAGAGTTTATATTAGAATTACAATGTATAGATACAAAAAGCGAAGCATTATACATATTGGCAATGCTGGGCCGGTCGTCTAATTCAACAAAGATATCATCCTTACGAGTGTATACTACCCGTATACCTTTAGCTTTCAATAGTTCCCCCACTTTTAGGACCACAGCCAGGTTGACATCTTTCTCGTTAAGGTTATCTCCAATGGCTCCAGGATCCTTGCCCCCATGACCGGCATCCAGGACCACCAGCGGCTCCCGTGATTCAATCTCACTCTTGGCAATAAATAAAACATTTAAGGCTGACCCATCTTCATTAAGTCCCACTGAGAATTTGGCTGCTTTATTGGTATTAATGGTCATTACCGTGGCCGTTTCTCCGTCCACTATTTTGGGAACAAAAGTCATGCTGCTAATAATTGATCCGGGGTAGCTATAACTTGATTGGGCTTTGCCCTGGATAGCATTTTTAATTACAATTACAAGCTGCTTATCGCCCACAGTTGAGGTGTAACCTAACGCAGCGATTCCCTTTACCGTGATGTTTTCTCCGCCGCTGCCAAAGCTGCTTCTGGTAACCGAACTTATGTAGTTGGGTACAAAGAAAACTGCCCGTTTACCACTGTTTTCAGTGCTGGTTTCATATTTAACACCGGTTGGCAGGGTAATTACCGCCTGGACACTGTTGCCGACATTGGTGGCCTGCACGGTTATTTTCTGGGCTCCCAGCCATTTTTCCAGGCTGTTGGTGCTGCTTACCTGGCTGTCATCAAAGGTGTATGTAATCCGACCACTGCTCTCAATCAAGTCTATGTCCAGCCTCTCGGTCGAGTCCATGGTTATTTTCAATCCTGCGGAGCTGCGCTCGGAGTTAAGAGTAATCGAGGCTAAATCGGATCCCCGACTAGGCTCAACCACTGGGATATTGGTACCGGTCCCTTCCCCGGGAGTGACCACCGGTGTCTCAGCAGAGGGGGGAACCTGTTCTCCTTCGTGGATCAATTCCACTACCCAACCAGCTACCCATGCATTGACAGATCCTCTGCGCACCATATACCAGTCACCATATTGGCTTAACACAGTAAGAGTTTCACCCGGGTTAGCCTGACCGATTACATTGGAGTCATTCAATTCTGCGGAACTGCGCAGATTAACCTTGTTGACTATATTTACTGCTATTACAGCCTTATTACTGTTTGATGTGGCTGGCGGGCTCGTTATTATCGCTCTAAAGTTATTTCCATCCCATGACACAGTACCTCCGAGGGCTTCACCCACAAAGCGCAGGGGAGCAAGCGTGCGGTTACCAACTATCTTGGCCGGGACGTCAAGTTTCCATACCGTGCCATTAACAGTAGGAGTATACGAGTTAATCGGCAAGACAACCGCAGTAGTCCCGCGCAACGCAGTTACGGTCTGGGTCACGCTGTCCCAGGTTACAGTAGCCCCCATGGCTCGGAATATGGCCGCCATAGGAACCAGGATGCGTCCATTTTCTATTACAGGTTGCACATCAAATGTCAGCGGTGTTCCATCCAGGGTTATAATAGGGGTACTGGATTGTTGCACAGGTTTGGCGGTCGTGGTTGGGGAAGATGCCCCAGTAGATATAAAGTCTTTGCGAACCCAACCCGTTAAAGAACCAAATTTCACATTGTACCAATCCCCGGATTGAGCCAGTATCTCAACTTTAGATCCCTGTAAAATTACACCGATTTGAGGATTAGCAGTGCTGGGATCGGGGCGGACATTTACTACACTGCCAGTGACTGTTCCCGTGGCAGCCGCTGCCTGCGTAAGATGTGAACCTAAAAATGATGATATGTATAGTACCCCAGTAAATAGAATAAGAACAAGAATATAAGTGCTTGTCCGCTTTTGGCCCATTAAACTCTCCTTTGCTCTTTACCTAGTCAAAATACTAAATATGCGTATTTTGAGTTAATTCTGCATATATAGGCATTTTCCTCCCTGGTTTTTCAGGAAAATCCCGACAAGTTGGCTAACTATGAACTATATACTAATAATACGACATAAATCTTACATTTTGGGCTTAAATTTTTCTGAATTAGTGCGGAATTTTTCGATCCCATAATGAACGGGAAACGAAAAGAAGGGAAATATCTGGATCATCTATGAGGATTTTTTCTTCTGTAACATCACCCGGGCGGTACGCAGTAATATAGCGAAATCCATGATAAGTGATTTTTTCTGGGCATAAAAGAGATCATAACGAAGTT
>JAXDBN010000122.1:0-4328 GCA_034678805.1 Syntrophomonadaceae bacterium
ATTGAGTATAAGGATATAAGGAAGCATTACAATTTACCGGCTTACCTTGGGGATATTGTTTTCCCTGGCGGTGGTCTTTTTGCCCTTGGTCATTGTTATAATAAAGGCCAAGAGGTGATGAACAGTGCTTAAAGAAATCGAACGGACCGCCCTGATGCTTAAGACATCCAAAAACACCGTGGTGGTGACCGGAGCTGGAATCAGTACCGAGGCCGGCATCCCCGATTTTCGCGGCGAGAATGGCATTTACCGCCGGTTGGGAGAAGACCGGGTGATGGAGGTCATCAATAAAGACTGTTTCAATAGTAATCCGGACTACTTTTATCTCTTCTACCGCCAGAATTTTCAGTCTTACGCCGGTATACAGCCCAGCCGGGCTCATTATGCTCTGGCCGAGCTAGAGCAGAAGGGTCTGGTCAAAGCCATCGTAACCCAAAACATAGATGGTCTCCACCAAAAGGCGGGCAGCCGCAAGGTGTATGCCATACACGGCAGCGCCGACCGCTACTTGTGCACTAACCAGTCCTGCCAGGAGGTATACGACCAGCAGTATGTCGACACCTATCCGCTGACCGTGCCCTGCTGCCAGGAATGTGATGCCATCCTGAAACCTGACGTGGTGCTGTTCGGTGAACCGATCAAGAACTACTACGATGCCGTACATACAATATCGGGAGCCCACCTGTTGGTGGTCATCGGGTCTTCCTTGACGGTGTATCCGCTGGCGGGGTTTGTAAGGGATTACTGCAATTCCAACAAGGATTTGCTCATAATCAATAAGGGACCGACCCAGATGGACTATGCCGCTACCTTAAAGGTCGACACCAATCGTACCGGGGACTTCCTTAGCCAGGTACTGGAGCGGGTCTAATAGAATTGGGGTCCGGGGGACGGCTGGATGAGAGCCAGGAAATGAGTGAGGATCAAGGCGGTCAGCCCCCAGATGACGTGTTCCTGCCAAATGTAAAAATGCTGGGGATAATTGGCCTCCCGGAAAGGATACTGGCGTCCTTGAGGTATAAGTTCGTAGGGGAAATCCTCGGGGGCGTCTATTTTGAATGCCAGGTTCTTGCGCATCGGTTTATTGTGCAGCAGGTAATCCAGGGGTACATAGAAGATCTTCTCCACCTCGTCCAGGTTGATATGGATGCGGTGGTTGTCCTTGATGTATCCGACGTAAGGATAGACGATGGCGCTGAAGGGGGTGACCACCAGGTCGAGGGGCGCGATCACTTCCAGGTCATCGGTCTCCAGTCCCAGTTCCTCACAGGTTTCGCGGACCGCAGTCATCTTTGGATCCCCATCATTCTTTTCGATACCGCCTCCAGGAAAACAGATCTCTCCCGGTTGCCGGAACAGATGCGGAGCCCTCTTCTCGAACAGTACTGAGAGTTCTCCCCCTACTTCTACCAAGGGCAGCAGGACCGCTGATTGGGTTGCCTGCTGGTGGCCCATTATTTTACGTCGACGCCCCTGCAGGGCTCTGATATTATCAGGCAACATTATTATTGTTCGTCCTCCGTTGATGTGGATTTCGCGCGTATTTAATAAGTCTGCTTCTTAGATCTTCGGTATTTTGAGACTGCTCACCATCATGAACGACAAGAAGAGCATCAGCAGCAGTGCCAGGTAACTGTTTATGCCGGCAGCCAACAAAGAAACCAGAGCCATCAGCAGGCCGGCCATGGTAATAGGCAGGCCAATGAAATAGTCGGAGATATTCAAGACATTGAAGCGCGCCAGCCGGAAGGCGCCGCACATAATATATATCAGGGCCGCCGCCACCCCTAACAGCAGGGGCAGATCATAGAGCAGCTGGGCATAGATAAGGATAGCCGGTGCAACTCCGAAGGACACCAGATCACACAAAGAATCGAGCTGTTTGCCGATATCCGACATCACCCCGAATTTCCGGGCCACCCGCCCGTCGATACCATCCATGAACACCGCGCATAATATAAAGATGGCCGCAATGACGTAATTGTGTTCCATGGTTTGGATCAGGGCCAGCGAACCAAAAATAATGTTTATCAAAGTAATGATGTTGGCGCTTTTATCCATCAAGTTTTGCAATCAGCGACTCCCCTCCTCTCACCTTCTGACCGGGAGCAACCAGCACCTCAGTCCCCTGCGGCAGGTACAATTCGGTGCAGGATCCAAAGCGTATAAGCCCAAACCTCTCCCCCGTCTCCAGATAATCCCCGGGCTTCGCCCAGCAGACCAGGCGGCGGGCCACCAGACCGGTTACCTGCACCACTAGAATTTTTCCCCACTCCGTGTTCAAGCCCACGTAGTTGCGGGCGTTTATCATTCCCGCCTCGTCCCGGTATGCCGCCAGGTACTGACCTGGAACCCGCTTGACCCATTCCACCCGGCCAGCGACTGGCGTGCGGTTGATATGAACATTGAACAGGCTCAGGAAAATACGCACCCGCACCGCTTCCGACTGCATAAATTCTTTCTCGGAGACGTTGGTTATGTCCATCACCCGGCCATCAGCCGGGGCCACCACGTTGCCCCATTCCCCCGGAGCAGTTCGTTTGGGATTGCGGAAAAAGAAGGTAACGAACAGGGTCAGCAGCACTCCCAACAGAAGCCCGATCTCATTGGTAAATACATATAACAGCCAAGCCCCAAGAGCAAACAACAATATAAACGGCCAGCCTTCGCGTGCCACTGGTTCCCGGTGGGACATAATCTACTCCTGCTATAATCTTATTTGTCTCCGCTCAGCCTATACCTGTATTCTTACAGATGCGGATATATCTAAATAATTTTAGCTTATAAACATATAATATGTAACCGAACGAATGTTTGCATGGATGGAAGGGTCCTTTATAACATGCTGCCCAGCTTATGCGGGTCCCAGGCGTAGGGTTTTTCCCCGCTTAGATCCAGTACCCTATTGGCAGTAAGGGTGGTGGGATCGTAAATGAACATCAGTTTTAGCTCCTGTATCGATCTTTCTTGGTCAGGCAAACGCAAATATTCGATATGCAGCAGTTTTTTTATTTCCCTGGGAGTTCTGCCCTCCAGTTGGGGCAGCCAGCGGTGCACGAAATCCTTGTCCCGGGTATATTCATACAAAACCTGGTTGATGTGGGCCGGATTATAACTGGTCAGTCCCTCCGGAAGTGTATAACGGTGGTTGTGGAGAAGATAGTCATATTTCAGCCGTTCATCTACCCGGTGACGGTGTTCGGGATGATGTTCTTGGATGAAACTGCCCAGAAAAGAATAGAGCGCCTCCTTTTTATGGCCTCGGTTCCACCAGTCTTGGGCCGTCCAATAACCGGCGAAATCCTGGAAGAAGTCGGCCGCCCGGCCTTCATATATATAGGTGGTTATGTAACCCAAACTGGCGGACATTTCCCCCGAGTTATAATACTTGTCCAACAGCGATTCCATCCTGTTCAAGGTGAGCACGTCGCCGTAATCCAGGACCGGAGTGGATATTACCTGGTAAGGCGGGTGGGATTGGAAAACATAGCCCAGGCGGTCGCTGTCCTGCTCCAGGGGCGAACCCTTCAAGATCTTGAGAAAGCCCAGCTGCAGCATATGGGGTTGGAGATTATAGACCATATCGAACGATTTTTTAAAACAGTCCAGATCTTCTCCCGGCAAGCCGGCGATAAGATCCAGGTGGATATGGATATTGGCGGCGGTTATTAAACGAATTATATTGTTGCGGAGGCGTTCCCAGTCCTGCTTACGGTTAACGGCTTGCAGCGCCGGTGGATGGGTGGATTGGATACCGATCTCGAAATTGAAACGACCGGGTGGTACAGCGACCAGGAAATCCAGCATGGTATCCGAAAAAAGACTGGCGTCGATCTCAAAATGGGCCATAACCTTACCGGGGCTGGACAGGATATGCTCCATTATGGCCCGGGCCCGCTTTTCGTTAAGGTTGAAGGTACGATCCACAAATTTTATTTCCCGTACCGGGAGGGTCAGCAATACATCCAGGTCAGACTTCACCCGCTCCAGAGAGAGAGTGCGGACCCCTGACGATGTGGCTGACAGGCAATAGGAGCAGCGGAAGGGACAGCCCCGGGAACTCTCATAATAGACGATCCGGTCGGTCAGATCTTCCCAGTCATGAGCGTAAGCGAAAGGAAGATCGTCCAGGTTGGCCAGCTCTTCCTGGGGAGTATTGGAGCGGATTTGGCGCCGATGATCGCGATAGGTGATCCCTGGAATGGATCCCAATTCAAACTGGCCATCCAGGGCGGTCAGCACTTGAGCCAACACTGACTCCCCTTCCCCGCTTACCACCAGGTCCACGCCCGGGTTTAGCTCCAGGATGCGGCCGGCATCAAATGACA
>JAXDBN010000123.1:0-4126 GCA_034678805.1 Syntrophomonadaceae bacterium
GTACAAAGGATCCCTAAATTCTAAATTGACAGCTACTCCAACTGCAGTCTGCTGTGCGTTAAAATCGAATGTACATTTATCATCATATTTAGAAAACGGATCTATGAAGAATCCACTACCCGATAGATTCTTAAATGACCCATTTACTGGCGATGACTCTGTTTGTGGATTAAGTGCCTGCCGCCCTTCATTAGCAATGTTTCCCACAGAATCAAATCTTTCAGATTGCAACTGATCAGGGTTAAGTTTCTCTTTGACAGTGTCTGCCGCATCCCCAACGATGCCGCTGGTAGATGTGGGTGTATGTCCAGTCTGTCTCAAAAATCCTAACCAAAATCCACTGATCAGTATTATTACTGCCAACAATCCTCCAATGGCAATTTTGTACTTATTGCCTGGATTTTTCTTTGGTCTTGAATTAATTGTAGCCATCGGTTGATCCGCGCTGCCCGCTTCAACCTTGGCAACCGGACTTCCGCAATCCATACAGAACTGGTCATTATCATTCAACTGACTTCCGCACTGTCTGCAATACATCATTGATGTGTCCCTCCCAAGGATTTGAGTCAGATTCAGTCATATTAAGCCCAATGTTCAATATTATTCTTGCTCAAAAATGAAATCCTGGTTAGCCAGTTTGATCACATCACCGAACTGGATGGCAGTCGGAACTCCGCTTGCTATTTGCACATCATTAATGAAGGTTCCGTTTTTCGATTCCAGATCAACTAGATAATACACCCCTTCTTGATTGACTATTTTGGCATGAGTACGCCCAATGTTTATATTGTTTTCAATTGTATAGTCAGTGGCATCGGCATTTCGTCCAATTACAAATTCAGGCTTGTCTATGGCAACGGGCTCCGCCGGTCCATTTCCCGGAATCCTTAAAACCGGGACAAGCGGCGGTTGCAGCAATTGGGTCGCGTCATCAATATCTTTGCTGGGCGGTTCCGGCAGGAATGCTGACTCTGTACTCTGTTCCACTTCCATTCCCTGAGAAATATCTTTGGATTCTGGCTCAACCACCTGGGCAGGAGCAACCTGGGGTACCGGCATTTTATAGCCACACTGGTTGCAGAAGGCATTGGTGGCTTTGATTCCAGTACCACACTGCGGGCAAAATTTCAAATTAGATTCGGGAGTACTGACTATTGGTTCCGGCATCGACTCTGGTGTTTCTTTCATTGGTTCAGATGAAGCTGCAGTTTCCAGCTCAACTGGCGGCATCGCAGTAAATGAAGGATCGTCAGAATTTGGTACAGACGGCTGTGGCGCCGGTATCTTATAACCACACTGGTTGCAGAAGGTGCTGGAGATTCTATTTTTGGCTCCGCATTGCGGGCAAAATTTGAAGTCCATGGTGGGGGTACTGGCTCCTACTACTGGCACTGGCGACTGTCCAGGTTGAGGAGGATATGGCGGGCTAACGTAGTTTGATACTGCAGTTGTGTACTCATCTTGTTTCGGGTTAGGCCCGTACTGATTACTTCCCGGTTGGCTATCGGTACACATGAGGAATAAATACCAAATTGAACCTATTAGTGGGATCAATAATATGAAGACATACCAACCGCTTTTACCTATATCGTGGAGCCGCCGTACTGACACACCCCAAAATGGAAGGAAAACAGCTAACACATATATAGACATAAGCCCTAACATCATCATTTGCCAAGATAATGAATCTGACATGCTTGCCAATATTTGCGGAATTAATGTAATGCCGAAGTTAATTAACGCAAACATCCAGTACTCTTTTCGTCGCGCCCGGCCTTCAAATACCGCATACTTTTTCAATACCGCCAAATACCATTCCATTTTACCGCCTCCTACCGAATTTCTTCACTTTTCAAAATATATTGTTTGCCAATCACTTATGACACCTATATAAAAACGGCTGCGAACTTATTCTTGAATGCCAGTATGCTTTTTCGAATTGATCCAGTAAATCCAATCTCATCTATATAAATAAGCATCGCCGTTATATTGTCCGTCCCACCCCGGTCATTGGCCAGCTTGATCAACGAATCCGCCGCTAATTGTAAATCGTACTCCAATGTTATGGCCTAGATTTCCTCATCACTCACCAGGTTGTATAAACCATCGGTGCACAAAAGCAATCGGTCACCGGGACATATTTCAATCTCGTCGATTTTGGGCTGAGGAGGACTACCTCCTCCCCCGAGGGCCTGTAAAAGAATATGCCGCTGGGGGTGATGCTCAGCCTCTGCTATCGTAATTTCTCCTCTGTTTAGAAGATTGCAAGTTACTGTCTGATCTGATGTGAGTTGCTGGATCATCCTATTTCTTATCAAGTACGCCCGGCTGTCACCTACCTGGGCAATGTATGCCTTACTATCCATCAAAACTAAAGCCGTGAGGGTGGAGGCCATACCTTGATAATCCTTGTTCTCTCCAGCTGTCTGTAATATTTTTTCATGGGCTCCACTAATAGCTGACCGCAGGGCACCAACCACACCATCAGTGCTCTCTGTAAAGTAACCCCTGGCCATCTCGCTAACAGTTATTTTACTGGCGACCTCACCAGCTGCTGCCCCCCCTACTCCATCAGCCACCTGGAACAGCCAGCCTCTCTTGTCAAGCGTACCGAATTCATCACTCTTTGTGATCGACCAGCTATCCTCATTGTGCCGGCGTCTTCTTCCTGCATCACTGACTGCAACTGCCCGGACCGGTGGTTTGTCGTTTTTCAAATGCGGATCTCCTTCTGTATCAGAGCCTCGCTTATATGACACGGGTAATTCTTGCTTTTTTCGTGCCTGATTCCTGCAAAACACTGTGATGTACTAGATTAATTGTAAGAATATCGTTTTCCACAAACCATGATAGGGACCTGATAGAGTGCTGATGTTTTTCTGAACCACTTGATCACGCTCTCCCTGCCTATATCCAACCTTTTTCCTTAAGTTCAATAATTCGTCCTTTGGCCGCCGACACTTCATAACTGTCCTTATTCAAATCCACGGTTTTTTGTAAATACGTATACGCCGCTGCATATTCCCTGTTTTTCAGCTTAAAGAGGGCATATACAAAATTGGCATGAGAATTCCCCGCATCGAGACATAGTGACTCCTTAAAATTAGATTCAGCTGCTTGGTTATCTCCTAATTTATCGTAGACCAAGGCAAGATTTAGATAGGTGTTGGAATCGGCCATACCGATATCCTTTAGCTTGTTGAATGCAACTGCAGCTTCCTGAAAAGCCGTTTGGTTCCGGCTGTCTCCCGTAGATTCATATAACTGCCCCAGTTCATAACTATAACGTCCGTAATCTGAAAGCACCTGAATATTATATGGATTAGCGGCGGCAGCTCGTTTCATTATCTGCTGAGCCTGAATCATTTTTACTACTTTCTCAGATGTCCTTGATGAGGCAGCACTCCACTGGCTGAACAACTGTCCGGCCCCCAGTTTGTATTGGCAATTTTGGGGATCATCATTCATGGCTTTTTCAAAATATTTCCCGGCTTCATCATAATTCTTCTGGGCAATACAGATTTCTCCGTGAATATAACTGGTTATCGGGCTGTTGGTTCCCACGTTGTTTTCGATTTGAGCCAGGATCTTCTCTGCTTCCCCATATTGACCAAGCCGGCTGTGACTTACTGCCAGATCCCGAAGGGCTGCTTCATATTCACTATTCAGCGGCTGAGAAGGAGCCTGCAGCGCCATTTGATAATTTAAAATCGCCTTTTGGTAGTCTTTAAGATCGAAATAGGCCGAACCGATTAGATAGGCAGTAGAAGCATCTTTTTGAATTACTCCCGCAAACAGCTGCTCGTTAAGGAAATCGATAGCCTGAGCTGGTTTATTTTCACGCAAATATAACCGGGCCAAATTATAATATGCTGTCGGGGATTTTTGGTAATTTAAAGCATTAAAGAATGATGCCTCTGCCTCCTGGTATTTTCCTTCTGCCGTGAACTGTATGCCTGCATCCATGCGCTCCTGATACAGTTCCAGGGCGGTTGACTTTATTCTGGTCAATCCCAGGCTTACACTAAAAATACCAATCATGATTATGCTTATAATACCCGCCATGGCCAACTTCTTTTTCAAGGTACGTTTCTTAAATTCACTGCTATATTTATCGATATGTTGG
>JAXDBN010000124.1:0-13708 GCA_034678805.1 Syntrophomonadaceae bacterium
ATCCAAAGCCCGGTAATATTTTCACCGTCACTGGCGACTGTCAATATGCCAACAGGTGAGGCATATTTCATCGCGTACGCGCTGATGCTCATCTGTCAATCACATCCTTCTTGTCAAAGTTGGTTCCATAAATTGATGCATCAAGTGTCGGGATAGGGTCCATCACCTTACTCCAGTCAGGCAAAAGGTGTTTTAAACGTGGTATCTTCTACAGTTGACATTATACCATCACTCATGAACGATATTAGCCGTTTTCGGACATCGAATTTTGAATTTGTTCTGCTAAATCGGTTACCTCTCATAAAAAGGGAAAATCTATTATTTGCAGAATATTGAGAGTTAAGGAGAGAGGTGAAAAACATTTGGATAGACCGATTGTTATAAACAATTTTAATTTTTGTCCTCTAATCCAGTCGCCCATCTTGGGCATGGAATGTATGGAATGTGAACATATACATAATATTGAAGAAGAATTTTTTTGCCTCTGTGATGATGACGAAGATCGGGATGAGCTGTCAATGAAGGAGATAATAAATGTATTGTTGGATTTACTGGAGGCTGGCAATACTAAAATTAATCGGGATGAAATTATACGAATAATTACAGATATGTAGAATCAAACACGAATTTGAAACCAAGGCAACTGACAGGTGCCAATTGTGTTTAGCATAAGATCCGAAAGGATCTTGTTTTTTTTGTATACGGAGGGAGAGGTGCAATACTTTCTTCAATATCCAGTGTGATGAAACGTCTTAAGCCCCGGCTTTTTGTTTGGGTTGGCAGATTTCGATATTGTTGCAGGTAAATAATGGTTGCGATTGCCTATGACAGACCATATACTTGAAATATGAAAATAAAATAAAATTTGGAAGCGATCAATTCCTAATACATAAGTACAGCCAGTTGCAAATAGTTGGTTTGCCCATAAAAGGAGGCGATAATAAATCAAAATATCGCAGAAGTAATAACTGTTTGAAGTGTTAGGAGGTTTTTGGGAGGTTATATTATGATGGATTACAAAGAATACATTTCAAAAGGTACCGAGATTGCTAATAATTCTGTAGAAATGGTTTATTATACGTGGAAGACTGGTTTGGCAAATCTGAACTGGATTCAGGATCAGTTTGAAAATATGGCTAGAATTCAAATGGACATAAATAAATCAATGCGTGCAGACATGGTCAAAGCGGTTGAGGATTTTTCTGCTCAAACGCGTCAGGCCCAAGAGAAATATAATAGCATGGTGAAAGATGTGTTACAAAGTATTGTTGAAGCTGGGCCATCCCGATTAAGCCAGTAAAGAAGCGATTCATCATGGGGGGTGATTCCCTCCTGCCTCCACCAGATTATCTACTGCCAATTTATAAAACGAATTTTGGAACTGGGGGACGGTTCTGTTGTTCCAACACACGACAGAACCGTCTTTCTTAATCTCAAGCGTTGCAATAAGTGGAACGGGAGAACCGTCCCTCCGTTCCGTTTATACCAGATTGCGGATAATATACTTTGGATCTCCGTACATGAAGTCAATAATGGGGATCTGTATCATTGTATAGGCACCGGGCTTCTGCTTCATGCAGGCTCGAGCCGCTGCCGCCATGATTTGAGCAGTTAAGGCAGGATTGTTTATTTTCATCCCGAATTTCAACAGCTGATTATGGGTTAAACCTGACACTCCCTTGCGTTCCATAGCCACACCGTGTCCCATATCCAGCAGCATCTCCACGTCAGCAACCTGAGTAACGATTGTTTCATCCTTGGCGAAGTAGGGATCCTGCTTAATCGCACCAACTACCGCCTTAAAATCTGCCTCCGGTTTGAGCTGCACATAAACCATGCGGCGGTGTGCCCCAGTACCGGCAGGAATGGTCATGGACAGGGCATTGACTACCCCGGGTATGGCCTTGGCTGCCACAGAGTGCCCCATACTCATTCCCGGCCCAAAATTGGTGTAGGTTATACCCCTTGGCACCATAAATTCAAACATGCAGCGGACCATGGAGTCGGTGCCCGGATCCCAACCGGAAGAATTAACTGCTACTGTATCATTAGCCTTGCATACCTCATCAAGCTGTTCGTTCAAATCTGCCAACTGCCCATGTATATCATAGCTGTCTACCGTGTTTATGCCTCTTTTCAACAGATGGAGTGCGACTTCGGGCACTGCGCGAGTAGGGGTACATAACAGTGCAACATCTATTTTCTCCAGTTCCTCTGCCGAGTCTGCAAACGTCACATCATGTGCTGTGTTCCAGGGGGGATTCTTTTCCACAATATAAGGGTCGACGATGCCGGCCAATTGCATATCAGGCGCCGCCTGCACCGCTTCCACCGCGAATTTGCCAATGTTACCGTAGCCAATAATGGCTACTCTGATGTCGTTTTTCATTGTAACACCTCTGTATTTAATAAATTTTGTCTTTATAAAGGATATTAAAGCGTGTTTCCAAGTACAAGCAAGTATACAATATACTTAATTTTGTATGATTCACTTTTATTAACTGTAGTTTCGTGCACATTATGCAGTATTCAACATTATGTATACAACAAAATGCAAAATAAATACGTTATACTGTTTTTTGAATATTTATCTTTAAGGAGGCAATCATATGACAGTCAGTACCTACAATCCCTACGAAAATGCTCAGGCCCAATTTGACCGGGTAGCTGAAATCATTGGCTTGGATAATGCC
Source organism: Syntrophomonadaceae bacterium (assembly GCA_034678805.1). Classification (GTDB taxonomy): domain Bacteria; phylum Bacillota; class Syntrophomonadia; order Syntrophomonadales; family Syntrophomonadaceae; genus PHAA01. The sequence continues at coordinate 2,694 of JAXDBN010000124.1, forward strand.
ACCCGCCAGTTACTGCGCCAGCCGATGAAGGAATACCATTTTACTATTCCTGTACATATGGATGACGGAACCACGAGAATATTTAATGGCTATCGCATTCAGCATAATGATGCCCGGGGTCCGGCCAAGGGTGGGATTAGATTCCATCCGGAGGAAACCGTCGACACGGTAAGAGCCTTGTCCATGTGGATGACCTGGAAGTGTGCTGTTGTTGACATCCCTCTCGGGGGTGGCAAAGGCGGTATTATATGCAATCCCCGTGATCTTTCCGAAGGTGAACAGGAAAGGTTATGCCGGGGATGGGTTAGGGCTCTGGCCAAGGACGTAGGTCCGGTCATCGATGTTCCAGCACCGGATGTAATGACCAATGCCAAACATATGCTATGGATGCTGGATGAATTTGAACTAATACACGGGGGCAGATATCCCGGCTTCATAACTGGGAAACCAGTCGAGATGGGCGGATCTCTAGGAAGAACAGAAGCTACTGGCTATGGGGTGGTGTATACTATCCGTGAAGCCCTCAACAGTATGGGCATCGACATCAAGAACACCAGCGCAAGTATTCAGGGATGCGGCAATGTTGCTCAGTACGCAGCCCGTTTGTACCAGGAATTAGGCGGCAATATTGTGTCAATTTCTTGTTGGGATCATACTGACCAGATGGCCTATTCCTACACCAACGATGACGGTTTTGATGCGGGATGGCTGCCCGAGATCACTGACCCCTATGGCAGTATTGACCAGAGCAAGGCCTTGGATCTGGGCTGCAAGGTGGCCCCCCATGATGCATGGCTGAAACAGGATGTGGATATTCTCATCCCCGCTGCAATGGAAAACCAGATTACCCGAGCTAATGTTGAAGGTATAAGCAAAAAGGTTAAAATAATTGCCGAAGGTGCCAATGGGCCTATAAATACGGTAGCGGATGAGATCATTCGCAACAGCGGAATTTTTGTAATCCCAGATTTCCTGTGCAACGCAGGCGGCGTTACCTGCAGTTATTTCGAACAGGTTCAGTCCAACGCCAATTTCTATTGGGAAAAAGAAGAAGTTCTGCAAAGACTCGATACCAAGATGACTTCCGCTTTCCACGCGGTGCGCGATATCGCAGACCGGCACAAAATGTACACCCGCGATGCCGCCTATGTGATTTCTATTAACCGGGTAGCCCATGCTGTGAAAATGCGGGGTTGGGTATAGATAAACGGTCATTTCCGGTCAAATTGGTTGGTTCGGATAATATGGGTGATTATACATGAATGATAACTGGCCGCCAAATGAATATGCTTTGGATAACCTCAAGGAACGTGCCAAAGAACTGGAATGCATCTACCGGGTAGATGAAGTTCTGAATAATCAGCGCTTGTCCCTGCCTGAGATATTTAGGCAGCTGGTTCTGATTATCCCCGAAGGTTGGCAGTTCCCTGAGGTATGCAAAGCCAGTATAACTTATGACAACCAAAGCTACCACTCTCCAGGGTTTGTCGGTTCGCCATGGTCTGATGCAGCGACGATCAGGGTGGGCGGCAAAACCGCTGGCAAGATAGAAGTAGTATATACAGTCAAGGTTCAACGGAGCTCAGAAGGATACTTCCTGGATAAAGAACGGAAACTGATTAGAACCATTGCGGACCGCATAGGACAGACTATACAGCACCGTTACATGGAGCAGGTAATTGAAGAGTGGAATACTTCCAAGAATGGTCTCTATGCTAAAGGTGAGTCTCTCAAAGAATGGATGATTATTCTCGACTTGGTGGCGCGCACAGATCAAAGCATGCTGCTGCACATATGCCGTAAAATGATCAACTATCTGTATCTTAGCGGTATCAGGGAAGCTGAGGCGGTGCTATGGGAATTCGGTTCTGGCACGCGGGTTTACGATGAGGTTCTGGAACAGAATTATCCCAGCGAAAAACTGCCTTTGGGAAACCTTACCAGCATCAGCAATCAGACCTTCAAAATTGCTGCCAGGCACTTGAGTGACGCCGAGATTTCTTCGCGGATTCGCAAATGGCTGCAGGAGGAGAAGGCCTATCCCCTGATCAAAGCGGTGGACCGCATTAACGCATCGGTGGCCGAAATTGTTGAATTGATTACTCGTTACCGAAACGCCGGTGATGACAGTTCTCTGCGCTATTCACCTATGGAAAAGTGGTTGGTGGTAGCACTGATCAACCGATTCCTGTCCGAGAAGCTGGATTTTATAAACATCGCGCGTCCTTACTTTGAGATCAAGGACTTTTATGAGATAGTCACCCATTTGATTTTTCCAGAAGGAAGCCATGGTAAGATTGGCGGCAAAGGTACCGGGCTGTTCCTGGCACAAAAAATTATCGAAAAAGCCGCGGAAGAGAATTCCAGCCTGGCTGAAGTCAAGGTTCCCAAGACCTGGTATATCGCCACTGATGAGCTTAAGGAGTTTTTACATCATAACCGACTTGAGGAATTAAGAGTTCAAAAATACAAGGATCTCTATGAAGTCCGTTTGGACTATCCCAACATAATTCAGATCATGAAAAATGCTGCCTTCCCCGTATCCATAATCAGGAGTCTGGCTATGGCATTGGATGACTTCGGTGATGTTCCTCTTATCGTACGTAGTTCCAGCCTATTGGAAGATCAATTGGGAGCCGCATTTTCAGGAAAATACAAAAGCCTGTTTCTGGCCAATCAGGGCAGCAAACAGCAGCGACTTGAAAGCCTAATAGATGCTATTGTGGAAGTTTATGCATCCGTTTACAGCCCCAATTCCATACAGTACCGGGCTGAACGTGGTCTGTTGGACTATCCTGAAGAGATGGGTATCCTTATCCAGGAGGTAGTAGGGACCAGAATAGGTCCGTATTTTCTGCCCCTCTATTCAGGAGTGGCTTTCAGCAACAATGAATTCCGCTGGTCATCCCGGATCAAACGAGAAGATGGATTGATCAGAATGGTCATGGGATTGGGCACTCGCGCTGTGGATCGCTTGACCGACGATTTCCCGGTATTGGTATCCCCCGGGCAGCCTAAGCTGCGGGTCAATACAGTGCCCGAAGAAATCAGGCGCTATTCGCCCAAAAAGGTCGACGTGATCAACCTGGACAGGAACATTGTTGAGACAGTTGGAATATCCTCTCTATTGAGGGAATACGGGCATTTGCTTCCCAATGCCCACAATATTATTTCTGTTTATGAGCAGGATTATGTGCGCAAATGCACCGCCTTCAGCATAGATTTCAGGTCTGACGATATGCTGATCACATTTGACGGTCTGATCAGCGACACCAAGTTTATGAAGCAAATGGAGACAATGTTAAAAATCCTGCGTGAAAAAATGGGTTGCCCGGTGGATATAGAATTCGCTTCCGATGGGGTGAACTTCTACCTCCTGCAATGCCGGCCGCAGAGTTACAGTATAGAATATGCTCCCGCACCCATTCCCAAGGATATACCCAATCCCGACATCCTGTTCACCGCCCACCGTTATGTATCCAATGGTCTGATCTCGGATATTTCGCACATTGTTTATGTCGATCCGGAAGGTTACAGCCGCCTGCATAAACTAGATGATCTGGTCAATGTGGGCAAAGCCATCGGCAAGCTTAACATGTTGCTGCCCAAGCATCACTTTATTCTCATGGGCCCGGGGCGCTGGGGCAGCCGGGGGGACATAAGACTAGGGGTTCAGGTCAGTTATGCTGACATAAATAACACCGCGGCCTTGATCGAGATCGCTCGCCACAGGCTGAAATATATACCCGAATTATCATTTGGCACACATTTCTTTCAGGATTTGGTCGAGAGCAATATCCGCTATCTTCCCTTATATCCAGATGATGAAGATGTGATTTTCAAAGAATCTTTCTTTACTCGGTCGATCAACATGTTGAGCCGAATACTGCCTGAATATACTTGCCTGGAAGACGTAATCCGAGTCATTGACGTGCCAGCCGAGAATGAGGGAATGGTGCTCAGTATTGCTATGAACGCTGATCTTGAGGAAGCCATCGCTTATCTTGGAGCAGCCTTCGTAAATGGAAGTGTTTCTACCGGCAAAGAACCGGTTCACCTGACTCCTCTCCGGGGAACTTTGCGGGAGGCAAAACCACGGGAGGACAAGGCCTGGCGTTGGCGCCACTATATGGCTGAGCGTATCGCCGCCAAAATGGATTTGGGGGCTTTTGGGGTTCAGGCAGTCTATCTGTTTGGCAGCACCAACTCGGGCGAGGCCGGGCCAGGAAGTGATATTGATCTATTAATACATTTCCATGGATCTCCACTTCAACTAGAGGAATTAAAATTATGGTTACAGGGTTGGAGTCATAGTCTGGCAGAAATGAATTACCTGCGCACAGGGTATACTTCCGACGGATTGTTGGATATTCACATTATTACCGATGAAGATATAGCCAATAAAACATCCTACGCAATTAAGATAGGAGCTATCACGGATCCAGCTTATCTGCTTAGGAAACGTATTGATGAACAATGATGGAACTGGAACAAGGGAACCCTTTTACCCCCTATTTCATTTCCAGCTCGCTTAAATAACTCATGATGACTGCCATGAAGGATGGACTTGCCGATAGCATAATACGTACAATGTGTTCTGGCTCAATGAATTGTGAAGCCATCGACGTATACCCATACTCAGAGGATTGGGAATTCAGCGAAGCAGTAATCCAATTCATGACCTGAAGAGCCTCTGCCTTATTTTCCACCGGGATGTCGATAACTGTTGACACCGTGATGTTCTTCACTGCTGCCCCAATTATCGCTTGCATTCCCGGCGAAGTATCGCTCATCACATCTTCATCCGTACCTTCAACAAAAGTGCTCAAATCATGACCTGTTACGCGCCATGCTTTGCCAATTTTCTGAGCCTTCAGCCGCCCTTCACGAATATATCGCTGAATAGTCTTCGGGTGCATATCAATCATTTCTGCAATCTGCTCGACGGAATAATACTGCTCTATCATATTAATCCAACTCCTTAAAATACCTCATTATTACCTGTGTTCAAATTATAAGTAACAATGAGGAATGTGTAAAGGGCAAATATTAAATTCTACTGTGCGGTTTTAGTAAATCTGTTGTCCTCTGTTCCTCATATTGGCAAAACGTTCGGTGTAATGATAGCATAAATATATCAGAGAATTATTGTATGGCTTATTACGAAATAGGAAGGAGCAATGCATATGTCTCAAAAGTTGGTCATCGTGGGAGGGGTGGCGGCAGGTATGAGCGCTGCTGCGAAAGCCAGGCGGATAAGACCGGACATGGATATTGTAGTTTACACGGATGATAACTACATATCGTATGCGGGATGCGGATTGCCCTATTTCATCGGAGGCCGGGTTGAACAGGAAAGCAGCCTGATTGCCCGTTCAGCCGAGGACTTTGCCCGCCAGAACATTCAAGTCAAAACGCTGATGCGAGTCGAAGAAATCAGACCGGAAAGTACCACGATCAAACTCCAGGATTTGAAAGATAAGGTCACTGTGACAGACAACTATGACGCCCTCGTAATTGCCAGCGGTGCGCGTGCGTTTATTCCTTCCATCGACGGAACAGATTTACCCGGCATTTTTTCACTGCGGACCATCCATGACTGCTTGAACATCAAGTCTTTTTTACTGCAGCAACGACCGCAAAAGGCCATGGTCATCGGCGGGGGATATATTGGCCTGGAAATGGTGGAAAACCTGATGGAGAGAGGGTGCCAGGTTTGCCTGGTGGAACGGGCACCGCATATCATCCCCAATATGGATGAAGACATGGCCCGGATCCTCACCAGCTACCTTGAATCCAGAGGGGTTGAAGTAAGAACCGGGGAAGCGGTGAACGGATTCTACGGTAACGGTGCGGTGGCGGGAGTATCCACTGATAAAGGTGAAATCCCGGCCGACTTCGTATTGTTGTCAATCGGTGTTTTGCCCAATTCGGAAGTTGCGGCTGCTGCCGGTATAGAGACCGGGATTAAAAATGCCATCCGGGTAAATACCAAAATGGAAACCAATATTAAGGGCATTTATGCTGCCGGTGATTGTGCTACGGTTACGCACCTGCTGTCGGGTAATGAAGTCTACATTCCCATGGGCACTACCGCCAACAAGCAGGGGAAAGTGGCAGGCGAGAATGCCGCCGGCGGAGACACGTTTTTTAAAGGAGTACTCGGTACCGGCGTGGCCAGAGTCATAGAGATGGAGATATCCCGCACCGGTTTTAGTGAAAACGAATGCCAACAGCTGGGTATCGATTATGTTGCCCATAGTATAAAGTCAAAAACAGCGGCCCACTTCTGCCCGGCTTCCCGGGATATTCATCTCAAACTGATTATGGACCAGAGCAACCGCCGCTTGATAGGAGCCCAGATTGTTGGTTTTTCCGGGGCAGGCATGCGTATCGATATGCTGGCGGTGGCCATAACCGTAGGGGCTACCATCGAAGACCTGGTCGACATGGACTTGGCTTATTCACCCCCCTTTAGCCCGGTTTGGGATCCGGTTTTGGTTGCTCTCAACCAGTTTGAATAACTTAAGATCCCGAATTAATGGAAAGACAGATTAATTGTACGTGTACAAAATTTTTGTATATAACCTAAAGTTATAACTGTGGTACTATTTAAATATCCGGAGCAATAAATCTATATTATGATGCACTTCGTACGTTCTAAAGCAAAGGGGGAGGTGAAATGATTGTTCTTTGAAGATGTTAGCATAGGATATTCATTTAAGACCGGGACCAAACCAATCACTGGAACAGAAGTCGACATGGTGGCACAAATGTCAGGAATGGACCTGCCAGGATTTTTGGATGACGAGGTGGCCAGAGGCTGGGGTTTTAAAGCCCGCGTGGTTCCTGGGGCCTATCTGATTGCCTGTATGATGGGCTTGATGGCCAAACAAGGATTTCTGGCAGATGCGGTCTGGACGGCCGCAGACGGTGTAGCGTGGAAGAGCACGGTGCACCCCGGGGACAAAGTTTGTGCCGAGGCGGAAGTAGTCGGTACCCATGCCACCAAACGCGGTGGGCTGGTAACCTATGCCTGGACCATTAAAAACCAAAATGACACTGTTGTTGCTCAAGGAAAAAACACCTGACTGTTTCCCTTTAAGCCATCTAGTTAGATGGTAGGAACAAGGGCAAGGAACAAGGGGACGGTTCTGTTGTTCCAAGACATGACAGAACCGTCTCTCTGTTCCACTCATTGCTGCTTCGCTTTAACAGCCAGTGATACCAGTAAAACACCGACGGCCGCCGCCGCCGTATCGATACCGATATCAGAAAACATAAAAGCCCGGCCGGAAACAAACAGCTGGTGGATTTCATCGGTCACAGCATAAACAAAGGGGATAGCCAGTGCGACAACCGCCTGCTTTTTTAAACTCCAGGAATGCTGCCTCACGGCCAGCGCACACAAGATCCCCAGACCAAAATAGGCGATCCCGTGAGCAGACTTCCTGACCGTATGCTGCCATTTAGAAATAAAATCCTCCTGCTCGGGAGGAGGAAGTTCTTTGAATTCCGGCATCGTCAGTTCAGCTGCGGTACGAATAATCTGCCCGCTCTGGGCGTTGGACTCCGGGGCGGTTTGGGCTGAGAATATGAAAATCATTACCGTCCAAAAGAACACCAGCAGCCAGAAGAAGCTCTGGCGCAACCTGGTATTGTATATATTTCTTGCCTCTTCAGTCATCTTTTCTTTACTTCTTCTTTTCTATTTGTTACCTTGTTACTCTTGTTACCCTTTTTCTAAAAGTATTTATATATAGAATTTATATAGAGAAAGTTTGTGATTTAGGGTAACTTTGGGTAACAGGGTAACACTTTTCTCAGATTAGTCTTCTCTTTATTAGAAAAGTCTTCCTCTTTCATAGAACATTTGCCCTTAACGGCGGACCACTCAAGATATTATAGCACAAAATAGGGCACTTAACGGGAGAAATACGAATATTCGTTCTGTGCCATTTGAAATGCAGCAGGTAGCTGGCCAAGGTTTATGAACAGGCTGTATGAGAGATTTAGAGGATATGTTTGAAATGGTATAATACAAAAAATTCAGTTTGAAAAGAGGGACGCAGATGGATGTACAGTGCCTTAAAGTAAAACTCAAAGAAGGACAGACCGATACTTTTATTAAATATACAGAAAACCTGAAAAAGAACATGAACCAAGTGGTAAAAGCCTTAAGTAAAGAGACCATGATGGTTGAGTCGATATTTCTGGACCGCGCCGCTGACGGTGATTACCTCATCTTTTATACCCGCGCGGAAAGTCTGCAAAAAGCCAATGAATATATGATGCAGTCGACCGATCCGGTAGACATCGAAGGACTGGAGATTATTCAAAAGACGTGGGATATGACGGCTTCGAAAGTGTTGGAGGTCTTATTTGATGTAGATAGGATAGGGAGTGTAAAAGCATAGCATAGTCTGAGAGGAAATGAATAATGAAGGTAATTGATTTGAATGGATGGGGAAAGAGCTGCGCATTTCAATTTTTTCAGGAGGATGGATTATCCCCAGTACAATATCTGTGTAAATATGGATATCACTCGTTTTTTAGAATCCATAAAGCAACAGGATATGCCATTCTATTATGCAATGATATTTGCGGCTACCCATGCTATTAATGAATTGGAGGAATTCCGTTACCGGATTCGCGGCGAACAGGTAATATTACACGATTTCGTTCATCCCTCCTTTACCGATATGCCGGTCGGCAATGATCTGTTCAAGATGGTAACCGTTGATGTGGAAGCATCTATGGAAGCGTTTGTGGTTAAGGCGGAGGAAAAATCGAGACAACAGCAGGATCCATTTGTAGCCAGGGATGTGGAAGGCCGCGATGATTTAATATATATAACCTGTATCCCATGGGTTTCTTTTACCAGCTTATCCCACACCATCTCCTTCAATAAGGATGACTCCGTACCCCGGCTGGCCTGGGGTAAATATTACAATGACGGCAACCGTATGCTATTGCCGTTCTCAGTTCAAGCCCATCATTCATTCGTGGATGGTATCCACATAGGAAGGTACGTAGATAGACTGCAGGTATATTTGAACGGAATGGCGTAACTGAATCCCAACCTTTTTGCCCGGGTTTGATTGTAGATATAGACTTTTTTCTGGCGCTACTGCTGATGCAGTAGCTTTTTTATGGGTTGGGGTTCAATAAAGAGGTCAGAGTATTGGCACTAGTTGATAACTATACGTTTATTACCGGGTATACAGAATAGTAATCGGAAAGCAGGCCAAAATAATAAAGACGTTTGTACAGAAGTCAGATTACCAGGAGGTTAGCTCACGGATGCAATCATCGCCAATAGTCAGGCGGCCCAAATTTGCCATGTCAACCTACTCAATCAATATGTTTCATATCAGGAACCCGCTGGTGGTGGCCTGGTGGTCCGTGGTTTATCCTGGTTTTGGCCATCTAAGATTAGTCAGCATTGCCAAAGGCATGTTCCTGTTTGTGGGGGAACTGCTGATAAACGTACATGCTCATCTTAACCTTGCTATTCTTTACAGCTTCACCGGTCGTTTTGACCAGGCTAAAGAGGTTCTGAATACCCGTATGCTGCTATTATATAGTGCCATACTGTTATTTGCGGTTTGGGACAGCTACCGTTCAACTCTGGAAATAAATAAGTTCGCGGTCCTCGGTGATCATGAAAACGCCCAGATGGTTCCAACTATTATTACGCCTGCAGGTCTTAACTCCATGGAAAAGCGGAATCCCTGGGTTGCGGTTGTGTGGTCGATGTTGCTGCCCGGTTTGGGTCACCTCTATTGTTTAACCACTATTGTGGCTGTGTTTATGATGGTTGGAGGAGCATTTCTGGTCTATATGTCCAACGTAGTACCAGCCATAATATACACCGCTGGCGGCCATTTCGCCCAGGCTAAAGCGGTAATAGACTGGCAGTGGCTGCTTAACCTTCCCTCATTTTATGGATTCGCCGTTTATGATGCTTATGTAAAAAGCGTAGAGATTAATAAAATATTCGATCAGGAACAGGCTCAATTCCTAAAAAACAATTACCAGTCCGGTTCATTTGAATTCCCTGGTGAGAAGGGTGAGAATGCATGCATGTAATAGGATCGTTTCACTATTGTCTGCACACTGAAATAGCGATTGCCAAACTCGAACAGATGGGTATACCAAAAAATCGGATATATGCGGTTCCCCTGCAGATTAGAGGAGAAACGCGCCATATATTTGACACCATCCATCATTCGGATGGAGTGAGTCTGTTTGATGGGGGAGCCATATTAGGGACGGCCCTTATGACCTTAGGGGTCATATACGGCTTCGACTTACAATGGGGTCCTATAATATGGGGATTAATAGGAATGGCAGGGGGGTTTCTAGTCGGCTTCCTATTGGATATTTCGTTTAGCAGGGTGAAGCATTCCAAGGAAAGACGAAACGAAAAGAATGGCGAGCTTTTTATCTTGGTGAATTGCAGTGAGCAGCAAGCTGATGAGGTGGCGAGAGCTCTGTGGGATCACCAGGCATTGGGTGTAGCCATCATACCATAACTATCCTGCCGATCGCCGTTTAAACGGTCCTTTGTAAATTCCGGGTTCAATTGGAAAGCACAATACTGATGATTAAATTGATGCCGCCTCACAAAAGCCGATATACAGGGCTCTAATAAACGCGTTTTGGTACTAAATTTACGTGTGGATTTCCTTAAACTAACCATGATAAACTGAGATTGGTCGATAGTTTTTTTGCCTCTGCCCGAGTTTATCCAGGAACAGATATTGTTGGGGTTTTCAAGAAGAAAAAGAAAGAGGTGTGTGTATGGATTTTAGGCTATCGGAAGAACAGGAACTAATCAGGGCTAGTGCCCGCGAGTTTGCTTTGGAGTACATAGAACCCATAGCAGCCGAGCTCGATGCCAACAGCCGCTACCCGGCGGAGATATTGGCCAAGCTGGGTGAACTCGGCATGATGGGCATTTCTTATCCGGCTGAATACGGCGGCGGGGGGACAAGCTTCCTCACCAGCAT
>JAXDBN010000125.1:0-10238 GCA_034678805.1 Syntrophomonadaceae bacterium
TGGGGCTGGGTGCCGGTATTATTGGTGGCAGCCTTTTGTCCGCAGCCCGCTGCCGATAATACCAGGCCCATAATTAACATGCTTACCAGTGCTAACTTGAGAACCTTCTTCAATTACCTCACTCCTCCTTATGTATTTTGTACATTTTTATATATTATAGCGGTCCATTTTTGAATCAACAATAACAATCGAATATAACCAAACCGGGTTGAAATATGCAACCCTTTCGTCTGTTTGTCCCTAATTCTATGTTTCCACCTAAACCTAACCTAACTTGAATTTATAAATGTTTACTGTTAATGTATATTTCTAAGCTAGTCTCGTATTTTACTGGAGAGGTTTTCTAGGCATGGGCAGAAACATTAGCATGCGCACCCGGGCTGATTTATCAATGCTGGTAGTCTCTTTCATCTGGGGGGCCACTTTCGTTGTGGTTAAAAATGCTCTGGCAGATATCGGCACCTTCCTTTTTGTTGGCATCCGTTTCACGCTGGCATTTCTGATTCTGACCGCGCTTTCTCACCGGGACGTTTTTAAAATCAGGTTTTCTGCCATCAAGTTTGGTTCCCTATTAGGGGTATTTTTGTTTGTCGGCTATGCTTTTCAGACCTTAGGCCTAAGATATACCACTTCCTCCAATGCAGGCTTCATTACTGGAGTCTCTGTGGTTTTGGTCCCGATTATCTACGCTCTATTGCACCGTAAAAAACCTCCTGCCAGGACTATAATCATTGTAATCATGGCTGCTGTCGGACTATTTCTGCTATCCGTTCCGTGGGGATCGTTTCATCTAGGCAGGGGAGATTTCTTTGTTTTAATCGGGGCTTTTGGTTTTGCCTTGCATATCATTTATGTAGACGTGTATTCTCACCAGTTCAATTCGGTAGCTATCACCAGTGTCCAGGTGCTCTTTGTGGGATTGGTATGTCTTTTAATAGGTCTGCTTTTTGAGCCTCTTCCCAGCCGATTAACCTATAATGCGATATTTGCCATTATAGTAACAGCAGTCTTCGCTACTGCTATTGCTTTTCTGGCACAGAACTACCTGCAGCAGTTCAGTACGCCAACCGATTTTGCCATTGTCCTGGCTTCAGAGCCGGTGTTTGCTGCTTTAGCGGGCTTTATATGGGCGGGAGAACGGCTATCGACTCAAGCTATGATCGGGGCGGGATTGATTCTCTTAGCGATGCAGTTGGCAATTGTGCTCAGAAAGAAAGGTTAATTAGAGACCAAGACGGGACAATAATTGGGAAGCATTTAGTCCGCTTATTTCAATAATCTTCTGGCGCGAAGTATCACCTTTAAGCAGTACTATGTCTTTTCGGGGCACTTTTAGATAACCAGCTAAAAACTGGACTAAAGCAGCATTGGCCTCGCCTTCAACCGGAGGAGCAGTAAGTTTGATTTTCAGAGCCCCGTTTTGCTCGCCCACCACCTGGTTGCGGGATGAACGGGGTTGCACTTTAACCTCCAAACGTACTCCGGTTGGGCTTTCGTTTAAATATAACACTAGTCTGCCTCGTCTAATTGTAAACTGTTTAATCTGTCCAGCAAATCTTTAACATCTGGCTTGCTGAAAAAAGCAGCCATGTCTTCATTCTTTCTCAGATTATGGTCGAGTAATTCCAGTTGCACATTTAGCTGAGACTTAAGCTCCAGGTTAAAAACATTCACATGTTTCATCATTTCCTGGTACGATGCTACCATTTCGGCAATAGAGCCTTTTAGATCCTCAAGAATCTTAACGGCTTCCAGACGGGCATTAACTTTTAATTCCTCCGCAGTCTGCTGGGCTAAAATCAGACTGTTGTTCATTGTGCCTTCTATTTTGCGGTACTTATCTAATTCAAATAATTGCTTTTGGATATTTTCTTTGAGTTGAGAATTTTCGGCGTAAAGGGTTTCGTAATCGTGAGCGACCTGTTGAATAAACTCCTTAACCTCCTCTTCTCTATAACCTCTGAAGGACTTAGAAAATTGATGATTTCTTATCTCCATTCCGGTTATCAAATTCTCACCCCCCTGTATCGCAGTTATTATCTGATATTTATGCCCTGATACCAGTAAATGCTCCCCCGGTTAGTCCAGCCGGGTTAGCATCAAAAATACGCTGGCATATTTGCTGTGGCTGCCAGATACCCGCGTTGATTTGCTTTAATGCCTCCTGATAACAGGCTGTTATTTCCTTTAATTTATTGGGCTCATAGAATTGGCCGTCGATTCGCAAGGATTTTGCCCCTGCCGCAGCCAACTTCGGCAGGAAGGCTAGTAGACATAGATCATACGGAGCATATAAATAAGTGCGGCATTTATCATCAGTGATAATTCGGTACTTTTGTCCTTCCCTGTCACACAGGTAATATTCACCCTGCTGGCAATAGCACGAACACTCTGAATCACGGTCCTCCTGGACACCGCGGATAGTACAATAATCACTGATCATACATGGCATCGGCCCGTGTACCATGATTTCGGCCGCAATACCTGCCCGCAGCATATCAAGAAGATTTCCCTCGGTCAATTCCAGCGAGGCGGTAATCCTGTTCGCCCCCTGGTTATATAAGAATGCTGCTGCAGTATGATTGCAGGTGTTTAATCCATAACCGGCCCACACTTCAAAACCGGAATTGCGAAAAATTTGCAGGCTGCCAAGATCATTTACAATTACTCCGCTAATGCCGGATCCGATCAGTCTCTTTTTTAAATCATAGATGTCAGTTACATCTTTTTGACTCACTATACGTGGCGTCTCCACAAATAACCGGGTGGAGCTGTCTTTCATTAATTGAGTTGCCTCGCAAATGGCCGTTTTAGTCCAATTCTGGCTATTTTGGCGTATAATTTCGCTGCCTAGAATTATATTATCGATTCTTGCATTCTTTATTGCCCGCAGTGCTTCCAATCCCCCGACCTTCACCGTTAGTTGTGGTGTACAGGCAGTTGTCGATACGGACTCAATATAACAATCTTCCATTTCCATTCTGGGCAAAGTTACAGCAGTACTTTTTACTGGTTCCCTTTCCCCCTCAAAATCTATTACCTTCCAGTCTAGGGGATTCAAAAGGGTACCTGTGGTGTAGTCGCGGATTCGATTTTGTTCAAGAACGCTGACTTCGCTTTCATCGGTCTGGTAACTTTCCGGTTGTTCAAGATAACTATCCAGGGCACGGCGGTAGAGGGAAACAAGCCATTCAAGAAAGCTGGCGCTGCGCATACGGCCCTCGACCTTAAATGAGCTGACTCCCGCCGCAATCAATTGGGGTAGATAGGGATAGAGACATAGGTCTTTATGGGCCAGATAGTATTTATAATCAACCGCCTCACAGCCTTCACCATGTAATTGATACTGCCAACGGCAGGGCTTGCGGCATTTGCCACGGTTGCCGCCTTCCCCACTCATAATACTGCTCATATAACATTGACCGGTATGGGAAATGCACAAATCGCCATGAACAAAATATTCGATTCCCAGGATGGTGCCGGCGGCAATTTCCGCAACTTCAGCTAAAGATACATTTTTGGAGAGGATAACTCTTTCAAAACCTTGATGCTCTAAAAGCCTGACTGCTTCCAGATTAGCAATACTCATCTGAACACTGGCATGTAAAGGAATATCTAGTTTAAGGTCCTTACACAAAGCAGCTATTCCCAGATCCTGAACAATCAAGGCATCAATACCTAATTCCTTTAAAAAGAGGAGGTACTGGGCAATATCATCAATTTCGTCACTATGGTAAAGATTATTCAGGGTTATATATATTTTGCGTTGACGGTCATGTACAAAGTCTGCCGCTGCTTTTAGTTCTTCATCACTGAAATTGTAATCAGGCCGCAGCCCGCGCATATTGAATCTCTTTCCGCCTAAATAAACGGCATCTGCGCCAGCGTTAATAACACTGTTCAGAACCTCCATTTTGCCTGCCGGAGCCAGCAATTCAAGTTGGTGCCCAATCATTTGGAAGACTCCTTAATCGCTTAGTCTATAGAATAGAAAGTAAAATTCGAATAATTATGCTCTGAACCAAAGATAGTACGAGAAGCACAACAATAGGTGAGAAATCAAGCCCTCCAGTAGCTGGAATCAGCTTGCGGAATGGTGCCATTATCGGCTCAGTTACATCATAAACAAACCGTATCAGGGGTTGATAGGGATTATGACGTACGAAGGAGAGGATACAACGGATAATAACCAGCCATATAAGTACTGTAAAGGCCATACTTACAACTTTAATAATTGACGTCGGGTTCAAAGGGTTTTCCTCCTAATAGTTAATCTTGGCCTAATTCTATAGAACGCTGCCGGGCTTTTTCAATTGCTGCAAACATGGACGCTCTTATTCCGCCTGCCTCCAATTCCCTTAAACCAGCTATTGTTGTACCGCCCGGCGATGTAACTTGAGCTTTTAATACAGCCGGATGCTCACCGGTCTGCTCCAACATAGAAAGACTGCCTTTCCAGGTCTGTATTACTAACCGCCGACTTATATCACTGCTTAAGCCTGTACTAAGTGATGCATCCATCATCGCTTCTATAATAAGGAAAGCATAGGCCGGACCGCTTCCCGAAACCGCAGTGATCGCATCCATATAAGACTCATCAATTATTATGGTAATGCCAACCTTATCCAACATAGCTTGAACGATGTCCAGGTCGGTTTGGCCAGCACTCTGTCCACCAGCAAGAGCAGAAACGCCCTCCCCCACCAAACAAGGCGTATTAGGCATTACTCTTATTACCCGTACGGCTTCCGGCATTTCCTTTTCGATTGCCGCAATCTTAATGCCAGCCGCAATGGAGACCAACAGTTTGTCGGCAGTCCAGTTTTCACGGGTGGTTATCAAAACATTCCTTACCTGTCCCGGTTTAACCGCCAATATTATTATGTCCGATTTAGCAACCACTTCATCCGGTGTGGCCACCCGGGCCTTAAATTCATTTTCAAACAGCAGGGTTCTTTCTTCATCAATATCATTGACATAAATTTGGCTGCAAAATTCTGGATCATTACTGATGCCCTTGATTAAGGCATAGCCCATTTTGCCACAACCTATGATCCCCAAATTAACCGGCATTATCTTCTGCCCCCAAAAATGTCCGACTGGAAGAAATCATTTTTACGCAATATGTTTTTACTATCTGAACTAATCTCCACAGAAGATGGCGCGAACAAGAATATGTTCTGCCCCAGCTGTTGGCTATGGCCATCCAAAGCGTAAACCGCTCCGCTAATGAAATCTATTATCTTTTGAGATACTTCCGGACGGGTCGCCTCGAAATTTACTATGACTTGTTTACGGTTTTTGAGATGATCAACCAAAGCTTGAACCTCTTCAAAGCGTTCCGGCTCACACACCATAACCTTAATCCCCTTGCTGGCAGCGTGTAAAGCAACTACATTGGCAGATGTACGGTTCTCCTTTTCCAGGGTCAGCGGGCGCTGTTCGAATTCATACTCCTCTTCAACCTCCGACTGTACTCCCAGCCACTTCCACATACTATCTATTACTCCCATCATTGCTCCCCCTTTAATCCAATATAATTATTTGAATAGTGCACTACCAATACGCACTATGTCAGCACCTTCTTCAATTGCCACTTCGAAATCCTGGGACATACCCATAGAAAGGTGGCGCAACTCAACATTGGTATACTTTCGTATACTCATTTCATTTTTCAACGAAGCTAGTTCTCGGAAAACCGCCCTACTGGACTGAGGATCGGGTTCCTCGGGGGCGATGGTCATGAGTCCCGACACATGCAGGTAAGGCAACTCCCCGACTGAGTTTAAGAAACTGCTGACATCTCCAGGCTTCAAGCCTGTCTTGCTCGCTTCTCCGGAGATATTTACCTGCACTAGAACGGGTACTCGAATACCTTGCACAGCACCACATTTATTTATTGCATCGGCTAATTTCCACCTATCAAGCGAATGGATAAGATAAGCCTGACCAACCACGTCTTTTACCTTATTGGTCTGTAGTCTTCCTATCAAATGCCACCGGGCTTGAGGTAAAAGACTTTTTTTCCGTTTCAATTCCTGAACCCGGTTTTCACCAAAATCACATACGCCTAAACTCTGAGCTTCCTGCACTTTTTCGATTTCTACTGTCTTGGTGACTGCTACCAGAGTAATATCCTTGCTGCTCCGCCCATTTTTTCTGGCTGCCCGCTCTATTCTCTCTGTTATCTCATTAAACCGGCTGCACATTGTTTCCATGTTTTGCATGACCACCTATATTTTATCAGGAGGATTGGTGACGATAAAGTCATTTTTATCTAATCCCTCCACAAGTACAGTTCCATCTCTTTTTTTCAATATCTCGACTGGCTTAAATTTCGTTAATTCGCCAATTGAGCAATATACTCCTTTTTTCCCCTCTTTTTCTACAATTGCTTTATCAGGTACAAGGAAGCCGGTTTGAGAATCGAAGACTACTTCCACGTTTATATAACGCTGGGTGAGTAAACTATCATTAAAATTATCCAGCTGAACCAGCATAATCAGGTCATTGCCCTCCTGTTTCATTTCGGCTATGGAGCCATGGTCCAGCTCTTGCTCATTATGTAACACCTTTACTCTTTGATCGGACTCTACAATAAAATCGATGTCTTTCATGGGCATAGTTATTAGAAGTCGGGTTGGCACCAGACTGTCAATAATCTTATAAACAGGTTGTCCGGACTGGATAGGTTTTTCTACAAACACTGGGGTGGGCTTATATTGGAACACCTCCGGCGTGACCGCATCTAGGTTTATGTTACCGAACACCTCTTCTAATCCATCTGTGTTGCGCACGAAGATTCCAGCTTGTGAAGATCTTACGGCCGTCTGGCCCTGGGCATCAACAAAGTAGCCTAACAACGTCCCCTTGCTTACTTTCTCCTTGTCTTTTACGAGGTTCTCAAACCGACCTTGTGATTTGGCTACAAACAGGTCTTCTTTATTTAATACAGCTGCTTGTCCCTCCAGGATGTCCTCTATGGTTGCGTATTTTACTACTTCAATATCACGACTCATTTTATGAAACGTAATGACGGCCTGAGAACCCAGCCGATAGACCACACCTAATAAGGTCAGTGCCACTAAGGCCAGCAATCCAATTTTAATTAGGACGCTTCTTTTATCCTTTCGCTGCAATCTTTCCATTCTGAGGGACAAAAGTTATTACCTCCGCAAGAGATATAATCTAATGACTTAATCCAATCAGAGCAGCCATACGGCCGGTTGCGCCATCATCCCTCCTATATGAGAAAAAGAGATCAGGCCTACAAGCAGTACACAAACCACAAATACATATATTATCTGGATTTACGCCCATATTTTCAAGCATTAAAGCGTTGGTCTTCTTCAAATCCCAAGTATATCGGTCATCATCACTAGCTGTAATTATACCATTTTGATTGGTAAATTCGGCATATACTTTTGCTGCTAAATCAGCCTTGATTTCGAAACAACAAGGTCCAATCCCGGGTCCTATGAAAACTTGTACTTGGGAGGCCTTACTCTTGAACTTCGTTTCCATAGCCAACAAGGTCTTTTCAGCTATCCTGCCCATGGTTCCCTTCCATCCGCAATGGGCTAAACCGACCGCCCGGTGCACCGGATCAAAAAAATATACCGGTACGCAATCGGCATAAAAAGTCATTAAATAGACTCTGGGACTGGCAGTAACCATTGCGTCGCAATCAGGAATCGCCTTATCTAACCGGAATACTCCTTTTCCCCGGTCAGATTGATCAACGGCTGCCACCTCATTTCCGTGAACCTGCTGGCAGCATACTGCCTCCATTAAATCTGCTTTCAATATTTCCATCAATCGGCTTCGATTTCCCAAAACCGAATCCTTCTGATCGCCAACATGCAGGCCCAAATTCAGGGATTCATATATCCCTTCACTTACGCCGCCCTGACGAGCCGAGAAAGCTAAATTTACCCCTTCCGTTTCCCATTTCGGTACAGTTATGTAATTAATAAGTCCGCTCGTATGTAAAGTCCAGTGCTTCATTTGTTCTTGTCCTCTATTTCTAATAAAATGTAATGAGGAGGTAAGCAACGATGAAATGTTCTAATTGCAATCACGAATATTCACTACAAGATATCTGCCCTAATTGCGGACACAATTTGTCAGAGTCCTCTTGGGTGGTTATTGCAACCGTCAATCCGCCCGATGATGCCCTGATGGAGAGCCTCATCAAGTCTTTTGGCATACCGGTCCGTCTTATAAAACCTCTGGGATCTATTTTTGGGCTGGCGGTGGGTCCTTTGGGCGAAGTTAAGGTGGCAGTTCCTGAATCCTTCGCGGATCAGACTATTGAACTTCTGCAGGCAGAATGGGAAGAAAACCAATCAGATAGATAACTCAAAGAATCCCCCTGGCCACCATCAGTTAATTGCTCTTCAACTGGTCAATAGTGCTTATAAAACTATTTAAATCAGTAAACTGCCGATATACCGAGGCAAAACGCACATAAGCCACTTCGTCCAAGGCACGCAGTCTATCCATTACCATTTCGCCGATAGCAATGCTGCTGACTTCCCGGTCATTATCATCACGCAGCTGGGCCTCAAGAGAATCCACCATCTCTTCAATGGTCTCGGAGCTCACCGGTCTTTTTTCACAAGCGCGCAGTATACCCATGAGTATTTTGTTACGATCGAATTGCTCTCTTCTGCCGTCCTTTTTCACAACCAGAAAGGGTCTTTCTTCCATTCTCTCGTAGGTAGTAAAACGTTTATGGCATACAATGCATTCGCGTCGGCGGCGAATCACCGCTCCATCTTCGCTGGACCGGCTGTCAATGACTTTGCTGTCGATAGCACGACAAT
Organism: Syntrophomonadaceae bacterium; assembly: GCA_034678805.1. Lineage (GTDB taxonomy): Bacteria > Bacillota > Syntrophomonadia > Syntrophomonadales > Syntrophomonadaceae > PHAA01. The sequence continues at coordinate 8,829 of JAXDBN010000125.1, forward strand.
AGGGACAGAGCATCCTTTCCACCTCAATACGCAAAAATGTGCTTTTGAAAGGCCTGGGTGCTGTTCTGCCCCTATTATGAACAATAAATAACCGATAATCAACTGACCATTGTATATTGGTTAATATTTATCATCATCATCCAGAAAACGTGACCGGCAATGTTTATCCACCTCACTAAAGGTGGGTACTTCCACCAGTATTACATCCTTTCCGATACGGACTATTTTGTCCCAGTATACTATTATTTCCTCTCGTTTAGAAAAGACGCTCCAGCCCTTTCCCTGGCCCGGGAGCACGAGAGCCACCACCCGGCCTCGTTCTATATCCAACTCTATATCAATGATACTGCCCAGTTTTTTTCCGTCCAGGACATTTATTACTTCCCTGGTACGCAGATCAGATAACTTGACCATGTGATCACTCCTGTTCACAGTATATTATCAATATATGAGTGAGTCTCGTAAAAATTGCCTGGTGTTTTATCTATTCACTCCAAATGGAACAGATTCTATATTACCCGAGAAATTTACGTAGGTCTGGGGTACTTCCCCTACTATAACCGTGTCGGCGATGGGAACGGTTGTTGAAACTTCAAGTTCTTCGCTGACTAGAGGTACGGCTATTTTGATAGCTGTATTGATTTTAAATGAAATAATATGACGGGTTTGGTTGACTCCCGCCTGATCGAATTTATTATCAACTTCCACATTCACCCGTTCAATAGGCAATACTCTCACCGTAAATGCAGGTCCCCGTCCCATCAACAATGGAGAACCAGTGACCTCGCCCAGATGCAAATTAATGGTGTTGGCCTGCAACTTTTTAGTATTTTTTATTACTTCGTTGACAGTTAGAGCCATTAATTGATTGATCTTTACGGTATTAGCCTGAATCATTACCACTCGATTATTATCATCCTTGTGTATATATACCAGATCCTGATAATCAGTATGGGCCACGATGTTGTTATTAATAGCGTCGTTTATTACTTCCACGGTCATCAGCTCTGCCTGGGTTTTGGCAATTTCCAGTATACTGGCCTTCAAGCGTAAATCTACCAAAAGGCATATTGTAATCATAAACATTACAGCTACAGCAAAAGCCAGAGCAATCCATTTTTTGGTCAAGTTCAAACCCTCCAAATTTGTCGGATACACTCCCCACGTTTTCAATATATGAGAAGTATCTACATTTGGTGCCTGTTTTTAATAACAATCCGGTTAGTGCTAAACCAAAATGTATCGCCCTAAGGCATTCAGTTAACTATTCTTGTTCCGGTCATATGATTAGGCTAATATATTAGCGTAAGGGGTGAGTATATCTTGGATAATATTAGAGTCAGGTTCGCTCCCAGTCCAACCGGTTCATTGCATATCGGGGGAGCTCGGACTGCTTTATTCAACTGGCTT
>JAXDBN010000126.1:0-2866 GCA_034678805.1 Syntrophomonadaceae bacterium
GCGAACATCTTGTAGCGCTTTTCCATTTCCGTGGTCATCCAGCGCAGCACTGTAGCCGCCTTTTTCGGATCGGTGACCACCGGGGTCATCAAGTGGGGTATGCCATTATAGACAGTCAATTCAACCATCTTGGGATCGATAAACACCAGCTTCAGTTCGTCGGGAGTGGCGTTATAGAGCAGGCTTATGATTATGCTGTTCAGGCACACGCTTTTGCCGGAGCCGGTGGACCCGGCGATCAGAAGATGCGGCATGTCGCTTAGTTTAGCCACCACCGGGTTGCCGGAGATGTCCTCACCCAGAGCTACTGCCAGTGGGCTATTGAGTTTTTTAAAAGACAGGGAGCTAAGGATATTACGCAGTCCTACGCTGCCTACTTTGGAACTGGGTACTTCAATCCCTATCGCCGATTTACCGGGAATAGGCGCTTCAATACGGATGCCGGGAGCGGCCAGGTTAAGCTGCAGGTCATCGGAAAGGCTGATGATCTTACTGATCTTGACGCCGGGGGCGGGGGTAAGCTCATAGCGGGTAACGGCCGGACCGCAGCTCACCTGATTGACCTTGACACTGACCCCGAAACTGGTGAAGGTATCTTCCAGCACCGCGATACTGTCTTTAATGTTCTTCTTATCGATGGAGCGGTCGCTTTCAACCGGAGTCAGCATCTCCACCGAGGGCTTTACATAAGCACTGGTTTCTTCTTTATTGTGGTAAACCAATTCCAGCTGGCTGGCGGTGCGGCTTTTGGTGATTTCCTTGGCCGGCCGTTCCGGGGCTGGGTAGTTTACCACCACCGGGTTAATGCTGGGGGCAGACGGCCCGCTGTCGCCGTTGATTATGACCGGCTCACTGGGGGTGGCGGGAAGGGCAGCGCTGGCGGGCGCCGCTTCCGGCTCATAAAACATGAGACTGGTAAGTTCGTTTTTGGTCCTCTTCAGCCTGGTCCATATCATAGCCGCGATTTCGGAGGGTGATTTCTCCAGGATCATAACTATAGCAATTAGGGAGCAAAGGACCAACAGCACTGCGGTTCCTAAACGGCCCAGCAATCGCGAGGTTATATAGCCCAGGGCCCCGCCCAGATAACCTCCGCCTATCCCTTTAAGGGACGCCTCCCAAGGATTCAAACCCAGCGGGATCTGGAAGTCGCTCACATAGACTAGAATAGAAAAGACCAGGATCACCAGTCCCCACATGCGAATCGACCACCATTTCTTGATGACGCCTAAATGGATGGACCAAAAGAGCAGGAACAAAGGCACGATAATCGCGACGGTACCGAACAAGGCTTTCATAGCTAAGCTCAGGTAGGTTCCCAGGACCCCTATGAACTGCTGGTCACTGGCAATTCCTTCCGAGTTGTTGAGCGCCAGCAGCAGGAAAACGGCCACCATAAATAGGATAGCCGATACGATTTCGGCCCGGAAAGGGGTATGTACGGTCTCGGCGGCGGACACCGGATCATTTACGGGCGGGCTATTCTTAACCCGGCTAACTTTTTTCCTGGCCATGTTCTTCATCCTTCGATTAAATAAATTAGCGTTACCAACCGCCGGTATGTGGATTGACAAGTAACTGGGTTGTTGGGGCCGATTAACGGGCCATTCCTGTCGATAGGCAGCACAATATATATATATCTAAACTCTTGCTTATTTACGAAAACATACTGGGATGGTTAAGGAGCCAACCGCCCTAGAATGAACAGGAAGGGGGCGGCCGAAAGGTCACCCTCCCCCAAAATGCTCTAGTAATTATAGCATAGCTCCCTGAGAAAAATTACTAATAAAAGGGCACGTTCTGACGAACGTGCCGAAGTTTTACTATGGGATGGAGCAGCTTATAGAGAGATCAACTGGCCCGGCTGATATTTTTCATTCAAATAGTCCATGGGATCAGTGCTGACGATGCCAATCACCCGGGCTTGATTGTAGGTCAGCGGTTGAGCGTTCACAAAACCTCCCGATGACAGAGGTATCTGTATGGTTGCCTGATACTCCATGGCATTGATGATCTCTTGGGGATCCGGCAGATAGATGATCATTGCATAAGACCTCCGCTGTTTTTAAGCTCATGCAGTTTTCGCAAGGCCTCGCTGATACCACCGACTTCATTGAGCAGACCGCATTCTACCGCATCACACCCGACCAGAACACTGCCTATGTCGCGAGCCAGATCACCGGTTCTGAACATCAATTCGCGTAATTTGGCTTCGCTGATATGGGAATGCTCTACTACAAATCTTATTACCCGATCCTGCATTTTATCGAGGTATTCATAGGTCTGGGGTACCCCGATTACCAGTCCGGTTAGTCGAATGGGGTGGATAGTCATGGTGGCGGTGGGGGCTATGAATGAATAATCGGTACTGACGGCGATGCTGGAACCGATCGAATGACCTCCCCCGATCACGATGGAGACGGTAGGTTTGGACAAGCCGGCAATCATTTCCGCCAGCGCCAGCCCGGCCTCCACATCTCCCCCGACGGTGTTTAGGACCACCAAAAGACCTTTGATCTGGGGATTTTCTTCAATGGCTACCAACTGGGGAATGACGTGCTCATAGCGGGTGGTTTTGTTCTGGGGCGGCAGGACCAGGTGTCCTTCCACTTGCCCGGCGATGGTCAGACAATGAATATCGCTTTTGAAGCTGGGTATCTCGATCTGCCCCAGTTCTTTTATGTTTTCCAGCTTAGGGTTTTGCTCTTGATCCCGAGTCTCAGGATTCTCATTCAATTAAATGTGCCCCTTTCCTGACCAGTAATGTTTTATTTAGATTTGCCGCTTCCGGGCTGAAAAATACATGGGCCAACCCGTCCCTATTGGCCCCCCATTGGATTGAGGCCAGGAAAACCCACTTTGGAAC
>JAXDBN010000127.1:0-6413 GCA_034678805.1 Syntrophomonadaceae bacterium
CAGCTGTTTCCTGGCTTACCCGCTTATCTACAAATGGTTTACCCGCAAGGGTCTGTCTTCCGGCAGTATCGCCTGGGGATCAATAATCTCGGTGGTAATCGCTCTGCAGTTAGGAGCATTCAGCGTAGTCCTGGAAACTGTTGCTTCCGGAAAGACAGAACTCCCCTTCGCAACCTTTGTCCTGCTGATGCAGCCCATTCATTTGGCGATAGGGTTGGTTGAGGGACTGATAACCGCGGCCGTAGTCACCTATGTATGGAAAGCCCGGCCCGAGATTCTCGAGAAGGCATCTATCGGTGCAGCTCTGGGTAATATATCCATGAAGAAGGTTTTAACCGGATTGGTTATTGGAGTAGTCGTAGTCGGTGGGGCCCTGTCCTGGTTCGCCTCGGCCAATCCCGATGGACTGGAATGGTCCATGGAAAGGACTGCTGGTACAACCGAACTGGAAGCCCCGGATGGAATCTACCAGACTTTTTCAGATCTGCAGAACAAGACTGCCTTTATGCCCGATTATGCTTTTAAGGTTTCCGAAACACCAGGAGAAGAAGCCACTGCTGAAGAGGCAGAAGGATCCTGGCCGGCGGTCGATGCCGGGACCAGCGCGGCGGGTCTGGTCGGAGGTTCCCTGACTTTAGCATTGGCAGCCTTTATTGGTTTTATAGTGAGTCTATCCAAAAAGAAGGGAAGCAGCGCTTCGGCATAGAAATAACATCAGGGCAGGGCTTCGCCCCCTGCCCTGAATCTGAGTTTAGGATTTGATCTATCTGGCCAATATGAAGGACTCTTTACACAACATAAGGCTTTTGGATGACCTGGCCTGCCGGCAAAATCCCATAAACAACCTCCACCCCCTGGTCAAGCTGCTCACCACGGCTGTTTACTTAACTGTGGTTGTGTCATTTGACCGCTACGAGATCATCTCCCTCCTGCCGCTGGTTTTTTATCCAGTCATTGTTCTTTCCCTGGCCGAGCTGCCCCTGGGAGAGATACTGAAACGTGTTGCCTGGGTACTGCCTTTGATTATAGGGATAGGTATATTTAACCCGCTATTTGACCATCAAACAGCCAGTTTGCTGGGATTTAACTTCTCCCGGGGATGGCTGACATTTATATCAATCTTCATAAAATGCATTCTAACCGTCACTGCCGGGGTCCTGTTGATTGCTACCACCGGAATGGACAGACTGGCAGCGGCCATGCGCATGATTCGCATTCCCAAGATATTTGTTCTGCAGTTACTGCTGACTTACCGCTACATATCCGTCCTGGGCGATGAGCTGGCCAGGATGCTGCGGGCCTACTCCCTGCGGGCTCCGGGTCAGAAGGGGATAAGGCGCGATGCCTGGGGTTCCTTTGCCGGCAGCCTTCTGCTCAGGTCATTTGACCGGGCCCAGCGGGTTTATGCAGCCATGTGCCTGAGGGGATTTGCGGGTGAATACAATACCGGTAATATTACGAGAATAGCCAGCCGGGATCTCTGGTTTTTAGCGGGATGGAGTGCTTTCTTTATAGTCACCCGCATTTATAATCTGCCCTTGTGGCTGGGTTCATTATTAACAGGAGTGGTTTAGGCAATGAGTCATCATAGAGTCGAGGTTAAGAACCTGCGTTTTTCCTACCCGGATGGGCACGAAGCGATACGCAGCATGTCATTTGCTATTTATCACGGTGAATCGGTGGGAATCATCGGGGCAAATGGGGCAGGCAAGTCCACCCTCCTGATGCTGCTGATGGGTATCCTCTTTCCTGATTCCGGTGAAATCATAGTTGGTGATACTCATCTGACCAGAAAAACCATGCCCATGATCCGGGAGCGGCTGGGGATGGTATTCCAGGATCCGGACGACCAGCTGTTTATGACCACGGTGCGGGACGATGTGGCTTTTGGCCCGCGCAATTACCATCTGGACGAAGAGGATGTTGAAATTCGGGTAAACGAGGCCCTGGCCCAGGTAGGTATACTCCATTTAATAGATAGAGCACCCTTCAAATTATCGGGCGGGGAAAAGCGAGCCGCCGCTATTGCCACGGTACTGTCGATGAAACCGGATGTTTTGATCATGGATGAACCTACCTCATCTCTTGATCCCAAATCAAGACGGCGGGTAATGGGGCTTTTGAAAGGTTTCGAACATACCAAGATCATCACCAGCCACGATTTGGACATGGTGCTGGAAACCTGCCAGCGGGTTATCATAATAAAAGAGGGCTCCGTTGCGGCAGACGGGCTAGCCGGTGAAATCCTGGCCAACCAGGCGCTATTGGATAGCTGCGGGCTGGAAATGCCTTTTTCCATGCAAAATTGCCCTAAATGCGGGTCCCCCAAGTGCCTGGGGGAGAAAGCCCAATAGATGGTTAGACTGTAATGGGTATTTTAAGGTAGCTTCATAGGATGGGGAGAGCCAAGCAAACAGGTATAGGTGGCGGCGGGGGATAGAACCCGGAACATCCCAACCATACTATGTTGAGAGGCTCATTCAGGTTCTTCATATCTTGCGCAGTTTCTGCGGCTCCTTCTCGTTATTCTAAACAGAATGTTCTTTACTTTCCTCAGGATGGTTCAAACTCCGTGGTAGGTAAATCCTGGTCCAGGGCCATCATCCTGGTTGAGCAAGGTTTGTTAAGAAACCGTCTTAAGGTGTCGCCTGACTAGCCTGGCAGAGGCAGTTACCCGGGTGCACTTTTTTATGGTCCGAGCCTGCTCTTTTGGAAAGGAAGGAGAAATACGAGTCCAAAAAGCAGCAGAAAAGACCCTATAATTTTTATGATATAAATCCATGAAATAATCAGCCAAGACTGATTTGAATCGCAAACGGAGATCCCCCTGCCTGCTCAGGGGGATTTCGTAACTCACCGGGGATAGTCAGCCAAGGGGTATGATTTCCATAGTTGATCAGCTGCATGGATTGTAGGGATAGTGATTTATTTAAGCGTAAAACTATATTATAATATAACAGGATTATTTAATTTATATAACGAGCAGTTATGTCTATGCCCTGATTGGAGTCTGCTTTAGAGGAGCTGAATGAAAAACTGATCTTCTATCCGCAGCGGAGTCTGAGCGGTTGGGCAGATGGATTAAAGGGAGAGTGGATATGGACAGAATATCACCGGCAATGACTTTGTTAGATATCGTTGAGCTGTGGCCTGACACCGAAGAAGTGCTCCGGGACTACGAAAAAGTGACCGGGACCTGCCTGCTTTGCCAGCATCTGTTTGACAGTGTGCAGAGCTTTGCTGCTCTATACGAGATTGACCTGGAAGAGCTGATGCGCAGATTGAGTGCTGGTAATAATAAGGAAGGAGTGACACAGAAGGACCAGAAAAACTAATACCCGCGGCTTGAACTGCCCGCAATCGGGCATCTTCAGAATACATCTCATGAATAAAAAAATTATCCAGAATCACGAACTGATAGGGAGGTTTAGATCATGGCAAAAGTGAAAATTGAAGTATACAGTGGTATAAATGCCGGGGGGGGTGGCTGCAGCTGCGGTTGCACCAGCTGTACGCCGAAGGATGTCAAGGCAGAATACGAGGCTATGAAAAGTGTCCTGTTGAACAAATTTGAGGGGGTCGACCTGGAATTCCAGTATGTAGATACGGAAGCAAGCAGCCTGAGTCAATATCAGGAAGTGGAAAAGGTTGTCCAGGCTGGATATCAATTCCCCATAACCCTGGTTAACGGTGTTCCGCGATGGGCCGGAGGTATGCCCATTGATTCGATGACCGAGGTAATTCTTGAAGTCATCAACGCCCCCCAATAAGTTTTAATACCGTTGGGCCGTTGGTACCAGTGCATGATTTGAAGAGGCTGTCCCCCAAAGTCCCGAAGGGAACAGGGAGCAGCCTCTTTTGCTGCACTGATTTCTGTTATTTGCCGAGCTTCTCTATCTCTTCCTCGACTTCTTCGGCTCCTTCTTCATAGAACTTTTCCTCGTCAGGAGCCAGTTCCTTGAGCAGGCGCAGAAATTCGCCTGCGTGCACCCGTTCCTCATCGGCAATATCAGTTAATACCTCAATGGCCAATTTATTATCGGTTGACTCGGCCAATTGCATATAAAGCTGGATTGCTTCATATTCGGCGGAAATCATGAAACGGATGGCCCGGATCAATTCAGCCTCAGTAAGTTTGCGGTCTTTGGCCAATCCTGCAAATGGGGTTCCAAAATCCGGCATAATGTTAATCCTCCTTTGTTGATAAATTTTTAACCTTAGGTCCATTGCTTAAAACAAAGAATGTAATTGCCTCAACTCAATTATACTGATAGGTTGAAGGTATGAGCAAGATATACCTGTTTGATGGGCATGCACCACCAGGATGAGAGGTTCAGAAATAATCAGCATTACCTTCAGTCACGGTCGCAAAGAGTTCAAAAGTTAGACCGCCAACCAAGATCATTTTATTTAATCCAGGCTGACGGTCCTAGGGAGTTATTGCCATCTGTTATTAGTCCATTCTTCAGTCGGCATTTCACCTTGATGGGTGGGTAATTACTTTTTGGGAGTAAGGCTTAGTCGGTAATCATTGCTAACCAGTTCATATTTGGTTTCATATCCCATACTACCAGCCAACCGGCTCACATTTTCTTTGGAAACTTCACTGTCAAGAATGACAGTGATCGCCTGATTGGGGTTCTTTTCTATGGCCTGTTTGGTTTTAACTACCGGTATTGGACAGGATAAACCTCTAACATCGATCTCTACCATGAAACCATCTCCTTTATTGTTTAACATCCTGCACCTGGGCAAGAGCTGCAGGTATTTGCCTGATAACCTTATTTATGCTGCTGGCGGGATTGAGGGCAGCCAGCGACCCAGCAACCCTATTAATTCTGGCACTGATAACAGCGGCTTTTTCAACAGCCATGCCACTATCAGCCAAAGCTGCGCACATACCGGTAATGGTGTCTCCCGTGCCGCCAATACACTCCATGGCCGGAACATCCGGGCCATCGATTTTGGACAGGATGCTGCTCCCATCAGTAATAATGTCCTGCTTGCCTTTGACCAGCAGAATGCGGGCCGCACCCTTATACTTGTAAGCCAGCTCGATTAACTCTGGTATCCGATCCTCATCAAGTTCAAATAAATGTTTATCGATATAGGCGGGATGGAATGCCTCCGGATCAGCCAAAAAAGCCATTTCCGAGCAATCCGGGGTAAATACATCAAAGCCCGGTGCTAAACCCGTTGCTTTCGCTGTATACATCGAGGCTGCATCAGCTATTAGGATAGGCCGGATCTTGCACTTTTCAATTTTCTCGTAAAGGCTATGCATTAATTCAAGATTGGGCATCCAGTAATGAAGAGCCAAAACCTTGGGCTGAAGTCTTTCCACGTTATCGATCAAATATTCGTAGACCTTCTGGCTGCCGTGTCCCGAACCGGTATCTCCGGCCAGTACAACCTGTGGGGGATCTATGTCAAGATAATCCGTAACCGCCAGGGCAGCACTGACCATAGCCGCGGTTCCCTGCCCGCACGGAATGGTATAACCGGACACCGCTATGGAATCCTGCTCCTGGCTGGCCGATCCTGTTAACAAGGGGATATCAGGTATGGGTATAATCCCGGCGATAATTAACATTCGGTTTTCCCTCCTTCCCAGATATCCAAGGCTCCCTCCACGGCCCGGTCCAGCATTAAGGCGCAAAGAGTGCGGCCGATATCTCTCGGGCGGGGTATTTGGTCCAGCCTCTTACCTACCAGCTGTAAATGTAAATAAGGAATATCCGGACAGCCGCCCCCGGATGTATTAACGACTATACCGCTGTGATCCTCATAGGTCAGTTTCATATTACCCGCTTTAACCATAGTGTAGCCTTCATAATGAGTGACTTTAATTATACTTAATAATTCAGAGGTTCCAGTTAAAGGAGTAATGCCGGCAAAGGGAACTTTAACTCTTAGTAGGCTTTCTATCGCCGCCTGTTCTATGAGGTTTATCTCCAATGCCAGGTCACAACCTTTGCGCAGTGAAGGCGGAGGAGCGACCAGACGGCCTGGGATTCCGTTTCGTTTTACCATTTTCTCAGCAAGAATAGCATCCTCTACCGTCTCAAACAGAACCAAACCAAGGTCATTTTTTGACTTATTCTGGGTTGGATTTTTACTGCTTTTCTTTTTGAAAATCAGCAGGCTGCACCTCCTGTGTTGATATTGTTTATATTAGGATCAGGCCATCTCCTGGCTCATGAAATAGCCCACCGCTAAAACGAAGATCATACCGATTACAACGGCAATAGCACCGAAATTAGTGGGTCCAGCAGCACTGGAAGCAAGCAGGAAATTATGGCTTACAGCTGCCCCGGCGATTATTCCCATGATGGTAACTCCAGCATCGGTATCACCTTCGGCGGCCAGAATAGTCTGGCGCAGGGGACAGCCTCCCAGTAGGGTACAACCCA
>JAXDBN010000128.1:0-4874 GCA_034678805.1 Syntrophomonadaceae bacterium
AGAGCTTTTTCAGAAATATCAACTGCTTTTACATCAGCAAAAGGAGCGTAATAAGCTAAACTAACCGCAATGGCACCTGACCCGGTACCTATATCACATACCTGGGCTGTTCCCCATAACGATAAAATCTCTAAAGCTTTTTCCACCAGCAGTTCAGTTTCCGGGCGCGGAATAAGTACTGCCGGAGAGACTATAAATTCCAATGACATAAATTCTTTTACTCCTAATATATATGCCACTGGTTCACCTTTAACCCGACGCTTTATTAATTCCCGGTACTGGTCGCGCTCCTGCTGATTAACCGGAGCCTCATAATGAGTATACAAATAAACCCGGTCCTTATGCAGAACTCGGGTTAAGAGAAGTTCGGCTTCCAACCGGGGCTCTTCGATTCCCTTTTCTGAAAAGTACCGGGTGGTCCAATCCAATAACTCTTTTATATTCCAGACTTGTGCCACTTAATCCACCTGCTTTAATCTCTCTGCCTGGTCATGGGTAATAAGTGCATCTAAAATCTGATTAAGCTGCCCATCCAAAATCAAATCCAGCTTATGCAGGGTTAGATTAATTCTATGGTCACTTACGCGGCCCTGGGGAAAATTGTAAGTACGAATTCGTTCACTGCGATCGCCGCTGCCTACCTGATTCTTACGGGTTCCAGCCAGCTCGGCATTCTTCTCTTCTTCCATTATCTCTTTAACCCGGGCACGCAATACGCGCAAAGCCTTGGCCTTATTCTTATGCTGTGATTTCTCATCCTGACAGGTTACCACGATACCGGTAGGAATATGAGTAATCCGTACCGCCGACTGGGTAGTATTTACTGACTGTCCTCCCGGACCACTGGAACAATAAACATCAATGCGCAACTCATTCTGGTCAATTTCCACCTCAACTTCTTCCGCCTCTGGTAATACTGCTACCGTTGCTGCCGAAGTATGAATGCGACCACCTGACTCCGTACTGGGAATTCTTTGCACACGATGTACCCCTGACTCATATTTGAGTTTACTGTATGCACCGCGTCCATCAATAACAAAAATAATTTCCTTTATTCCGCCAATATCAGTATAATGCGAATCCATTATTTCCACGCGCCAGCCCTGTTCCTCAGCATAACGCGAATACATTCTGAACAGATCTGCGGCAAACAGGGCCGCCTCTTCCCCACCGGTTCCAGCCCTGATTTCCATAATTACACTCTTTTGATCATTCGGGTCCTGAGGCAGCAACAGCACCTTCAACTGCTGTTCCAATTCTGCCAATCGCTCCTGTAACATTTCACTTTCTTCTATTAACATTTCCCGAAAATCTTCATCCTGGTCTTCAGCCAGCATTTCCCGCGACTCTTCCAATTGCCGGGCTATAGATTTATATTCCTTATAATGAGTTACTACTTCATCCATATCTGCACGGGCTTTGGCATACTTTTGAAACTGAGTCTGGTCAGCCAATACCTCCGGACGGCTCAATAAATCAATCAATTCATCATAACGATCCTCTAAGCTCTGTAACTTGTCGAGCATTTTTTAATATCCTCCTCGAATATAGGGTAACTTAATGGGTAGCTCCCAAAGGTATTAAAGCTTCATCCATAACCACCGGTTGATCTTCTGCTGCCAGCACCGCCTTTAAAGCAGTTAAAGCAACTTCCAGCTGCGTATCATCCGGCTCCCGTGTAGTCAGACCCTGTAGCCATAAACCGGGAGCAATAATCCAACCGGCCCAGCGATTCTGATAAAAACGGCCTGAAAACTTTATAAATTCATAACCCAGACCAGCTATAATAGGTAACACGGCTAATCGCGACCAGATTCTATAAAAGAGAGTTCCCTCCCCTAAAAAAACAAATACTAAAATTGACAGTATCATTACAATCAATAGAAAACTGGTACCGCAACGGGGGTGACGGGTTGAATGACGGCGCGCATTTTCAACCGTCAGCTCTTCACCAGACTCAAAAGTCAGAATGGACTTATGCTCCGCCCCGTGATACATAAACACCCGTTCAATTTCATCCATACGGGAAATTGCATAGACGTACAACAGGAAAAAAGCAATCCTGAGTATACCCTCCACCAGATTTTGGGCAACCACCCCGCCCAGCCAGGCCTGCGTAAAATGAACTGCGGCTGTAGGTAATATAACAAATAGAAGTATAGCCAGGGCAAAAGCCAACAAACCGGTAACCAGCATTTCCATCGGTGTAAGTTCTTCTTCTTCCTCTTCCATGGACATATTGGCCGATTTATTTAACATACGGATACCCAGAGCCATTGAATCAATGAGCACAAAAGTTCCCCGTATAAAAGGCCATTTCAGAAATGGATAACGGGACGCGATACTGCTGACCGGTTCTTTTTCCAACTCTATTTCTCCGTTTGGTTTTCGTACTGCCACAGCAGCATTTTCGGGGCCACGCATCATAACCCCTTCAATAACTGCCATACCTCCGTATTGGAAACATGGCTTCATAATATCTACCTGCCTTTCTATATATACTATACATAAAGGCGATATACAAAAATAGCAGAGGAACTCCTCTGCTATTGAGCATAACCCACTAGTTTAAGCCGTACTTCTTCTTGAACTTATCACCTCGTCCGGTGGTGTCTACAAGTCTGGATTTATTTCCGGTATAAAACGGGTGGCATTTGGAGCAAATCTCCACTTTTATGTTTTCCTTTGTAGAACCAGTTTCAATCTCGTTACCGCAAGCACACTTGGCTACGGCCCGATGATATTGAGGATGTATATTGTCTTTCACCGTGTTCACCTCACTTTGGGAAATTATCTATTATTAAATAACATTTTGCCTGTACTAAAGCAAACTGCAAAAAAAATTATAGCAGTAATCATATCAAAAAACAAGTAAAAGAATTAGTCTGTCTTGTTAATCAGCAATAATGTCATACTATAACTCATCAGGTAAAATGTCATCCCCCATAAAAATATATAATGGGAGGATGAAAACAGAAATGAGTAAACAAGAAGCAAGGAAAATAACTATTATCGAGGAATTGTTGGCAGGCCGATTTACCAATAAGCAAGCAGCGCAACTTTTAGACCTCAGTGTTAGACAAATACAGCGGATGAAAGCGGAGGCATCCAAAAATGGAGTTATGAGTATTTTACACAAAAACAGAGGTCGAAGAGCTGCTAATGCATTGGATCCCGAAGTTGCTGAAGCAATAAGCCGAATTTATCAAACTGAGTTGAATGGTTATAATTTCTGCCATGCTACAGATGTATTAGCCGAAGATAAGGGGATATTTGTCTCTGTCAGCACTGTCTCACGATACCTTAAGGCTAATGGTATTCGATCTCCAAAGTCCAAGCGCAGACCCAAGAAACATCGTTCAAGAAAGGCACGTGAATGTGAGGGGGAAATGGTTCAAATGGACGCTTCCAGCTTCGATTGGTTGAATAATGGCTCCTACCTGCACCTACATGGTGCAATTGATGATGCCACAGGTCGTATCCTGGCCCTTCATTTTGAAAAGGAGGAAACTTTCGATGGCTATTGTGAATTGATGTTTCAGATGAATCAGGATGGACATTTGCCAAGAGAAATTTATACCGATGCCAGAACTGTCTTTGTTTATGATAGTAAAAAGAAAGAGAAGTTAACCCTAGAAGAAGAACTGGCCGGCAAGCTTGAAAAACAGCCTAACTTTGCCAGAGCCCTTAAAGAGCTTAATATCTTACATATTGTTGCCCATTCTCCCCAGGCTAAAGGTGCTATCGAAAGGCTATGGGAGACTTTACAGGATCGTTTGCCCAAGGATATGAAACGTAAAGGCATTTGCACCGTTGAACAAGCCAATGATTTTTTTAAGCATTACATCCCCTACTACAATCGTAAGTTCGCCGTTCAGGCTGCCAAACCGGAGAAAGCCTATTTACCTAAACAAGATCCATTTACGATGAAGCTCAGTTTTGCTAAGCATGTTACAAGAAAGCTAGACTCTGGCCTTTCCTTCTCATTTAATAATCAAAAATACTGTTTGCCTGTTTATGTTGATAAAAAGAAAGTACCTGCATCCCCTCATGATACAATCACTGTCGCAACCAGTAAATATATCGGTATGCAGGTCCTTTTCAAAGGCTTTGTTATTAAACCAGAACCGCTTAAAACCAAGCCTAAGGAAAGTATAGTACAAGTGTCTCAACAAGACAATTCATCACCTGGTACTCAGCCTCAATACAAACCTAAGAATAGGTCACCCTGGTTTAGCCATACTGAAATGTTCTATTCCAAAAATCGTAGGGATAGGGGTGACATTTCTGCTGCTCAGTTATCGAGATAAAGGGGTGACATTTTTCCTGACCATTGACACAATAAAATGCTAAATATTGCTTAAAAAATTCCCAATCTTTTCATTTGCAGTTGTAACAATAAATAGATAACATATAAATAGATAATATGTTACCTAAAAAAAGAGGTGCCTTAAAATGGAGTTTACCGATTTAATCTGTTTTCGGCTGGGGGCAATCACGCGGCGAATATCACGTTATTATAACAGCCGTTTTGCCGAATTGGGGATTACACTGGGACAGTCTTTTGTGTTATACAGTTTACTGGAACGGGATGGCAGCAGTATAAAAGATATTGCTATTGCGGTGCAATTGGACAGTCCAGCCGTTACCGGTCTGGTTGACCGTCTGGTCAAAGAGGATCTGGTAATACGGAGCGAAGATCCGGATGACCGGCGCAGTATACAAGTATTTTTGACCGACCGTGGTCGTCAGGTAGCTAATGAATCTCTGGCTATTACCAGAGAATTTAATCAGTACCTGTATGATAATCATTGTGAGACATCTGTAGCTGAAATTGAACACTCTCTGTTGCAATGGGAAGAAGTTTTATCGAG
>JAXDBN010000129.1:0-3160 GCA_034678805.1 Syntrophomonadaceae bacterium
CCGGGTATTTCAAAAACAAGGCCCCCAACTTTGTAAATACTGCGTGGTTTATGGGCATAGACTTAAGTACATTTTGAGATCGACTATGGATCAAAATAGTTCCAGCGTAGGTGAATATTTGCCGGTGCTTGATTACAGCGCCCAGGAAATAATCAAGTTATATAGAACAGCTGGTTCTGATTGGAAACAAATAGAAGATATCCTATATGCTATTATCAAAGAGGACATTAGGATAATTTCCAAACAAGAAGAAAATAACCCGATAATCCGCAAGAAATTTTGATTCTTTATTTATCGCTCTTCTAGAATTGACGTAAGATGTTTGACCTGAACATAATTTGTCACAAAGGATAGGATTTGGTTATACAGGCCAAAGGTACTTCCCTATATCCCGCTATTCATTTCCGCATCTATTCAAATCTTTTAATAAATGGCATATGATAAAGGCATCGATACCTTTTGGGTGACCATTCGCCCTAGATAAAGGTGCGTTTGTAGCTGCAGTAACTATGGGCTACCCTGCGGTTATACCCAAGGCACGCCGAAGGTAACCTAACCGTTTTGATGTAATATGATAGGAGGTATATTATGGAGACTCGCGAAGCAATATTTGGCCGCCGGAGCATAAGGAAATATACCAATGATCCCATTACACCCGCAGTTTTAAAAGATATCCTGGAAGGAGCTCTAATGGCCCCGTCAGCAGTTAACAACCAGCCATGGTATTTTGTAGCTGTCCAAAGTGCAAAACAATTGGATAGACTAAAACAGGTCTTCGGGGATATTAGCACTGGAATAAAGACCGTTTTGGACCAGCGGTTTCCCAATAATCCTGAGGTTGTAAGTGAAACACTGGGATTTTTTAAGGGGCTGGGTGGTGCCAAGGTATGTATCTTGGTATTCCTGTTAAAACCCAGCCAGGAATATGACGTGATCGCAGTTGAATCAGCCGCTGCCGCGATTGAAAACCTGTGCCTGATGGCCTATGACAACGGGATAGGTTCATGCTGGATGACGGCACCCTTAAGTGCTGGTTTTGGACCGGTGTTGGAGAGGGAGTTTGCCCCCGGCAAGGGAAAATTTATAGCTGCCGTAACACTTGGCTATCCAGCAGTTATGCCCATAGCCCCGAAGAGAAAAGAAGGCCGGTATATTATGGTCTGAGTTTCGCACAACTAAACTTAATGTGACCAGAAGATTAAAACTGGATTATTCTAACGGTTTGACGCCTAACAAATCATGTGGGGGTAACCTTATGCCGGATAAATATAGTGTTAAAAAGGTAAACCTTATAAATGGTGAGACTTTGGGTTACCGTGAAGCGGGCACCAGAGGACCTGTTATGGTCTTATTGCATGGCAATATGACGTCCTCCAAACATATGGAAATCCTTATGGAACAGATGGAAGGCATTTATAGACTCTATGCTGTGGACATGCGTGGCTTTGGGGCCTCTACCTATAATCACAGAATCGTTAGTCTAAAGGACCTGTCTGATGATATTCGATTCTGGGCAGATGCTCTCGGTTTGAAAGGATTTGTGTTAGCAGGTTGGTCTACTGGCGGGGGAGTAGCTATGCAATTTGCGGCTGAACATCCTGATTATGTAACCAAACTGATATTGATCGAATCGGTAGGCATAAAAGGATATCGCTTGACCCGGAAGAAAACAATAAATATCGGCAACATGAGGAAGTCCACCCAAAAAGCAGTTCGCTGGAGCCTTGACAAGATGACCAAACTTAATGTGTATGCTAATCGTCAGTTTGTTCAAAATCTATGGGAAAAGACAGTCTATACCAAAAACCTTCCAAACCAAGAGCTATACGAGGAGTACCTAAATGATTCTATGACCCAGAGAAATGTAGCCGATCTAAATTATGCGTTGCTTGAGTTTAACATTTCTGATGAAAATAATGGTATAGCCGACGGGAATGGATTGGTAAACAATATTATGGTGCCCACTTTGGTATTGCAGGGGGATAGGGATCTGGTAGTCCCACCGTTTGTTGGGAGAGAAATAGCGACAGCCCTAGGGCCTAAAGCCCGATTAGTAATACTGCCTGACTGCGGCCATTCACCATTGGTCGATTGTATGGACCAACTCGTTCAAAATGTTAAAACCTTTATTAATAATCAATAGCGAAATCTTCTTTGCCTAACAGCTATCATCCCATTAACCAATTCGATATATTAGCCATATCCTATACGCGGTCAATGATTAAGGTATATGAGATATATATGTATAAGTAAATATTTCCTAGAGGCCGGAATAAACAATTCCAGCCTCTTTTATTAGTTAAAGAACAAAGACTATTCGAACTAAAACCAAAATATGGAGGTTTTCACGGGGAATTAATATAATTAGCGCCGGGCAAAATTTATTAGTGAACACATCGGCAGGAGACAATTATGTTTAAACTTTTAAAGAATTGCGACTTGTATAACCCGGATAAGATGGGCATGCAGGATATCTTAATAGTTAATGATAAAATAGGTGCGATCAAGGAAGAAATCGCAGCTGATTGCTTATGGGATGTAGATGTGATCGACTGCAGAGAATGTTTTGTCATGCCTGGATTAATAGACCAGCACGTCCATATCACCGGCGGCGGGGGAGAGCAGGGTCCGATCAGCCGGGTTCCGGAAATCATGTTTAGTGAAATTATAGAAGCCGGAGTTACTACGGTAGTCGGGCTCCTGGGTTTTGACAGCATATCGAGGAGTATCGCCGGTCTTATTGCCAAAGCTCGAGGACTAGAAGCGGAAGGTATTACTACCTATATATATACCGGCAGCTATGGCAGTCCCACAGAAACATTGACTGGGAGGGTACTTACCGACATCGCCCTGTTGGATAAAGTCATTGGAGCAGGTGAAATAGCAATTTCCGACTACCGGTCCAATCACCCCACTCTGCAGGATCTACGTACCCTGGCTTCCGAGTGCAACGCAGGGGGAATGCTGGGCGGCAAAGCCGGAGTGCTGCATTTGCATGTGGGTGATGGCAAGGAAGGTCTGCAGCTACTCTTCAGATTGATAAACGAATCTGATTTCCCGTTGGAAATATTTATTCCAACCCATATCAATCGTAATCCTCATTTATTTGAGCAAGGTCTTGAGTTTTTGCACAGAGGCGGACAAATAGATCTGACCGCCG
>JAXDBN010000130.1:0-3926 GCA_034678805.1 Syntrophomonadaceae bacterium
GGCCTGCGATACAAATCATAAATCAGGCCAAATTTGCCCAATATCATCGTTTAGTATTATTCTCCTGCAATTTTCCTTTTATACCTTCATCTAACTCACTTTTTCAAAAATGATATGCAGGAAAAGCGTGGAATATTGGGAACAGGCTGGTCGGGTATATTGGAGAAAACATGGTGACCATAAGCTCCAAAAAGCCAGCGTAAATCACAAATTTGCGATGCTTGCTTCAATTTACAGCTGTATAAGGCGACGGATCAGAAGTGAAGATCGAGACACAAAAACGCCTGCGATTGAGACGTATCTGTAATACGTCGATTGAGCAGGCGTTTGCAGTAACGAAGATATTCGCTTCTGAGACTAGCCCTGGCCGCATTCGGTGCTGGAGCCGATCAGAATATCCAACCCATGATCCAGTGCCGGCATAATAGCCTCCAGAGATTCTCTTACCCCTTTAACGCTGCCGGGCAGGTTGATTATCAGGGTGTTGCCCCTAATCCCTGCTACGGCCCGGGAAAGCATCGCTTTCGGGGTCTTTTGCAGTCCATAATAGCGTATGGCTTCCGGGATACCCGGGGTTAACCGGTCTATTACTGCCAGGGTGGCTTCAGGGGTTACATCCCGTTTGGAAAAACCGGTTCCTCCTGAGGTAAATATGACGTCCATTCTCAGTTGATCGCAGGCATGGATCAATTTCTCTTTGATGATATCCTGTTCATCAGGAATAATCTCATAATATTCGAAGCTGAAGTCTCCGCCGGCCAGCATCTCACGGATTTGCTGCCCGCTGAGATCTTGTCTTTCTCCCCGGGAGCCCTTATCGCTCATTATCAAGATACCAGCTCTGTACATTATAATAATACCTCCACCGCATCACCCTTCTTGATCAGCCCGCCTTTGATTACCTGGCAAAAGAGACCTTCGCAGGGCAAGAGGCTGATGCCCAGTTTCCTGGTTACTACGCTGGGGTGCTCTTCTTTTCCTATCTGGTTTACTTTCAAAATGGTATCTGCGCCGATTTTCAGCTTGTCCCCGATTTCTATTTTGGAAAGGTCTATTCCCTCTATCAGTAAATTTTCGGCCAACTGGCCCGGGCAGATGTTTATATTTTTCTCCCGGTTAACCTTTTCAACGTTTTCCCAACTCAAACAGGTTACCTGCCGCCCCCAGTCACCGGCGTGGCCGTCGTTCTGGATACCAAAACCGGTGATGACCTCGGCTTCCGGGACTTCATTCTTCAACTGGTCTCGTTCAGGACTGATACAGATGGAGTGCAATCGGCCTTTTAAGGTGCTCAGCAGCGATTGATCTTCCCTGGACCTCTTTATGTGCCCGCTCTTACCGCCCGCTTTCTCCAACAGCTGAATATTGGTTATCTCTATCCAGCGATCGATTGCTTTGCACATGTCATAAACAGTAAGAGCAGCAACGCTTACCGCGGTGATGGCTTCCATTTCCACCCCGGTTTTCCCGGTGGTCTTAACTATTGAATAGATGGTTAAAACCGAACGCTCCTCGTCGATCTCAAAGTCTATATCTACCCCGGTCAGCATCAAGGGATGGCACATAGGTATGAGGTTGGCGGTTTGCTTGGCGCCCATGATACCAGCTACCTGAGCTACCGCCAGTACGTCTCCCTTTTTTATGGCTCCAGCCTGGATAGTCTTAAGGGTCTCCGGCTGCATATGCACCTCAGCCTGCGCCCGCGCCACCCGGTTGGAATCCTGCTTGGTGCTCACGTCAACCATTCGGGCATATCCCTGCTCGTTAAGATGGGTCAAATCCATGACTTTATCCTCCTATTTGATACATCTTGCGGCGGTTTTCGGGCCCCCAGCCGCTGTTCATATTATGCTTTTCCGGTTTGGCATTGATGGTTCGTAAGAACATCTGGCGAAGTTCTTCATCACTGGCCCCATTGATTATTGCCTGACGCAGGTCGGTTTCGGTCTTGTCATAAAGGCAGCCCCTTAATTTTCCCTCGGCGGTCATACGGATGCGGTTGCATTGCGAGCAGAAGTGGTTGCTCATCGGGCTGATAAATCCAATCGACCCCTGACCGCCTTCCAGGTTATAATACTTGGCCGGACCGCTGCCTTTGATTTTTTTGGCATCCACCAGCTTATAGCGGCTGGTAATAATATTCTGGGTTTCCCGGCTGGTAATTATGTTATCCCGGTTCCAGAACTGCAGATCACCGATAGGCATAAACTCTATAAAGCGGACATGCAATGGCTTTTTGTAGGCCAGCTCGGCCAGATCCATGATCTCGTTATCGTTGAAACCCCGAATCAAAACCGTATTTATTTTTACCGGATTAAGGCCCAAAATCAAAGCCTTATTGATCCCCTCCATTACCCGGGCCAAACGACCGCCGCGGGTAATATATTCATATTTCTCGGGCACCATAGTATCGAGGCTGAAGTTAACCCGATCCAGCCCCGCTGCCTGCAGCTTCTCGGCCATAGATGAAAACAATATCCCGTTGGTCGTCAACGATATGTCATCTATCTCCGGTATTGCCCGGATGTCACTAATCAGTTGGGTAACGTTTTTGCGAACCAGCGGTTCACCTCCGGTAAGTCTCACCTTGCGTATACCAACCTGGGCGCCAATTTTAACCAGACGCACAATTTCTTCCAGGGTGAGGATACTGAAATGTTCAATTTTCTCTACCCCGGTATAGGGCATGCAATAACGGCAGCGCAAATTGCAGCGATCAGTGATGGAAATACGTAAATAATTAATACTGCGACCATGACTGTCAAACATACTATTTTTCCTCCCCATAGTACCCGGCAACGTCTTGGAGCTTGGCCAACAAATAATCTCAAAAAAATATGCGTCTCTGGTAAGGACGCATTATTAATTGCTGGTATGCTACTCCTTTCCCAAATGGAGGCGGGAACGTTTCCCTTCCCACCCTATCGTTCAGCTGCCGTGACCCCAAAGTTTTAGGTAAACTGAATCGGAGCATATTCAATTGTGGTCTTATTATACAATATGCAAGCACTATTGGCTAGAATGATGAACAAAATTGTCGGCATTTGTTCATCATCATCTTAATGTATTAATTAGAAATAATCCCAGTCTATGGCCAATTCTGATTTTTCGGTTACTATCCAATGCATGGGTACGTCTCCTTCGTGCGGCCACACCGTATCCACTACCTGGAAATCGTAACATACTCCGCATATAAAGGTGCTGGCCGGCAGAAGCTTCAGGAAGCGGTCATAATAACCCTTGCCATAACCAAGACGGTAGCCCTTGCCATCGAAAACCAGGCCGGGAACAATTACCGCATCTATAGCCGAGGGAGGGACCGGCTCTCCCTGCGGTTCCCTAATGCCGAATCCCCCGCAGCTGGTCTGTTCCCAGCCCTCGAACTTAACCGCCGCCAGTTGGCCGTCTGGTTCCACCCGGGGCAGCAGCACCGTTCGGCTGCCGGTCCATTTTTCCAGGCATAGCGTCAGGTCTACTTCATTATTGATAGCGGCAAAGCCCATAATGGCGGCGGAATGGATAATAGGCTGCAGCTCCTGTAAGCGATCGGCAATGGCGCGGCTGTAAACCTGCACCTGTTGGTAAGTAAGACCGGCTCTGCGTTCACCCATCTCTCTTCTTATCATTTGCCGGCGTTCGTTATCCCCTGACACCACGCTATGACCTCCGCCCGGTTGACCGGCGCCACAGCCAAAGGCCCAGCCCTACCGTGAAAATTACTATAGAATAAACCTGGGCTATGGAAAGGGAGCCGTAGAAAACCCAGTTCTCCCGGAAAAACTCGATAATAAACCTGTAGACTGAATATCCCAGCAGATAGAAGATCAAAATCTGCCCATCAAACCGGCGGCGCTGATAGTACCAATACAAACCTGCAAAAAGCAGCAGATTGATGGCAGAACTAAATAACTGGGTGGGATAGCGGG
>JAXDBN010000131.1:0-6219 GCA_034678805.1 Syntrophomonadaceae bacterium
TCGGATTCATTGGCGATCACAAAATCGATGGCTTTGTAGGCGAAGCGGGATTCCTCTCCCACGTCATGCCGCTTGACTTTACCCAGGAAGACACCCAGGGCTGACAGGTCCCGCACCGTATCCTGTACAGAAAACCGCTTTTTGGCGGCATGACGGCTCATAAGCCGGCCAGCTCCATGTGAGCATGAACAAAAACTCTCCGGATTACCTTTTCCCTTAACCAAATATGAATAAGTCCCCATCGCTCCCGGTATAATCCCGATTTGCCCCTGCCCGGCCCGTATAGCACCTTTCCGGTGCACCCATACCATTTGACCGTAGTGCTCCTCATAAGCCGCATAATTGTGGTGGCAGCATATGGGCTGGGAGAACTCTATCGTCTGTATCCCGGCATATTTACTGGTTGAAGCCTGCACTTCATCCATGACTGCCTGCAGCATATGAGCACGGTTTTCCCGGGCAAAATCCAAAGCCAGGTTCATCCAGCAGATATACTCCTTGCCGGTAGGGCTGTCGGTAGGTAAATAGGCCAGGTCCCAAGCCAGGGGGATGGGCGAGTCTTGCTGTTGATTTAATTCCCGGGCCCGGTTGTTGAAATGGTTGCATATTTTATAACCGATGTTACGGGAACCAGAATGAACCATAATCCCCAGCCTACCCTCGTCATCTGTCTGCAACTCAATAAAATGATTGCCGCTGCCCAGGGTGCCGACCTGGAAATACGCATCCTCCAGCTCATGCATCAATTCCGGGGACAGCTCTTCCTTTTCCCAGCGGGTCAGGCTCTGCAGGAAATCATCCACCGCAGCGCAGGGCTGCCGTTTTTTATGGTGTTCAAAACCAGTGGGGATACTCCTCAAAATGTTGCCCACGATCTCCTGGGCCAGCTTTCCGTTAGGCGTCTCAGCGGTTGTGAGCATTTCTACGGGAAGATCAGTCTGGACAAAATTCATCCCGCAGCCGATATCCACTCCAACTGCGTTGGGGATTATGAAATCCCGTGTGGCAACAACACCCCCGATAGGCATACCATAACCGGAATGGGTATCGGGCATCAAAGCCACCCACTGGTGAATAAAAGGCAGGTTGGCCAGGTTCTTAGCCTGTTGCAGACAGTCAGCTTCCAACTGCCCGGCATGCTCAAGCCAGACCTTAATCGGCCACTTTTGTTCCTGGGGATTGAAGATAGTGAACATAGTTTAGACCTCCCCTCCTCCCGGAGTTACAAATAAGATTTCCGGATGGATCCTCGCTATATCTCTAATTTAACATTTCCCAGGTTGATGTGGTCACATTTCTTAGGGATGACAGCCAAAAGGGCTCTTGATTCCCATCCCCCTAATATTTACAATTATATTTGTATTTTATTTTTATAAGAAAGGATAAGTGGCATGGTTATTCTATTGACTAAAATGTGGGTGAAGCCGGACAAGGTATTTCAGTTTAAAGATACTTTCGCAGCCATGGCCAAAGGAGCCCGGCAGGAAAAAGACTGTATCGCTTTTAACCTTTTCCAGGATATGCAGATTGAAAATCTCTGGTTCACAGTAGGGAGATGGACCAAACCTGAAGCCCTGCACGAATTCATGACCGCATCCTACTTCAAAACAGCTATGACCAAGAATGAAGAATTTTTTATCAAGAATCCGGAATTTTCTCTCTGTCATGAAGTCATGTGACCCGGGAAGGTGTATTTATATAATGCTTGATCGTTTCCCCTCCTAATCGGAGGGGTTACTTTTTCAGCCAGCTGCCCAGTAAAGGATCGATGGTATACGTTGAAAATAACTAACCTGGCTGATAACATGACATTAACGGAGCGGGGAGGGAGTTTATGCCATCACACCGCGCTTCAGTCATAGATAAATCTCTCGAGTTCTTCATGAGCCAGGTTATCGGCCCCAGAATTGTAGTAAAAACGGCTTCTGCAAATATTCTTGATACTCATGATGTTGATGATGAAATAATCCTGAATTAAAGGGCGAATAGAATTGATTGCGGGTGTTTCGAGCCATGGTGGATGTAGATAACCAGTTAAGTGAAGCGGATTTTGAAAAGACTATCCAGGGTTTACCTATCGCGGCGGTCTATGAGACTTTCTCAACTCGCCCTCAAGGCTTAACCCGGGCTGAGGCTGAAGCACGTTTAAAACACTTCGGCCTTAACGCCATTAAGGAAGTTAATGGGAAGCCATTGATTTGGAAATTCCTCTCCAACTTCACCCACTTGATGGCTATCCTGCTCTGGGGTGGCGGTATTGTTGCCTTTATCGCCCAAATGCCTGAATTAGCTGTTGCTATCTGGATGGTCAATATTATAAACGGCATCTTTAGTTTCTGGCAGGAATACCGGGCGGAAAAAGCGACTGAGCTGCTGAAAAAGCTTCTCCCGGCTCATGCCCGGGTCCTGCGGGATGATGAGGAAATCGGCATCCTGGCAGAAGAACTGGTCCCCGGAGACGTCATATTACTTTCGGAGGGAGACCGGATTTCGGCCGATGCCCGTTTGGTGGAAGACAGCGATTTGAGGGTGGATCAGTCCACCCTTACCGGCGAGTCCCGGCCGGTGCATAAAACCACAGAAACGGTCAAGAAGAAAGTATTAACCCGGGCTGAACAGCGCAACCTCGTTTTTGCCGGCACCAATGTAGCCCTGGGCACAGGAAAAGCAGTGGTTATCGCTACCGGTATGAACACCGAATTCGGTAAGATTGCCGGATTAACCCAGAGCCAGCATGAAGAGCCCAGCCCGCTGCAAACAGAATTGGGGCGGGTCACCAAGACCATTACCCTAATGGTAATAGCCATTGGGGTGTTTTTTTTCGGAGCAGCGGTAGTTATTGCTCATGTAAATATTGCCGATAGTTTTATTTTTGCCATGGGCATGATTGTGGCTTTCGTACCGGAGGGGCTGCTGCCTACCGTGACCCTTTCCCTAGCCATGGGAGTTCAGCGCATGGCCAGGCGCAATGCTTTGATAAAGCGCCTCTCATCGGTGGAAACCCTGGGGTGCACGACCGTAATTTGTACCGATAAAACCGGCACCTTAACCAAGAACGAAATGACCGTAAGCGACATATGGATGCTTGACAACCATTTTACCGTTACCGGGGTTGGCTATGCCCCGGAGGGCTCGATTCTAAACGATACCCGATCCCAGGCCGACAATTCCGATCTGAGCCAACTATTAACTGCGGCCGCCCTGTGCAATAATGCTCACCTGGTTTCCCCTGAAGAAGCTAAGCCATATTGGACCGTGATGGGGGATCCCACCGAGGCTTCCATGAAGGTGGCTGCCCATAAGGGTGGTTTGGATATAAATCGAACATCTCTGCAGTATCCCCGCTTGCGCGAACTGGCTTTTGAATCCCATCGCAAACGCATGAGTACTATTCATAAAATCGAGCTGCCTGGCCCGGCAAGAGGCCATATAGCTTTCGTAAAAGGTGCTCCCAAAGAGGTTTTGCTCCATTGTACTCAGGTACTCCGGCTAGGACAGGAGGTAATACTCGATGATGCCCTGCGTGCCGAGATAATAGCCGCCAATGATGAATACGCACGCCAGGGGCTGCGAGTGTTAGCGGTTGCCCGGCGTAGTCTGGAAATCGATCCCCAGCTGCCGGAGGATATCAGCCGTTATACTCCAGAAATGATCGAGCAGGACCTGACTTTTCTGGGTCTGATGGCCATATCTGATCCGCCCCGCCCGGAAATTGCGGAAGCCGCTGAAAAATGCCACAATTCCGGGATACGAATCATTATGATTACCGGTGATTATGGGTTGACAGCCGAGAGCATTGCCCGGCGCACCGGCATAATAAAAGGAAAACAGCCGCGTATACTTACTGATCTCGACCTGGAACAAATGGACCAGGCCAGCCTGCAAGCAGCTTTCCAAGATGAAATAATATTCGCCCGGGTGGACCGGAACGCAAACTGGAAGTGGTGCAAACCCTTCAGGATATGGGACACGTAGTGGCGGTCACCGGTGATGGGGTGAATGACGCGCCCGCCCTAAAGAAGGCGGATATCGGCGTAGCCATGGGTATTACCGGGACCGATGTGGCCAAAGAAGCGGCCGACATGATCTTAACTGATGATAACTTTGCTTCAATAGTCAACGCCATTGAAGAAGGACGCACGGTTTATAATAATATCCGTAAGTTTGCGGTTTATGTTTTTAACAGCAACATGGCTGAAGCAGTACCGTTCATCCTGTTTTTGTTCTCGCGCGGAAGTATCCCCCTGCCGCTGACCGTAATGCAGGTATTATCTATAGACTTGGGTACTGACATGGTGCCGGCCATCGGTTTAGGAGCTGAACCTCCGGAAGCCGGGATAATGAACAAACCGCCACGATCACAAAAGGAACGATTGCTTAATCGGTATATCATGATGCGGGCTTTTTTCTGGTACGGGGCTATTGAGGCGTTAGCGGGAATTTCGGCTTATTACTATTTAAACTGGCTCAATGGCTGGCCGGTGCAAAATCTGGCCGGAAGCGGGACCATGTATCGTATGGCAACCACTATGACCCTCGCCGCCATAGTATTCTCCCAGGTCGGCGCGGTATTCGCCTGCCGGACCGAACGTACCTCGGTCTTTAAGAAAGGTCTGTTAACCAATCGCCTGGTTTTACTGGGAATTGCAGTTGAACTGATCCTACTGGGCCTGCTGATTTATACTCCCTTCCTGCACGGCCTGTTTAATACCGCCCCGCTCGGTCTAAAGCACTGGGTTTTCCTGGCCATCTGGCCACCAGTGTTATTGCTGGCCGACGAAATCCGCAAAAAAGTCCTGCGCGCCAGGGAGGCAAAAACCTGATCCTGACTATTCAGAACCGAAGAAGTCTCAAACAGGCATAAAAGTGGACACCCCTAATTTCCGCCCAGGGTGTCCATAGTGGGAAAACTCAAGACTCCATCCGATCACAAACATATTTTAACCTGTAGACCCAATTACAATACAAATCAATCATTTAAATGCCCGTGACATACATTTATGGCTACGGGTGTTCATTTTGCCGGCAGCGGTAATAGTAACACAGTCCGGCCGGGTATATTGAAGCATGTTCTTGTCAGCCAGCCTGCGAATCAACTGGCCTGTTACCCTCTCATCACCATCGAACAGCTGGGTGGTGATTTTTCTTATCGGCATAAAAAACCGGCCTTTAAGTACATTGAGAATCAATAACTCGTCATCGGTCACCGTAATCACTCCATTTATCATCATATGCCACAACAAAAAAGAGGTGATAAATTGTCGATTACCCGGTTGGAAAGAAATAATCCTTGTACTGGGCCGGGGAATGGTTATTGGTCCCTATTTTATGCGGATTTAATAAAATTTTCACGTCGACATATTCCGCGTGCATCCCAACCTGGCATCATTATAATTAAGCTTTAGAGTAGTTAAGGACAGGCGGAATAGATTCGTGATAAACAATGCAGCAACGTACACGGAAAGTCAAAATTATCGCACCCTTCAACAAATAGAAACCGAGAATAAGCGATTAAAATATCAGATAGCCCGGCTGGAGGAGAAGTACCGGTTTCTGGAGGAGAAATCGGGTAAAGCATTCTATAATAACCAGACCCCGATGACGATCACAACCCTGGATTATGGCGTGTTTATTGATGTTAACCAAAGCTATCTGAAAATCCTGGATTATAATGAGGAAGATCTGATCGGCCGCAGCTCAATCGATTTGGGAATCTGGCCCAATGCCGAAGAACGCCAGTCTATGGTTGATCTTGTTTCAGCCGATGGTTACATCAGGGATAAAGAATACCAGTTCCGGAAAAAGAGCGGGGAGATTTGTTATGCCCTTTTTTCCGGCAGCGTGATGGAAATTGAGGACGAAAAATACCTGCTGGCTTCGTGGGTAGATATTACCCCCCGGCAAAAATTACGAGAACGGTTGGAAACCGCCAACGAAAAATTCTCCAAAGCCTTCTACGAAAATCACACTACCATGATCCTTTCCCGGTTTAAAGACGGTGTTTGCATGGATGTCAATAAAGCTTTTGCGCAATCAAGCGGATACAGCCGGGAAGAAATCATAGGTAAAAGTTTCTCAGAATTAGGAATTTGGGTTGACGCGAGCCATAGACAGGCTTGGATACAGGAGTTGGAGAAGACCGGGTATTCACGTGACAAAGAATATCGCTTCAGGAAAAAAAACGGGGATATCGGCTATCGCTTATCGTCCAGCAGTATG
>JAXDBN010000132.1:0-14290 GCA_034678805.1 Syntrophomonadaceae bacterium
AATTTCTTATTATGTTGAACCTCACGCTTCCAAGGCCGGTCTTTATCACTTTACTCTAACCGCCCGGCACAATTGGCAGTATTTTGTCAGTGGATTATTCTATCTATCAGTCTGTCTATGTTCTAAACAATGGAGGATAATTTTCTGATAATGGCGAAAATTATGGCAGTTACTAATCTATATTCTATGATATAGTCATACTCTGGAGGTAAATAATGAAATCTTTAGTGCTGGCAGAAAAGCCCAGTGTAGCACGCGAACTGGCCCGGGTGCTGCATTGCAGTCATAAAAACAAAGGTTATATCGAAGGGCCAGACTACGTGGTAACCTGGGCTCTGGGCCACTTGGTCAGCCTGGCTGAACCCGAGGATTACGACCAGAAGTACAAAAGTTGGCGCATGGAAGACCTGCCTATGCTGCCGGATAAAATGAAGCTCAAGGTTATTAAACCGACCACCTCCCAGTTCCAGGTGGTCAAAGGCTTGATGCAGCGCGGTGACATCAAAGACATGGTGATCGCTACCGATGCCGGACGGGAAGGTGAATTGGTAGCACGCTGGATAATGGCCAAGGCCGGGTGGAAAAAGCCCTTTAAACGGCTGTGGATCTCATCCCAGACAGACGGAGCCATCCGAGAGGGTTTTGCCCGCTTAAAAGCCGGCAGCGAATACAACAACCTGTACGATTCAGCGGTGTGCCGGGCCGAGGCGGATTGGCTGATCGGCCTCAACGTCACCCGGGCCCTGACCTGTAAATTCAATACCCAATTTACTGCCGGACGAGTGCAGACTCCTACCCTGGCCATGATCGTCAAGCGGGAAGAAGAGATACAGCAATTCAAACCGGTGGATTACTGGACTATCCGGGCTGACTTCGGTGATTATTTCGGTGATTGGCGCGGCAAGAAGGGACAAGGCAGGATATTTGACCAGAACCAGGCCCAGGATATTATAACCCGGGTGCAGGGTCAGACCGGCACTATTACCGATATTCGCCGGGAAGCCAAGAGTGATCCTCCCCCGTTGGCCTACGACCTGACCGAACTGCAGCGGGACGCCAACCGCAGATTAAACCTGTCTGCCCAGAAAACATTATCCATATTGCAGAATCTATATCAAGACCATAAATTGGTGACCTATCCCCGGACCGATTCCCGCTACCTGAGCCAGGATATTGTGCCTACCCTGCCGGCGCGGTTACAGGCCATGGGTGTCGGTCCTTATGCTGATTTGGTCAGACCGCTGCTGCAGAAGAAACTCAGCCCCGGAAAGCGGCTGGTAGATGACAGCAAGGTTACCGACCATCATGCCATAATCCCTACGGAACAGCCATTGGTGCTGGCTTCTCTAAGTCTGGAAGAAAAGAAGCTTTATGACCTGATCGCTAAACGCTTTATCGCGGTTTTATATCCTCCCTACCGTTATGATCAAACCACCTTGATCACCGCTGTAAACGGGGAGAACTTCCATTCCCGGGGAAAAGTTGTACAGGACCTGGGATGGCGGGCGGTAACAGCGGCTGTAGCTGAAAAGGATGAACAGGACCAGGAAAAATTGCCCGAACAGATCTTGAGTAAGCAGGAAAAAGGCAGCCGCAAGGCGGTTAAGGGCTGTAAACTCAACAAGGCCAAAACCAAGCCGCCGGCCCGCTATACCGAAGCTACTTTGCTTACGGCCATGGAAAGCCCCGGCAAATTCATTGAAGACGAAGAACTGCGGGAAGCGATGAAAGGCAGTGGCCTGGGCACACCAGCCACCCGGGCAGAGATAATCGAGAAACTGCTTAATACTTTCTATATTGAGCGGAACGGCAAGGAATTAGTGCCTACTTCCAAGGGGATTCAATTGATTCCCCTCGCCCCGGCTGCCCTGCGATCACCGGAACTAACCGCTGAATGGGAAAAGACACTTACCGAGATCGCCCGCGGCCAAGGCAGCAAACTGCAGTTTATAAAGGGCATCCGCCAGAGCGCCAATGAGATGGTGAAAGGGGTAAAGGATGACCAGACCGTGTATGTAGCCACCAATGTTGCCAAGAGCAAGTGCCCGGTGTGCGGAAAAAACATGCTTATTGTCAATGGCAAGAAGGGCAAAATACTGGTGTGTCCCGACCGTAGTTGCGGTCACCGGCAACCGGAGAAAGAGAACGATCATATTAGCCTGGGTAGTTCCAAAAAGGCCCAGCAGATTAATCAACGGCTCATCAAACAATTTAGTGATCAGGAAGATATATCCCAAAGCCTGGGCGAAAAGCTCAAAGCAGCCATGGAAAAGCAAGGCATAAAACCTGTGGATAATAATAAATCCGAAAGGTAGCACAATGATACGGCTGCAAACTTGGTTTTTTCTCGCTTGAAGTTTTTATTTATTGGCTCCACAAATAATCCTTTTTATTAAAAACATAAGCCAATCAGCCATATTCCATGGACTTGACCCAGGCATAGGTTATTTGCAATAATTACTTTCATTGAAACTTGCTTGTCAAAACCACTTAGATCATAATAGAATGTAATTGATAATGATTATCATTTTTGAGGTGGGGCAAGTGGACCAGCTTATTAAGGAAAAGATGGATCAGGGCGGATATAAGATGACCCGCCAGCGCCAAGTGATTCTGGAGGTCATGCAGGCATCCCGGGGTGAGCATCTCACCGCCGAAGAAGTACTCAGCGCAGCCCGGCAAAAGGCTCCCAACCTGGGTATCGCAACGGTCTACCGTACCCTAGAGAGGATGGCCAGCCTGGACATCCTATATAAAACCAGGTTTGATGAAGGAAAACATCGTTATGAGTTGGCTGATGAGTCCAGCCACCACCATCATCATGTCCAGTGTTTGAGCTGCGGCCGGATTTTTGAACTAGAGGAGAATCTCTTGAACGATATTGAAAGGCAGATTGAGCAACAAGGTTTCTCCGTTGTAAACCACCGCTTGACTATTTACGCAGTCTGCCCAAAGTGCAATCAGAGCTAAATTTTTTTAAGAATTGTTTGATAATGATTATTATTATCCTTGGAGGAGAAAGTGTTTAAGATAGTTGCCATTGGCAATCCTAATTCCGGCAAGAGCGCGGTCCTGAACCGTTTGACCGGCAGCCGCATAATGGTCTCCAATTACCCGGGGACCTCACTGGAGATAACCAGGATTACAGATATGTTTGGTCATCACGAGGCTGAACTATTTGATACTCCGGGTGTTTATTCATTGGCCTCGGCCGGGGAAGCGGTTCAGGTCCTGGACCTAATTGAGAAAGAGCAGCCCGATCTGATTCTAAATGTGGTAGATGCCAGCAATCTCAATCGCAACCTGGTCTTGACTTATGAACTGCTGGCCCTGGAGATCCCTATGATCGTGGTCTTAAACCAGATCGATGCTTTCCGGAAGCAGGGCTACCATCTGGATATAGATAAGTTAAAGACCCGGTTAGGCTGTCCGGTTATACCCTTTTCAGCAGTTACCGGAGAAGGGGTTCTGGAACTGGGTGGCGCCATTGAATCGTTTATCCATGGCCGACCCATAGCTTCCCCAGGTAAGCGCAATATCATCATCCCGGTCAGTATGGCCGCCAGCGACTGCTCCGGTAATTGTTTCAAATGCCAGCAGCATCGTACCGAATGTATAAACGAAGCAGATCAGCTGCGGGCCGAGGAAGCCCGCCAAACAGCGGAGGCAGTACTGCAGAAAATAGGTAATAAACGGCGCAGCCAGCTGGACAGTATGCAGAAATTCATCGACCATAGCTTCGGGGGCATCATTTTTCTATTGGTACTTGTGTACCTGGCATTTTACGCTTTACTGCAGTTCATCTCTCTTAGTGAGGGACCCATAAACGAACTGCTGATGCCAGTATCCAACATGCTGCAGACATTTTTGCAGCAGATACTGCCCCCGGGTAGATTAACCCGGATACTGTCATTGGCGGTACCGGAAGGATTGATTATTCCCTTTACGATAATCATGCCGGCCATGCTTTATGTCAGCTTTTTGATGTCAGTGCTGGAAGATACCGGATTGCTGCCGCGTTACTCGGTAGCCCTGGAACGAGTGGGCAGCTTTCTGGGGATATCCGGGCAGGGAATCATACCGCTGGCTTTGGGTTTCGGGTGCCGCACGCCGGCAATTATGGCTACCCGTATTATCCCCGATACCTACCAGCGCTTTCTGGTAGTGACGTTGCTAAGCATAGTGATTCCCTGCTCGGCAACTCTGGGGGTTCTTTCTGCGGTGATCGCGACTTTCAATGCATCGCTGGGCATTATTCTAGTGACCATGCTGTCAGTGTTTCTGATCCTTTCCTTGCTGTTGAGCCGGAAGGTAGAGCAAGCCGAGTTTATATATGAGCTGCCGCCTTTACGGGTACCCACGGCTCATAATGTATGGTTAAAAAGCAGAAGCCGGCTGGCTGGTTTTTTCACGGAGGTGCTGCCCTTATTGCTGGTGATGAATATTGGGATGAGAATCCTGATTGATTCGGGGGCGTTAGAATACTTTCGCGGCCTGGAAACTCTGAGCCGCGGTATGTTTGGGATTCCGGCCGAAGCGCTGGTAGCGGTACTGATAACAGTATTCCAGCGTTACCTTGCTCCGCTGGTATTGTTAAACATTGCCATGACGCCCCGCGAGGCCACCGTAGCCATAGCTATGATTGCATTATCGCTGCCCTGCCTGCCCAGCATGGTGATGACCATCCGCGAGCTTGGCTACAAGGCATTGCTGAAGATATTGGCGATGGGTTTATTAACTTCTTTCGCGGTAGGGATTTCGCTGAATATTATCCTGCCGGCGGCTTTATAAGGAGGCTTATATATGTATCTTACTAATATTGAAGTCGGCCAAAAAGCCAGGGTGGTAAATATTGAGGGCCAGGGCCTGGCCAAGAAACTTTATGAATTCGGTATCCTGAACGGGGCCAGTCTGCAGCTGATGGCCAAACACCCCATGCGCGGTCCCTTGGTGGTGAAGGTAGGCAAATCGGAAGTTGCGCTGGGCCGGAGAATGGCGGGAAAAATTCAGGTTGAACTGGATAAATAGGTGTTCCATTATAAAGGCGCAGCTGCCCCAAAAGACAACTGCGCCGAAATAATACCGACTTACTGATAATTTAGTCTTCTAAGCCACTTATGCTCCCTTACTTGTCTTTACCTTGCTTATCGTCTGATCCATCCTGGCCGAAATTAAAGTCCGGAAACTTGAACAGGCTCCAGAACTGGGAGACGCTATCGGCCATAATATTCTGGGTTTCTATGGTATACATAGCCATTTCTATGGTAGTCAAGGCGTCCAGAAAACCTTTTTCATACTGTGCCAGGACTGGATTTTGGGCGTTGATCTGATGAATGTTTTTTAACATCTCAATTGTCTTTTTAAGGTTATCCCAATGAACGTTCTTTTCCATATGATCTCCCTCCTGTTTTGCTGCCTGTTTTAATTTAACCACTGCAGGTATTAAAAGGGAATACACTGGCTGACGACAAATACCAGCAAGATGCCCCCGAATAGGGCCCTTTTTGCCATGATACTGCCTATACTAAACAGAATCTCAATAAATCGACCAGCTGTTCTCTACCGGGTGTTGAGCCAACTCATCCAATTTAGAGCGATTTTCCTGCAGTATCCTGGCCGCCCGGTCATGACAGGACTTAATAATTTTAGGCACTTCTTTGTCATTCTGGCAGCTTTTTAGGCCAAAACCGGCCTTAGGTCTCCCAAATCATATTATATCGCACTTGGGCTGGCATGGTTCCAGGAAACATCACCCCGGATAAATTCCAGAAGTCCGCCCAAAGTCCTTTTATCAGTTAAATCCAGCTTCGATAATGTACTGGTATTTTGGCGCCATGTATATTAAGATTTTAGGGACTGTTGAAATATACCGGTATCATATTTATGCATAACAGCGGATAAGATATTATGGAATGAATAAATGGCAGAACAGAAAGGCTCGGAAGAAGAATGGACCGAAAACTAAAGATCGGACTTTATTCCGGCGGGATTATAATAACCACCGCCCTGATAATCTACACAAGTATCACATATGGCCATACCCTGACTGGAATGGTTAGAAACCAGGAGGAACTAGGGCAATTCCTATCCTCTTTTGGAATTAAAAGTTTTTTGGTCTTTATACTCCTACAGGCATCCCAGATTGTATTTATCCCCCTGCCGGGTGAATTCGTTCAGCTGGCGGGCGGTTATTTGTATGGGACCTGGCTGGGTACGGTATATGCAGTCCTTGGATCTCTTCTCGGTACCATCCTTTCCTTCGGGATCGCCCGGCTCCTGGGTTATCCGCTTCTAAAAGCGGTCTTTGGAGAAAAGAAGATGGCCAAAATTGATGCGCTGGTCAGGAAACCGCAGTCGAAATTGATCCTGTTTTTGCTTTTCCTGATGCCAGGTCTGCCCAAAGATACCATGACTTATATAGCCGGGGTTACACCCATAGATCCGCTTGAATTCTGCCTTACCGCTACCACCGCTCGGGTTCCGGGCATTATGCTTTCGGCCTATATCGGATCTAATCTATATCACCGGGATTACACGGCAGTAATAGCTGCTTCCCTGCTTACAGTATTGTTATTGGGCTTGGGGGTCATGGCCCGGAAGCGATTAGCCCACAAGACGGTTTAGGCAATAAACGAATAAATACAAGAGTATTATGGGGCGCCAAACAACTCTCCGAACAGACAGCCAGGAGCCGTTGCCAGGGATACTGCAGCGGCTCTTTATTATTGTCCGTTTATGATACCGAACGGATCACGGCATCTCCTATCCAATTAAGGAGAGATTTTTGCTACAATATTGGAAAAGGCAGATTTTTGGAACACAAGTTATTTTTGGATAGACTGCGCCCAGATTGTTCCCTGGAAATAGATAGCTGCTACCAGTATTAGGATTCTTGCATAGTATGCAGTAGCATGGCACCATTATAGCGGACAACTATTTGAGAGCAGGGGATCGTTATGAACGAATCATCAAGCCCGGTAACGTTTGAAACTCACAGCAAAATATCCCTGGGCTTTACGGCCGCCCTTATAGTAATCCTGGTTATTCTGGCTCTCTACTACCGCGACCAGTTAACTGTCGACTTTATAATCCACGTCGTCGCTGATCATCCTTCAGTCGCCGCTCTGATCTTCCTGGCCCTGTACCTGCTTAAGACCCTGGCTCTGGTAGTACCGATTATTGTGCTCTACGTGGCAGCAGGGTTACTGTTTAGGCCAGCGGTGGCCATAGGCCTCAATACCATCGGGATATGGATAGGAGCGACCCTGCCGTTCATTTTTGGCCGCTTTTACGGAACCAGCATGGTTGATAAAATCTACCTCCGCTACCCCAAGCTGCAGCAGCTGGTCTATCTGCAAAACCAAAATGGATCATTGTTCGCGTTTGCGATAAGAATTATTGGGTTCATACCTGTAGAACTGGCTTCAATGTTTATGGGCGCTCTAGGTACCCCTTACCGGTCTTATATCCTGGGAACCATGCTGGGCCTGTTTCCCAGTATGGTTCTCTACACCTTTTTAGGATATACGATAAGTGACCCTACCTCACTCGGTTTTATAATTGTCTTGGCCCTGACTATACTTAGCACGGTGGTAACAGCAGTACTCTACCCCATGTATCTCAAAAAAAAATACGATTCACAAAACTCATCAGTCAATGCATAAAATATAAATCTTTGGAAAAGTTTAGTATTATTATTCTAATGAAACGATACTGTTACAATATGAGGGCGATACTATGTTGTACAAAATATTGATGATCTTTTTCCGGTCCCTATATAAGCGAATGGCTGAACTCGGCAGGGTACGGCGCCAATGAATGAAATAAGCCAGTCCAGCGTGGCCGCCCAAAAGAAAAGACTAAGTACACCAGGCACGGTAAAGATGGCCATGGTGGCCTTGGCCCTGTTGGCTCAATTAGTCTTCCTGTTTCACCTGGTAGAAATCTTGCGTCAGCAGGCTATCTATCTCTATTTCCTGCTGGAAATAGCCGGTGCTCTGACCGTGACCCTGCTGGTAGCCCGGGACCGTAACTCGGCCTATACGATTGTATGGCTGATAATGATGATGGCCCTGCCTGTTTTCGGTTATATTTTATTCCTCTTATGGGGAACCACTGGGCTGACCCACCGCCGGAGCCACATTATCCGCGAAAATATAAGATACGGTAATCAATTTGTCCGCCAGGACCCGCTGGTGTATGATGAATACATACAGGGGCATCCATCTCAACACCGAATCTGCACTTATTTAAGCAGCGAGGGCTTTCCGGTCTACAACCATACCCGGGCAGATTACTATCCCCTGGGGGAGATGCAGTTCGAGCAGCTGATCGTCGACATCGAACATGCCCGCCGGTTCATTTTTATTGAATATTTTATTATCGCCGAAGGTTTCATATGGGATCGCATTCACGATATCCTGCGTACTAAAGCCAGCCAGGGGGTAGAAGTACGGATACTGATGGACGAATTCGGCAGCATAACCAAAATCTCCAACCGTTTTGTTAAACAGCTGCGCAGTGAGGGTATCCAGGTATTAATGTTCAATCCCCTCCATGCGAATATTTTCCGTATGTTCATCAACTACCGCAACCATCAAAAAATAACCGTTATTGATGGTAATATCGGCTATACCGGCGGAACTAATATAGCAGATGAATACGTAAATCTGGACCGCAAGCTGGGGCATTGGAAAGACACCGCCATAAGGCTTGAGGGAGAAGCGGTGTGGGGACTCACCGTGACTTTCCTGCAGATGTGGGACTCAGAAACCGAGAACAAGTCAGATTACCTCAGTTACCAGCCTTCCCTAAAAGTTGAAGCTGCCGGCTACTACCAGCCTTTTGCTGACGGCCCGGTCAACAACCCCAATAATCCGGCCGAGGAGGTTTACCTGCAGATAATTTCCGGAGCCCAGCAATATGTATGGATTACCACCCCTTACCTGGTCATAGACAACTCCATGCAGGATATTTTGTGTATGGCAGCCAAAGGCGGTATCGACGTCCGGATTGTCACGCCTAAAACCTGGGATCATTGGTACGTCCATATGGTGACCCGCTCCAATTACGAACCCTTATTGGAGGCCGGAGTTCGGATCTATGAGTATACCCCGGGCTTCATGCATGCCAAGACGATAGTAAGTGATAACAGTGCAGTAATCGGCAGCATCAACATGGATTACCGCAGCTTCTTCCTCCTCTTCGAAAATGGGGTGTTTGTCCACCAGGCCCCGGTAGTGGAGGACATAAAAACGGATATGCTGGAAATATTTGCAGCCAGCGAGGAAATCAATCTGGAGGAATGGAGAAACCGGCCCCGGCGCACCAAATTCGCCCAGGATGTGCTGCGGATTTTTGCTCCGCTTTTCTGATGCAAAAACGACGCAAAGCTGTTATAATTTTTGGGATGATTAATTTAATTGCAGCCAAACTAAACTTAAACGTGAGCCATATGGCCAAACAGGAATATAGCCGCTGCATCAGCGATGTGACCGAGAACGAGATTATATTTGGGCTGGACCAATTCACCCACCACTATAACGTCACAAGGTTGGAGCACTGCCTGCATGTATCTTATCTGAGCTACCATATATGCAAACGACTGGGCCTGGATTACCAGTCGGCAGCCCGGGGAGGATTACTGCATGATTTCTATTTTTATGATTCCCACGTAACCAAACCGGATCGTGGCATTCATTGTTTCCGCCATCCCGGTATAGCTTTGGAGAACGCCGAGAAGATCTTCCCGCTCAACAAAGTGGAACGAGACATCATAATCAAGCACATGTGGCCGATAACCATAACCCCGCCGCGTTACAAGGAATCGTATGTGGTCACCGCCATGGATAAATACTGCGCCAACCGTGAACTGGCCTTATCGGGCGGTATACTTAGACCCGCCGTTTAAAATGCATCCCAAATTGAGTCAATATATCCAGGGCTAAGAGCCAGGCAATAGAATCGGAAGCCATGGTTTTGGCGCGCATCAAGCGCGTCGATTGAGCGATAATCCTGCTTAAAGCAGCTGTGGGCAACTTTAACAGTTTGGAGAGCGGCTTTCTACTGTGGTGTCTTTATGTAGATTTTTGTTTGCGCCGATCTGATTTATGGAATAATATAGTAACCAGTTTTGTTGCCTAGATACAAGTAATATAAAGAGCTACTTTATCAAAATTTCATGGAGATGTCCCATGCGCGATAACAGCAATGACAAAAGGATCAGGCTCAGCAAGCGGAAGCTACGGGATTCCCTGCTGGCTTTGATGCAGACCAAAAAGCTGGAGGATATCACAATCACTGAGTTGGTAGCCCATGCTGGGCTGACCCGGGCCACCTTCTACAAGTATTATAATTCCACCGATCTACTTTTGAGAGAAATAGAAGACGATGTGGTGGCAGACCTGGAGACCTCCTACCTCAGCTATCTTGAGGACCCGGCCAACCAGTCCCAGATTTCTGCTTCAGTGATTCGGCTATTCGAGCATGTCTATCGCTATACGGAGTTTTATAAGGTGATATTTAACCGGGATTTGCCCTCGGCCTACCTGCATCGGATAGTTGATGTGCTCAAACACCTTGCTTATGAGGAACTTAAGCATCTTCCCTCCTCACCTGCGATCGATATGGAACTGCGGGCGAACTACAAAGCGTTTTCCTGGTTGGGTCTGGTTATTGCCTGGGTTCGAGGGGGATTTAGGTTTACTCCTGATTATGTGGCTGACCAGTTCGCCGAAATTAAGAAACACAACCAGCAGTTGGCCGCTGCCAACGGATCTCAACCAACCTAAAACATCCCCAATATCAAAAGGATCTGCCGGTCTTAAGGCAGATCCTTTCTTGTGTTCCCCCACACAAGGGCTCCAACGAACCTTTGTCAACTTCTAACCTTTCCTCACCTTCCGCTTCGTTTCCTATCTCCAGCTTCCCTTGCTACCTTCGTCTGCCAGGATTTCACTTACTCCTGGTTTATATCAGCTGCACTTTACTTCCACCGTAAGCTTATTTCACCCATTGCTGACCTGCCATAAACCTCGACTTCCGTATCGCTTCCCTGGTATAAACTAGTTCTCGTTGATCTCCCTTGGATATAGTGAATTCCTTCACTGGTAACTCGTTCTGCGGGTGATTTTCCGTTTCTGCTTCCGGCTCTGTCCGGTCATCCGTCTTAGGAATTCCTTGGAGCCCAATTACAGTATAGGTCCACCCTGAAAGCCTGTCAATTATTGTGAAAGTTATCATTTTCATAATACCAAAGACAAAATTGATCCCTGGTTAACGGTTTTAACAAGGTCAGCGGACTATAAAAAGGCGTAGAAAACCAGAAGACTTTTCTTTGCAGAAAGGTCTTCCGGCGAACATGAATCTGGTGGTAAATATATATGATGGGAGTATCATATATCTAAAACAGATTCGTTATTAAGTTGGGCATGCTTTATTGCAGAGGTCTGTTCTTACCACACCTCTGGGAAAGCAGTCTGGGTGTAAAGGTCTTCCATTTTGGCTTTATGGCCCGATTCCATATTGGCCAGGCTCATGAAGAGCGCCTTTTTCTCTGTGTCTGTAGCGGCATTGGCCAGACCAGTATACATCTTCATGGCTTCTTCTTCTTTTTTCATCGCCAGGGCGATGGCATCAGCCGGCTTCATGTCCATGGACAGTTTCGGCATATCTACCGTAGTCGAGATCTTGTAATCGGTTGCAGTGGTAAAGGAAAAGTTTTGCAATTCCTTTGACTTGATGCTCTCCAGGGAAACCTTGTGGCCTGATTCTTCCTGGGCCAACTCCCCGAAGATCTTTTTCATGCTGTCATCCTTGCTTATGGCGGCTACATTGCTGTAGAATTCATAGGCTTCAACTTCGGCTGCAATAGCCATATCCATGATGGCATCAAATTCTTTAATATCCATAGCTTTCCCCCCTTGTTCTTTATTCAGTTTGGTTTATGCTTCGGGAAGGGCTTATCAAACGATAAACCCTTCCCTCAACTATTTAACTTATGCGGCTACTGACTTGTCCTGCTTGGCAGCAGCGGGTTTTCTTAGGTAGACCAACCAGTAGTAGAAGCCTACGAAGAATGCACCGCCGACGATATTGCCAAGGGTAACCGGGATTATATTATTCATTAAGGTGGTCTGATAATTGAACAGGGCCAGTACCGCATCAGGGCTCATCTTTAAAGCGGTAGCGGCTGCTTCGGGAGCTCCCTGGGCGATAGTAACACCCATGGGGATAAAGAACATGTTTGCAACACTGTGCTCGAATCCGCTGGAAACGAAGGCCATGATCGGGAAAAAGATTGCGAAGATCTTGCCGGCGATGTCTTTCGCCGCGAAGGCCATCCAAACCGCCAGACATACCAGCCAGTTACAGCAGATAGCCCGGAAGAAAGCCTGGCCCCAAGTAAGAGTCAATTTACCTTTGGCGATAGCCAAGGCTTTGCTGCCATGAGCGCTTATAACCACAGCGCCGGTAGCAGCGTCTACGGAGCCCCAATATCCGCCGTAGTAAATGATATACACTAATAAAAGTGATCCAACAAAGTTGGCAATCCACACGACTGTCCAGTTATAGAGCAGTCCGCCCCAACCGGCCTGGCCATTCATAACCGAGGCCATACAAGCCATATTGTTGCCGGTGAACAGTTCGGCACCGGCGATAACTACCAGCATCAGACCTACAGAGAAGACTGCGCCAAACAGGAACTGGCCCCCGGATGTACCGGAACCTTCCATGGAGCCGATCTTGGTGGCCAGGTTGGCTCCGAAACCGATGTATACACCGGCCAGGATGGCCAGCAGGAATAGCTTGCCAAACGCCATTTCGGCTTTGACCTTTCCGGCATTACATACCGCTGCGGCTATTTCCGCAGGAGACATGAAATTCATATTATCTACATCACCTTTCGTTAATAAATAAACCCTAACATGTTGTGGTAATTAACCCAGCTTGGCGTTAAAGTCATTCCGGAAATGATTTAAGGTTGTCAGCAGCGGAGCCGGGGCAGCCTGGCCCAAGCCGCACAAACAAACCCTTGACATCACTTTTCCTAATCTCTCTGATAAGGCCAGATCCTCAGCAGAGCCCAAGCCGCTATTCACCCGGTGGACTATCTCGTGCATCCTCTTGGTGCCTTCCCGGCAGGGAGTACATTTTCCACAGGATTCGTGTTCGAAGAACTTGGTGATCCGTTCGATTACATCCACCAGATCTGTATCTTCATTCATTACGAATACTGCTCCTGATCCCAAGGTGGCTCCAATTGCTGACATGGAATCAAAATCAACCTGCGTATCCAGCAGCGACTCAGGAATGAATCCTCCTGAAGTTCCTCCGATCTGGACCGCTTTGAACTTCTTACCGCCGGCAACTCCGCCGCCCATGCCGTAGACTACGTCACGGACTGTTGCGTTGGTGGGCAGTTCAAAGAATGTTTTGTTGACTGCATCGCCAGTAAGGGTAAATACTTTGGTACCAGGATACTTGGGAGCACCAATGCCCGCAAACCAGTCTGCACCTTTCTCCAGGATGACCGGTATATTAGCAAATGTCTCCACGTTATTGACCACGGTGGGTTTGCCCCACAGGCCGGCTACTCCGGGGAAGGGTGGTTTGAAACGAGGTTCGCCGCGATGGCCTTCGATAGATTCGATCAGAGCAGTTTCCTCACCACAAACATAGGCTCCAGCGCCCATCCTTACCTCGACATCAAAGTTTCCTAACACGCCTGAGGCTTTGGCCTGGTCGATGGCTGCATTCAGAATCTCAACTACGTACGGGTATTCACCCCGGCAGTAGATAAATCCTTTGGTAGCGCCGATAGCGTACCCGCAGATGGCCATGCCTTCCAAAAGGGTATGAGGATCATTCTCCATTATGATACGGTCTTTGTAGGTTCCAGGTTCACCCTCGTCGGCATTGCAGACCACATACTTTTGGTCAGCCGGGGTGCCATAACTGAAACTCCATTTCATGCCTGCATTAAATCCAGCTCCGCCGCGTCCGCGCAGCCCCGATTTCTTGACTTCGTCGATAACTGCAGCCTGGCCCATTTCCTGGGCTTTCTTAATTGACTGGTATCCGCCGGCATTAATATAATCATCAATCTTAAGTGGATCTATTTTCCCACAGTTGCGCAGAACAATGCGCATTTCCTCTGCCACTATAGTCCCTCCTTTCTCCATTACTTGTAAGCGGCTAAAATGTCGCCTACTTTTTCTGCCGTCACATCTCCGTAAGGTTTGCTATTTATGGTTATAACCGGGGTTGCCTGGCACTGCCCCACGCACTC